>NZ_JBFAEO010000011.1:0-160022 GCF_040642015.1 Actinosynnema sp. NPDC020468
GCCCCCCCGGCCCCCGCGGGGGGGCGGCGGCGGGGCGTGGGCGTCCGGACGGGGTTCGCGGAGGAGGGTGCGATGATGGCCGCCTAGGGGGTTCGGGCGTGGGTGTCGAGATCGAGCTGCTCGGTGAAGTGCGGGCGCGGGTGGACGGGGTGGTGGTCGACCTCGGGCCGGCGCGGCAGAGGGCGGTGTTGGCGGCCATGGTGGTGGACGTCGGGCGGCCGGTCACCGTGGACCAGTTGGTGGACCGGGTGTGGGGGGAGCGGGCTCCCGGCACGGCCGTGACCACCGTGCGGAGTTACGTGTCGCGGTTGCGGTCGGTGTTGCGCGGGGTCGGGATCGTCGGGCGGGGTGGGCGGTACCTGGTCGAGGTCGGACCGTCCTCTGTGGACACCGAGAGGTTCGCGGCGCTGCTCGCCGAGGCGCGGCGGGCGGGTGACGACGTCGCGGCCGCGCGGGCGTACCGGGGCGCGCTCGAGCTGTGGCGCGGTGAGCCGTTCGCCGGGATGGAGTCGCCATGGTTCGCCGGGCGGCGGCACGCGCTGGTCGTCGCGCGGCACACCGCCGTGGTGGACCACCTGGACATCCGGTTGCGGCGGGGTGCGCACGCCGAGGTCCTCGCCGAGGTGGTCGACCTGGCCGCGCGGCACCCCCGGGACGAGCGGATCGCCGGCCAGTTGATGCTCGCGCTCTACCACTGCGGGCGGCAGGCCGAGGCGATGGAGCACTTCGACCGGACCCGCCGGGTGCTCGCCGACGAGCTCGGCGCGGACCCCGGGCCCGAGCTGACCCGGTTGCACGAGCGCATCCTGCGGGCCGAACTGCCGGCGCCCACCCCGGGCGGACCGCGGCAACTGCCCGCGCGGCCCACCGTGTTCGCCGGGCGGCAGGCCGAGCTCGACGTGCTGACCGACGTGCTCGGGGGCCGGTCGACGGCGGTGATCTCGGCGATCGGGGGTGTCGGCGGCATCGGCAAGACGTGGCTCGCGCTGCGCTGGGCGCACGACCGGCTCGACGCCTTCCCCGACGGCCAGCTCTACGCCAACCTGCGCGGTTTCGACCCGCGGACCGGACCCGTCGCGCCGGAGGTCGTGCTGCGGGGCTTCCTGGAGGCGCTGGGCGTGGAGCCCGAGGCCGTCCCGGTCGACGTGGACGCCCAGGCGTCGTTGTACCGCACCGAACTCGCCCGCCGCCGGGTGCTGATCGTGCTGGACAACGCGTCCGACACCGCCCAGGTCGTGCCGCTGCTGCCCGGCGCCGGACCGAGCCGGGTCCTGGTCACGAGCCGCAACCGCCTGGCGGGCCTGGTGTCCGGGCACGGCGGCTACCCGCTCGCGCTGGACGTGCTGAGCCGCGAGGAGGCGGAAGCCGTGCTGCTCGGCCACCTGGGCGAGGCGCGCGTGCGCACCGAACCGGCCGCGGTGGACGCGGTGCTCGACTACTGCGCCGGACTGCCGCTCGCGCTGGGCATCGTGGCGGCACGCGCGCTCGTCCAGTCGGAGCTGTCGCTGGCCGCGCTGGCCGACGAGCTGCGCGACGAGCAGGCCCGGTTGGACGCGGTCGACGCGGGCGAGGCGGACGTCAGCCTGCGCGCGGTGCTGTCGTGGTCGCTCAACGCCCTGTCCGCCGACGCCCGCGCGCTGTTCGCCGCGCTCGGCCTCGTGCCGGGCCCGGACCTCGCGCTGCCCGCCGTCGCCTCGCTGCTGGGCGTGCCGGCGGAGCGAGTCCGACCGCTGCTGGACGAGCTGGAGCACGCCCACCTGGTCTCCCGCGCCGAGGACCGCTACCGCCTGCACGACCTGGTGAAGCTCTACGCCGCCGAGCAGACCGCGCCCGAACCCGAGGCCGCGCTGGACCGGCTGGTCGACCACTACCTGCACACCGCCTACCGGGCCGAGCGGGTGCTCTTCCCGCTCCGCCGGGACATCGACCTCGCGCCGGCCGCGCCGGGTGTGACGGTCGTGCCGCTGCCGGACCCGGCCGAGGCGGTGGCGTGGTTCACCGCGGAGCACCCGGCGCTGCTCGCGGTCCGGGAGCACGCGGGCGACCGCGCGTGGCGGCTGGCCTGGTCGCTCACCACCTTCCACGTGCGCAAGAGCCGCTACCGGGACCGGTTGGCGTTCTGGCTCACCGGGCTGCCCTCGGCCGAACGGCTCGTCGACGACCCGCGCACGGTGACGCTGGCGCACCGGTCGATCGCGGACGCCTACGCGCACCTGGGCCGGCACGACGACGCGATGCGGTCCCTGCACCGGGCGCTCGCGCTGGCCGAGGCGTCCGGCGACCCGGTGCTGCACGCCAACGTGCACTACGGCATCGGCGCGGCGTTCGAGGAGCGCGGCGACGTGGAGTCCGCGCTGGAGCACTCGACCAAGGCCCTGCACCGCTACCTGGCCGCGCCGACGTTCCGCACCGAGATCGCCCAGGCGCACGTGGCGGTCGGCTGGCACAGCGCGCTGCTGGGCCGCAACGAGCAGGCGCGCGAGCACTCCGAGCACGCGGTGGCGCTGTGCCGCGAGCTGAACGCGTTGAGCAGCCTCGCGTGCGCGATCGACACGCTGGCCCTCGTGGCGACCAACACCGGCGACCACGCCCGGGCGGTCGAGCTGTGCCAGGAGGCGCTGGAGGTGTTCCGGGCGTCCGGCGACGCGGCGCACGAGGCGGACGTGCTGCTGCACCTCGGCGAGGCGCAACTGGCCTCCGGTGAGCGGGAGGCGGGTCGCGCGACGCTGCGGCAGGTGCGCGAGCTGCTGCTCGAACAGGGCAGGCACGCCGAGGCGGAACGGGCCGACAAGCTGCTCTGACCAGCGGCGCAATGTTTCTCCAACCTCCTCGTCCCAGGATTTCCCCTGACCGACGCGCCCGTGTCCGGTCGCTTGGGGGGGTGCAGCGATGGGACAGCGTGGGTTGTGCGCCGCCGTCGTGGTGGTGCTGCTGGTGCTCGGGTCGGCCTCCTCGGAGTCGCCGCCCGCGCCACCACTCCCGCCGGGCGCGTCGGTCTCCGCGCCGCGACAGCAGAGCGGCACGGCGGAAGGGGTGTCACCGGACAGCCCGTCCGGTGAGACCTCGACCGCGCTGGGCGCGCAACCGCACGACACACCCCGGCCACCGGGCGCGGTGCCGGACCAGGTCGCGAAAGCCGCCGTCGGCGCGCAGCCGGACGTCACCGCGCAGCCGCACGACAAGCCGACCGTCGCGCAACCGGTCGACCTGCCCGCGCTGGACGCCAAGGCCAAGGAACGACCCCAGGACCGCACGGCCACCACCGAGACCTTCGACAACCCCGACGGCTCGCGCACCCTGCGCGTGCACCCCGGCCCGGCGAACGTGCGGCAGGGAGGCGGCGACTGGCAGCCGGTCGACCTGGCGCTGACCGACCGCGACGGCCGCTGGGCACCCCGCACCGCGCCGAACGACACCGGTTTCGCCCGCGCCGCACGTGATCCCGAGCTGGTCCGGCTCGCCTTCGACGACCGGCACGGCCTGTCCTACCGGCTCGACGGCGCGGCCGACGTCGAGGCCACCACCGCGGGCGCGACCGCCACCTACCCGAACGCACTGTCCTCTGTGGACGTCAAGCTCACCGCGACCGCCGGTGGGGTCAAGGAAGACCTCGTGCTCACCTCGGCGGCGGCCGGCAACGAGACCACGTTCACCCTCACCCCGCGCGGGCTCACCCCGCGGCTCGCCGACGGCGCGGTCGAACTGGTCGACGGCGCGCAGGTCGTCGCGGTCGTGCCGCGCGGGTTCGCGCAGGACGCCCGTGGTCGGCGCGTCGACACGACCTACCGGCTCACCCGCGACGGCGACGCGTGGCGGCTCGTGGTGGCGCTCGACCCGGCCTGGCTGCACGACCCGGCCCGCGCGTTCCCGGTCGTGGTCGACCCCACGACGAGCAACCTCAACGCCGACGACAGCACCTACGTGACCCCGGGCGCGCCCGGCAAACCCGGCGAGATCGACCTGCGCACCGGCTACGTCGACGGCGGGCTCTCGCGCAGCTACCTGCACTTCGGCAACGCCCTGAACGCGGTGCGCAACCAGTACGTGCTGGCCGGCGCGCTGGTGGTGGAAGCCGGCTACAGCACGACCTGCGCGCCCCGGTCGGTGTCGGTGTTCGAGGTGACCGAGCCGTGGAGCGCCTCGCTGAGCTGGCCCGGCGCCGCCGTCGGGAGATCGTTGTCCACCAAGGCCTTCGCGCACGGCGGGCCGTCCTGCGCCGGCGCCGCGTGGGAGAAGCTGGCGCTGGACCAGAACGTGCTGACCGACTGGACGCACGGCGCCGCGATGGGCAACGGCCTGGCGCTGCGGGCCTCCGACGAAACCGACCGCAACGGCATGCGGTTCGGCTCGACGCACTCGCCGAACCAGCCCTACCTCGAGGTCCGCTACGTCCCCGAGGGCGTCCGGTTCGAGGTCACCGACGTGACGCTGCCCAGCGCGAGCCGCGCGGGTCGGCTGAAGGTCGACGCCACGAACCTCGGCACGTCCGCCTGGACGGCCGGCGGCGGGATCAAGTTCGGCTACATCGTCAACCAGGGCAGCACGAAGATCCGCGCCGCCACCGGGTGGACCGCGAACGCCGCGCCCGGCGCGAAGGTCGCCTTCGACGTGCCGATCGACCCGCTCGCGCCGGGGGACTACCAGGTCTTCCTGACCATGTTCACCCCGCAGGGCCAGGACTTCTTCGTGGCCTACCAGGTGCCCTACGGCCGGTTCGACATCACGGTCCGCAACACGCCGCCCACGTCGAACCTGCAACAACCCGGCGGCGGGGCGATCGTGCCGACGCTCACCCCGACGCTGTACGCGGAGGGCGTGGACGACGACCACTGGCCCGGCAAGGGGTTGACCTACAAGTTCCTGGTCTGCGCGGACGAGAACCTCGGTCAGGGCTGCCAGGAGTCGCCGTGGACCGGCCAGTCCTGGGCGCCCACCGGGTTGTCCTGGAACCGCGCCTACTTCTGGGGCGTGAAGGTCTACGACACCGTCGACGCCACGCCGTCCTGGGTGTCGGCCAAGGACGGCGCGCGGCTGGTCTTCACCCCGCGCGTGCACCAGCCGGAGATCACCTCGCACCTCGCGGGCAGCCCCGGCGGCGACCTCGCGCCCGGACTCGACCCGCAGATCGGCAACTACTCGACGGTCGTCACGGACGCCTCGGTGGACACCGTCGGACCGGACCTGACCATCGGCCGCACCTACAACAGCCTGGACCCGCGCCGGGACACCGCGTTCGGCGTCGGCTGGTCGTCCAGGGTGGACATGCGGTTGGCCAAGGACCAGGACGGCACGGACAACGTCGTGGTCACCTTCCCGACCGGCAGGCAGTCCCGGTTCGGCCGCAACCCCGACGGGAGCTTCGCGCCGCCGTTCGGCCAGAACGCCGACCTCGTCTACCAGCCCAACGGCACCTACGTGCTGCGGGACGCGACCGCGAGCCGGTGGACGTTCGACGTGCTCGGCAGGCTGACCGCGATCACCGACCCGGCCGGGCTGGTCGAGACGCTGGCCTACGACACGAACGACCACGTCACCACGATCACCAACACCTCCAGCGGTCGCGCGCTGCGGTTGACCTGGCAGGGCGCGCACGTCGCGTCGGTGTCGACGCCCGCGCCCGACACCGGCGGCCCACCGCTCACCTGGAGCTACACCTACGACGGCGACAAGCTCGTCAAGGCCTGCGCGCCCGGGAACCAGTGCACCCAGCACACCTACCGCTCCGGGTCGCACTACCGCAGCTCCGTCGCCGACGACAACCCGCACGCCTACTGGCGGCTCGGCGAAACCAGCGGTGACACGGTGGCCAACGCGCTGGCCCGCCGACCCGGCGCGGACGCGGGCCGGCAGCACGGCGTGGTGCTCGGCGGTGACGGCGCGCTCGGCGGCACGTCGGACAAGGCGGGCACCTTCGACGGCACGTCCAGCTACGTGACGCTGCCCGACGACCTGACCACCGACACCATGTCGCTCTCGGTCGAGCTGTGGTTCAGGACCACCGCCCAGGGCACCCTGCTGAGCTACGCCGACCAGAGCTTCCCCGCCGCGGCCGGGAAGTCCACCCCGATCCTCTACGTCGGCACGGACGGCCTGCTGTACGGCGGTTTCGCCCGCCGGGACGCCACCGGGCCGCGCCAGGTCGTCACCAGCAGGCAGGTGGACGACGGCGGCTGGCACCACGTCGTGCTGACCGCGGCGATCGACACCCAAACCCTGTACCTGGACGGTGTCGCGGCCGGCACGCTCGCCGGGTACGTCGACCACGCGCACCAGGGCAGGCTCACGCTCGGCGGCGGCAACGGCAAGGACTGGCCCGCCACCAACAACGGCGACTTCTACTTCCAGGGCGCGGTGGACGAGGTCGCGCTGTACCGGCACCCGCTCGGCGCGCTCGCGGCGCGGCAGCACTTCGCGGCGGCCAAGGCGACCGACGAGCTGACCGGCCTCGCGCTGCCGCAGGACGGCCGCACGTTCGCCACCGTGGCCTACGACGACGTGGAGGACCGCGTTCGCACGCTGACCGACCACGACGGCCGGACCTGGACGCTGGACACCCCGGCGGTGCGGGACTCCACGCGCACGGCGACGCTGCGCGGTCCGGCCGGGTACGGCGACTGGACCTACACGTTCGACGTCGACAACGGCGGCCGGCTGGTCGACCGCACGCACGACGGCGCCACCGCGCGGATCGAGTACAACGCCGCGGGCTTCCCGTTCGCCACGGTGGACGAGAACGGCCACCGCACCGAACGCGCCACCGACGAGCGCGGCAACGTGCTGAGCGTCAAGACGTGCCGCGCGGCCGGGTCGTGCAACACCACCTACGCCACGTACGTCAAGCCCGCGGGCGCCCTCGACCCGCGCGGCGACCGGCTGGAGTCCAGTTCGGACGGTCGCTCGACCGGTCCGGACGACACCCGCTTCCGCACCTCCTACACCTACGACGCGCTCGGCCGTCCGACCAGTGTGAAGTACCCGACGCCCGAGGGGCTCACGGCCGCGCCCACCGAAACCTCGGAGTACTCGACCGGCGCGGAGGACGCGGTCGGCGGCGGCAAGGTGCCGGCCGGACTTCTGGTGCGCAGCACGGGAAGGCGCGGCCAACCCACCACCCGCCGGTACGCGGCCAACGGCGACCTGGCCGAGGTGACCACGCCCTCCGGCCTGACCCTGCGCTACGCCTACGACCTGCTGGGGCGGCAGAAGAGCGCCACCGAGGTCAACGCGGGCGGCACCGCCCTGGCCACCACCTCCTACGAGTACACGCCTCGGGGCCTGGTCTCGAAGGTCACCGGACCGGCGGTGCCGAACGCGGTCACCGGCGTCACGCACAGCCTCGTCACGACCTACCGCTACGACGCGGACGGCAACACCCTGGAGCGGACGCTCGCCGACACCGCGCCCGGTGAGACCGCGCGCACCACGAAGTACGGCTACGACGGCGGCGACCGGGTGGTGCGCGTCGAGTTCCCGGACGGGGGCGTGCAGACGACCTCCTACGCGGACAACGGGTTGACCGAGGCGGTCACCGACGTCCGGGGCACCACCTGGACCACCCGCTACACCGAGTTCGGCAAGCCGCTCAACCGGGTCGCGTCCGGCGCCGGGGTGAACCCGGAGAACCCCGCCGCCACCACGATGACGCTGGAGGCCCGGTCCTACGACCCGGCGGGTCGGCTCGCGTCCGTCACCGACGCGATGGGCCGGCTGACGAAGTACACCTACTACGACGACGACCTGCCCGCGACCACCCGGCGCGGGAACCTGGTGGTGGACCAGCGTTCCTACGACGCGGCGGGCCAACTGGTCGAGCAGGTCGGCGCGGGCGGCGGTCGGACCACCCACGCCTACGACCCGGCCGGCAACGCGGTGACCACCACCGTCGACCCGACCGGCGTGAAGCGGACCACGACCGCGCGCTACGACGCGGACGGCAACGCGCTGACCGTCGAGCTGCGCGGCGCGGCCGACCCGAACCGGGTGGAGAAGTCGAGCCACACCTACGACCCGGCGGGCAACCACACCCGTGAGGACACCTACGTCGACGCCACCACGGTGATCTCCTCGACGGCGGCCTACGACGAGCGCGGCCTGCCGATCGCGACCGTCGACCGGCGCGGGGTCACCACGAACTTCGAGTACGACCCCGCGCACGCTCTGGTCCGCACCACCGCGCCGGCGGCGGAGGTGTGGGTGGCGGGCACCCGCACCGCCGGGTTCCGGCAGGCGGAAACGCTGGGGTACAACGCCTTCGGCGAGGTCACGCAGTCCCGCGACGGCGCGGGCGACGTCACGACCACCCAGCGCGACGTGCTGGGCCGGGTGGTCGCGGGCGTGCTGCCCGACTACACGCCCCCGGGCGGCACGACCATCAAGGGCGCCACCAGCCGCACCGAGTACGACCACGCGGGCAACGCGGTGAAGTCCACCGACGCGCTGAACCACGTCACCGGGCGCACGTTCGACCCGTACGGGCGGGTGCTCACCGTGACGCTGCCCCAGGTCGGCGCGACGCCGAGCGTGGTCGAGGTGCACTACGACAAGGCGGGCGAGATCCTGGCGCGCACCGCGCCCGGCGGCGCCGAAACCCGGTCCACCTACGACGACCTCGGCCGCGAGGTCACCTCCACCCGGGTCGACCACTCCTCGGGCTCGACGGCGTACTTCACCACCACGACGGCCTACGACGACGCGGGCAACCCGGTGTCGGTGACCAGCCCGGCGCAGCACACCACCACCGCGGCCTACAACGCGGTGGGGGAGCAGGTGTCCACCACCGACGCCACCGCCCGGGCCACGACCTACGGCTACGACATCGCGGGCCGCCCGGCGAGCGTCACCGACCCGGCGGGCATCACCACCACGACCGGGTACGACCTCGCGGGCCGGGCGGTGCGCTCGGCGCAGGTGGTGGGCGGTCAGGAGAAGCGCTTCTCCACCACCGCGTACGACGGCATGGGCGACGTGGTCGCCACCACCAGCGCGCAGGGCAGGCAGGTCGCCTACGGCCGCGACGAACTGGGCCGCGTGGTGCAGCAGGTGGAGAAGCTCGACGCCACGCACGCGATCACCACGGCCACCGGGTACGACAAGCTGGGCAACCGCAGCCGGTTCGTGGACGGCGACGGGCACGTGACGACGTACACCTACACGCCCTGGGGTCAACCGGAATCGGTGGTCGAACCCGGCAACGCCGCCTTCACCACGGGCTACGACGCGGCGGGTCGGGCGGTGCGGGAGGTCAAGCCCGGCGGCGTCACCACGACCACCGACTACGACGAGCAGGACCGGCCGACCGTCCACAGAGGATCCGGCGCGGAGGTGGCGACGGCCGACCGGACGTTCGGCTACGACGCCGCCGGACGGCTGAACAAGGTCGGCGGACCACGCGGTGACAGCACCTACCGCTACGACGACCGCGGCAACCTGCTGGAAACGCACGGCGCGGGCGGCGAGTCGACGTTCCGGTACGACGGCGACGGCGCCCTGGTCGGCCGCACCGACGCCACCGGTGCCGCGACCTTCGGCTACGACGCGGCGGGACGCCTGGCCACCGTCAAGGACCCGCTGACCGGTCGCTCGGTCGACTACGGCTACGACGCGGCCGGGCGGTTGTCGACCGTCGCGGACCGGGTGGTCGCCGCGAAGACCTCGCGCACCATCACCTACGACGAGCTGGGGCGCACGACAACCGACCGGCTCACCCAAACCGTGGACGTGGGCGTGCCGCCGCGGACGCTGGTCGGCGTCGACTACGGCTACGACCTGGACGACAAGGTCACCGCCAAGACCACGAACGCGGCCGCCAACACCTACGGCTACGACGGCGCGGGTCGGCTCACCTCGTGGACCCGGGGCACCACCACGACCGCCTACGGGTGGGACGGCGCGGGCAACCGGACCTCGGTGGGGGACAAGACCTTCACCTACGACGACCGCAACCGGTTGGTGTCCGGCGACGGCGCGACCTACACCTACACCGACCGCGGCACGCTCTCCTCGACCACCCGCGCCGGGTCCACGTCCACCACGAAGTTCGACGCGTTCGACCGGATGACCGTCAACGGCCAGGGCACCTACCGCTACGACTCGCTGGACCGGGTGGCGGACCGCAACGGCCAGGCGTTCCAGTACTCCGGCCGGTCGAACGAGGCGATCTCCGACGGCGCCCGGTCGATCAGCCGGCTGCCGGACGGGACCGCGTTGTCGGACAAGGGTTCCGGCGTGGCCCGGATGCTCTTCGCCGACCGGCACGGCGACGTGACGGCGCGGTACCTGAGCAACACGGTGGACGGAACCCGCGAGTTCGATCCGTTCGGCGCGGTGACCTCCGCCTCCGGCGACACCGCGTCCGTCGGCTTCCAGGGCGACTGGACCGACGCGGACACCGGCGCGGTGAACATGACCGCGCGCTGGTACCGACCGGGCGCGGGCGCGTTCGCCGGTCGGGACGACTGGACGCTGGACCCCACGCCGTCGTCGGCGGCGAACCGGTACTCCTACGGCGTCGGCGACCCGGTCGGGGTGAGCGACCCGAGCGGTCACGACTGGATCAGCGACGTCTGCGACCTGGGCGGCGTCGGCGGTCGGTACAACCCGGCGAGCAAGTGGGCACGCCGGCTGGCCAAGGCGGGCTCGATCCTCGGCACCGTCGTCAACCAGATGATCTGCAACGCGCCCGCCACCCGGGCCGGCTGCGGCGACCAGCTCAAGGACTCCAACGGCCACTACTGCCCGGGCAAGGAGTGGACGAACCCGTACTACTGGGAGGGCGGCAACGAGGAGCCCATCCGGATCGGCGACTGCCGGTACTTCGTGCACGGCTGCGACCGCGGCGGTCCGACCGGGCGCGGGCCGGGCGGGTCGGGCGGCCACCGGCCCGTGCCGCCGCGCGCCAAGCCGACCCCGCCGCCCCCGCCGCGCTGGGTGGTCGACATCGGGCGGCCGTTGCCCCGGCCGCCGCAGGGCTCGGACCTGCTGCCGGTGCCGCCGACCTACGACCCGACCGGTCCGCTGACCCGGATCCTCGACCTCACCGACACCTTCGTGGACCTCGCGACCAAGGTCAGCAGGGCGTTGGTGGACAACGCGGGTCAGGTGATCTCGGCCTTCCAGGACCTGATCGGCCTGCTGCCCGACCCGTCGCGGGCCAAGGGCGAGATCGCGGACGACCCGTTCGCCGACGACGCGGAGGACTGCTTCGCGAGCACCGGCAAGATCGTCGGCAACGACCCGATGGAGAAGATCGTCGGCTACTCCGGGCCGTACGAGGGCAAGGGCGACGGGCTGCCGGCCCTGCGGGCGACGGCCGGCACGGCGTGCGTCAGCGAGTTGACCGAGGCGAACCGCAAGAAGATGGAGGACCCGGTCGGCTACGTGTCCGGCGTCCACGACCGCAGTCACCTGATCGGGCACCAGTTCGGCGGCAGCAACCTCCGGGACAACCTGGTGCCGCTGGACAAGGACGTCAACGAAACCGACATGCGGATGGTGGAGCGGGAGATCGCGCTGTCGGTGACCGGTGGCGCGCGGCTGTACTACCGGGTCGAGGCCCGGTACCGCACACCGGGCGACGCGATCCCCTACGAGGTCGACCTGCACGCGCGGACCAGCGCCGGTTTCCGGTGCGACGCGGTGATCCTGAACCCGCACGTGCCCAACGGATATCCGGGAGGGAAGAAGGATGGCAACCGACCCGCGTGTGCGGCGACTCCTTGAGGTGACCGGGTGGCGCGGTCCGGTCGACGTCGGCTCGGCGTGGGACCCGATCGAGGACGTGGTGGGACGGCGGCTGCCCGACGACGTCAAGGCGTTGGCGGCGGAGTTCCCGACCGGCTACTTCGGCTCGTTCCTCGCGGTCTACTCGCCGGTGCCCCGGTCGACCGGCTGGTCGCCCTTCGGGGTCGAGCTGGCCGGGACGCTGGAGTTGTTGCGGGAGCGCGACGACCTGCCGCACCCCGTGCACCCGGAGCCGGGCGGGCTGCTGCCGTGGGGTTCCACCACGTCCGCGCACACCCTGTGCTGGCTCACCACCGACGCCGACCCGAACCGCTGGCCGGTCGTGGTCGCCGACGACGACTTCGCCCGCTGGGGCGCGCACCCCGGTCCGGCGACCGGGTTCCTGCTGGACGTGCTCACCGGGCGGTGGCGTCACGAGTTCTTCGACGACCGCGTTCGCGGCCGTCGACCCCGGTTCGACCCGATCGAGGAAGTGGACGTCAGATGAGAGCACTGCGACGTGCGGTCGCGCTGACCGCGGGGGTCGCGCTTGCGGTGTCCGGTGTCGGGACACCGGCGAGCGCCCAGCCCAGACCGGAACCACCGTTGCACCACAAGGAGCTGGTGGCCAAGGACAAACGCGGCCGGGTGCTGCTGGAGGTGCGCGGCGACCGGGTGAAGGAGGTGGTCGCGGGCCTCGGCGGCGAGGTGACCGCCGCGCTCGGCGACCGCGCCCAGGTGGCGGTTCCCGAGGACAGGGCGGCGTCGCTGGCTGCCGACAGGTCCATTGTGGACATCCGGCGGCCGGAGCGCGCGGTGCCGATGGCGGTGACGTCGGAGGGCGTCTCCGCGTCCGGCGCGGACGCGTGGATCCGGGACGGCAAGAAGGGCGCGGGCGTCAAGGTCGGCGTGATCGACGTCGGGTTCTCCCGGCTGGACGAGGCGCAGGGCGAGGGCGACCTGCCCGCCGACGCGACGGTGAGCAACACCGGCTGCCACGACGTGACCAAGAACGAGGACCACGGCACCGCGGTCGCCGAGGTCGTGCACGACGTCGCGCCGGACGCGAAGCTGTTCCTGGCGTGCATCGACGGGCCGTTGGACTTCGGTCCGGCCACGGACTGGTTGCGCGCGCAGGGCGTCCAGGTGATCACCGCCGCCCTCGGGTTCCTCACCTCGGGTCGCGGCGACGGCACCGGCGAGGCGGGCGGGCCGAACGACGTGGTGCGGCAGGCCCGGCAGGCCGGCGTGCTGTGGTCGATCGCGGCCGGGAACCTGGCGCAGGGCCACTTCTCGGGCTCGGCGGCGGACGCCAACGGCGACGGGTTCGTGGAGTTCAGCGGCACGGCGCAGAACAACGGGTTCAACCTGGGCGCGGGGAAGACCGCGACCATCGGGTTGCGCTGGGACGCCTGGCCGACGTCGACCGAGGACCTCGACGTCTACGTGATGGCGCAGGCGAAGGCGCCGACCGGGCCGACGGACCCGCTGATCGTCGCCTCCTCGGTGAACAACCAGCGCGACGTGGTGGGCGGCGGACGGCCGACCGAGGAGGTGACGTTCACCAACACCTCGGCCGGCGCGAAGGCCTACTACCTGTTCGTGAAGAACAACACCGCGCGGTTCACCACCCGGTTCGACCTGTTCGCCGCGGTGCCGGACGACAACCCGTTGCAGTTCACCACGGCCGCCGGCAGCGTCACCGAACCCGCGACCTCGCCGTACGCCATCGCGGTGGGCGCGACGCGGCCCGGCAGCGGCGCGGTCGAGCGGTACAGCGGGCGTGGACCGACGATCGACGGCCGGCTCAAGCCGGACCTGACCGCGTTCGACAAGGTGACCACGACCACCTACGGCCCGCAGGGCTTCGCCGGCACCTCGGCGGCGGCCGCCCACGTGGCGGGCGCGGCGGCCGTGCTGAAGTCGGCGAACCCGGCGCTGGACGCCTCGCAGATCCAGACCGCGTTGCAGACCAGGGCGAACCCGCACCGGTCCGACAACGACTGGGGCAACGGCGTGCTGGCGCTCGGCACCCCGGACACCGTCCCGGCGGTCACCGGGTCCGGCTACACCGCGTTCACGAAGTCGTTGCCGCTCCAGGGGAAGGCGTTCGCGCCGAACGAGGTGTTCACGCTGCCGATCCCGAACATCCCCAACGACACCACGGCGGTCGCCTTCAACCTCGCCGTGCGCACCGACCCGGGCGCCGGTCCCGACGTGGACAGCGGCCTCGACGTGTTCCCGGAGGACCCGGCGACGTCGACCTCCCAGGCGGCCACCGTGCGGGTGCGGCCGGGCGGCGGGTTCGTCTCCACGCTCGTGGTGGCCGCCGTCGGGCGGGATCGCGCGATCCGGCTGAGGGCGGGACCGGGCAACGTGTTCGACAACGTCGACCTGCTCGGCTACTTCAGCCCGTCGAGCGGCTCGACCTACTTCGCCAACCCCGACCCGGTCCGGGTGCTCGACACCCGCGGCTACAACGGCAGCCCGCGCGCCACCCCGCTCGCGCCGAACGAGGTCTACCGGGTGAAAGCCCGTGGCGCCAACGGGATCCCGGACAACGCCTCGGCCGTCGTGGTGAACCTGACCGCCGCGGAGTCGACCACCGGCAGCGCGTTCGGCCTCTACGCGCAGGACAACACCGGCACGTCGCTCAACGTCAACCGCAACGAACGCCGGTCCAACCTGGCGATCGTGGCGATCGGCGAGGACGGTGACATCCGGCTGCGCAACGCGGGCGGTCAGGTGCAGGCCATGCTCGACGTGGTGGGCTGGTTCGCGCCGGGCGCGGGCGCGCGGTACGTGCCGCTGACCGAGGCGACCCGGATCGCCGACACGGCGACCGGGACCGGTGGTCGGACCACACCGCTGAGCCAGGGCGAAACCGCGACGTTCCAGGTGACCGGCGCGGCGGGCATCCCGGTCGACGCCACGGCGGCGGTGCTGATGCCGTCGGCCCGCGACGACCGGCTGGGCACCGAGCTGTCCGTGTCGGCGGCCGAGATCGGCACATCGGCGGCCACGGCGTTCGCCACGAAGCAGCGGGAACGCCTGTCCACCACCACGTTCACCCCGCTCGGCGCGAGCGGCCGGGTGGCGGTGCGCAACGAGCGCGGCGACGCGACCGTGACGCTGGACGCCCAGGGCTACTTCGTCGGCGGCGCGAAGGTCGGTGCCGGCACGTGCGCGAGCCCGGTCGGGGACACCGGCTACACCAGCGCGTTCGACGGCAGGCTGGAGTCGAACCTGGCCGGCTGGCGGGTCGCGGGCACCGCGGCGCTGCGCGCGGACGGGTGCGAGCTGACGACGACCACCGGGCGCGACGTGACGTGGTACGCGGCGCACACCGTCGGCGCGGACTACACGCTCAAGCTGGACTGGCAGGCCACCGGCGCGTCGTCGGACTCGGGCGTGTTCCTGCTGTTCGGCGATCCCGGCGGTTCACCCACCGCGCCCGCCGACAACGGCGTGCAGGTGCAGATCTCGCCGCTGTCCACCGGTGCCGTGGTGCCGGGGCGCCAGGCCGACGTCGCGGCCGCGAAACCGGTGGGGCAGTGGAACACCTACGAGATCACCGTGGCGTGGAACTCGGTCACCGTGGTGCTCAACGGGCAGCAGGTCAACCAGTACGCGATCACCGACCCGAACCGGGTGCACGACAACGGGTACGTCGGGTTGCAGAACACCGGGTCCAGCGCGCCGGTCAAGTTCCGCAACGTGCGGATCAAGCGGAACACGTCCGTGCGCACCGGCGAGGTGATCGGCGTGGACAACCGCTGCCTCGACGTGCCCGGCTACGACCCGGCCGTGACCCAGCCGCAGATGTGGGACTGCAACCTGTTCCCCAACCAGCGCTGGACGTTCACCGACGACGGCCGGATCACCAACCTCGGCCGGTGCCTCGGCGCCGAGAACGGCGGCACGGCGGCGGGCACGGTCGTGCTGTTCCAGGGCTGCACCACGGAGAACCCGCAGCAGTGGACCGTGCGGCCGGGCGGGGCGATCGTCAACAACCGGTCGGGCCGCTGCCTCACCCCGGCCACCACCGAGCGCGGCGCGGGCCTGCGGATCCAGGACTGCGCGGGCTCGGCGAGCCAGGTGTGGCGGGTGCCGGACCAGCACGGCCGGTTCGGCGCGTTCTACGGCGCGACGGGCAAGTGCCTGGACGTGTACAACAACGACGCGCGGACCAAGAAGGTCGGTCCGTGGGACTGCAACGGCAGCGCGGCGCAGTGGTGGTCCGCGGTCGGTGACGGCCGGCTCGCGTCCTCGGGCCGGTGCCTGGACGTCGCGGGCACGGCGGCCGGCAGCGCGGTGTCGTTGGCCGACTGCACGGCGGCCCAGACCCAGCAGTGGTCGGTCCGCCCCGAGGGCACCGTGGTCAACGGCGCCTCCGGCCGCTGCCTGACCGCCGCCTCGGGCACCAACGGCGCGGCCTACACCGTGCAGGACTGCACGGGCACGCCGCTCCAGCTGTGGCGGCTCGGCGCGATGACGCTGTGGACCGGCACGCTGGTCGGCGTCGGCGGCAAGTGCGCCGACGTGAAGGGGGAGAACCCGGCCAACGGCGTGGTGTGGCTGTGGACGTGTTTCGGGCCGGTCGGCGAGACCTACCTCGGCCTGAACGACGGCACGATCCGCACCATCGGCACGTGCCTGGACATCGGCAACGTGGTCAACGGCACAGCGGTCGGGGTGTACAACTGCCACAACGGTTTGAGCCAGCAGTGGTCCGTCCGGCCGGACGGCACGGTGGTGAACGTGCAGTCGACGCGCTGCGTGGACGTGCAGGCGGGCGCCACCGCCGACGGCACGAAGATCCAGCTGTGGGACTGCGTGGGCACCCCGCAGCAGCGCTGGTCGGTGCCGCTGCGCGCGAGCTGACCCCGGTACGACCGGGGTTCGGCCTCCACCCACCCGCGCCGGGGTGGGTGGAGGCTCACCGACCGGTGGCGGCCCAGTGGCGCATGGTGCCGCCGATGGCGGCGAGCGCCTCGGCCACCGCGGTGTCGGCGGCCGTGGTCGCGAGGTGGTGCGACGAGGCGACCGGGTCCGGCGCGCCGGGCTGGGCCGTCGTGCCGCTGAAGGACGCGGTGTCGAGGCCGAACGCGGTACTGCTCGAGGACGCGCCGTTGCCGCTGAACGCGGTGCTGCTCAAGGACGCGCCGGCGGAGGAGGTCGCGCTGGTGGGGGAAGGCGCTGTGGTGGGGGACGCGGTGGTGGGGCCGGCCGCGGTGCCGCTGAAGGACGTGCCGGCGCCGGAAGGCGTTGTGGTGCGGGAAGACGTCGTGCCGCGGGAGGGCGAGGCTGCGCGGGCGCCGGCGGTCGGCACGGGACTCCCGAGCGCCGCCAGGACCACGAGCAGGACGACGGTGGCGAACGAGCGCATGGACGACCCCCGGTTCGACTGAACCAGAGGTCTCCCCGGTCGTCGACGGGCGACGACGTCGTGACCGGGCCGCTGTCGAGCGACCGCGTTGACGATCACGAACCGGGCGGGTACTCCCCTCCGCCGGCTCAGGATCGGGGAGCGGGCGTGGTCCCGTCAAGCCCGGTCGCGGGCCGGGATTCCCGGAGTCGGGCCGCCACCCGGAACACCCGGTGCAGCGCGGCGCGGTCCGCGGCCGTGGCCGGGTCGAGTCGGGTCACCGCCCGGCGCCTGCCCAGCCACCCGGACGTCGGAGTCAGCAGGTCCGCCAGGTGGACGAGCTGCTTGGCGTACGTGTCCCTCAGGTGCGCCTCGTCCGCCAACGCGGTGAGGCACTCCACCGCGTACGACCGGGACTCCGGGTCGGTCAACACCCGGTTCGCCAGGGTCCTCAGCTGCTCCGGGTGGGTGCGGGCCAGGTCGGTCGAGGTCGGGTAGGTGTAGTAGCCGGTGACGTACATCGCGAGCGGCAGGGCCACGTCGGTCAGCCGGCGGTTCACCGTCCAGGACAGCACGGCCTCCAGCACCGGGGTCCGGTGCTCCTCGACCGTCAACAGCTCCAGCACCGCGAAGACCACCGCGTTGCGCGGGGTGAACTTCCGGGAGCGGGCGAGGAGTTCCAGTCGGCGCAACGACTCGGCGAGCGGCCGGGACTCCGAGAGCCGGAGGCTGAACCACACCGCCGTCGTCTGCTGGTAGGCGGTGCCCGAGGTCCACGCCTCGACCGCGCGCGACACGAGGTCGCCGTACCGCTCGTCCAGCCGGGCCACCACCGACGCCGCGAGGGCCTGGTGCGCCACCTTGCCCCGTCCCGCCAGGTCGTCCAGGAGCCGGAGCGGTTGGTGCGCCGGCACCTCGGTCACGATCGTGATCAGCGCGTGCCGCACGGCGTCGGCGAACCGGGCCGTCATCGCGGGATCGCTCATCCACCGCCACAGCACGTCGTGCGCGAGCGGGTACTCGCGCCACAGCTTGCGCAGCACCACACCCGCCCAGCCCTGCCGGGTGAAGTGGACGGTCTCCTCGCGCAAACCGGGGTGGTGGGGGTGGTCGCGCACGGTCGTGGTCGCCGCCACGGCGGTCAGCAGCCGGTTCTTGGACAGCGCGAACGCCCGCCGCCGCAGCGCCTCGTCGTCGCTCTCCTCCCGGCGCAGCGCGTCGTCCAGCCGCAGCGCCCACCGCACCACCTCGTCGTAGGGCTGGTGCTCCAGCAGCGCCACGGCGAACGACAGCGCGAACTCCAGGTCGGTGCGCTCCGCGAGGTGCCGGTCCACGGCCTGCTCGACGTGTTCGCGCAACTCGGCGAGCGCGTCCTCGACCGCGAGACCCTCGTGCACCCGCACGGCCAGTTCCGCCGCCCGCACGGCCTTCTCCGGCGACGCCTTGTCCTCCAGGTCGAGCCCGGTCAACAGGATCCGCTCGGGCTCGGCGACCCCGTTCGGGCACCGCCGGCGCAACTGCGCCAGCGCCACCTCGTGCGCGGGCGGCGCGGTCAGCGGCACGAGGTGGTCGGCCGCCTCGCCGGGCGCCTGCGCGGCGGAGTCGAGCACGATCACCAGGTGGCAGCCGACACCCCGGACCAGCCGGACCACCCGCTCGAACCCGGCCCGGTCGAACGGCTCGCGCGCCGACTCCCGCACGTCCCACACGTACCCGGTGCCGGCGCGCAGCCCGTCGAACGAGCCCAGCGACCGCTCCCGGTTGGCCTCGACCACGTCGGTCGCGCCCACGTCGACCAGCAGCCGCCGCGCGGTGTGCGACCGCCCGGTGCCGGGTCCGGTGAGCACCACCACGCCGCGCGTGTCGAGGATCCGGCGCGCCGTGGCGTACCCGCCGGGCGGCTCGAACCGCTGCCGCACGTCGTCCAGCTCGGCCTGGGTGGCCCGCAGCACCACCAGTTCGGGCCTCCGGTCCACCCCGACCCGCACGCCGCCGTGGATCGTGCCGGCCTGGACACCGGTGAACGTGCCCCGGGCGCTGTTGTCGACCGGGAGCAGGCGCAGCTCGGCGGGCACTTCGTCGTCATCGCTCACCGGTGGGAGTGTGGCGAGCCCCGCCGGTCCGCTCTCCGTGCAATGACGGGTTTCCGGCCGCGGACCGGCGTTCGAGCAGCACGGTGTCGCGCCAGGCGCCGCGGTGTCGCGCGACGCGCTCGCGCAGTCCCACGGTGCGGAACCCGGCGGCGTGGTGCAGGGCGACGCTCGCGCGGTTCTCCGGGAAGATCGCGGTTTGCAGCGTCCACAGGCCGCCGTCGTCCGCCGCGGTGACCTGCCGGTGCAGCAGCGCCCGGCCCACACCGCGGCCACGCGCGCCCTCGCCGACGTAGACGGACGTCTCGGCGACGCCCGAGTAGCACTCGCGGGCCGAGACGGGGCTCGCGGCGGCCCAGCCGACCACCCGGCCGTCGACCTCCGCCACCCAGCGGTGGTCGGCGAGCCACCGGGCGTCCAGCACGGCCCGGCCGGGCGTGTCGGTGTCGAAGGTGGCGTGGCCCGTCGCGATGCCCTCGACGTGGACGCGGAGCACGTCGGCCCAGTCGGGTTCGGCCAGGGCGCGCACGACGACCTCGGTCGACGGGCCGACGGGGGAGCGCCGGGCCGCGGTGCCCAGGAGGACGTCGGCGAGCGGCAGCGCGGTGCGGCCGGCGGGGTCGACCGACACCCGGTCACCGCGCCGCAGCAGGAGACCGGCGAGCGCGTCCAGGTGGTGGGCGCACGTCGACGGGCTCACGCCGAGCACTCCGGCGAGCGCGTCGACCGCGATCCCGTCCGGTCGGCCGGCCACGAGGTGCAGCAGGCGGATCCGGACGGGGTCGGCGAGGCGGGCGAACCACTCGGCGTACGCGGCGGCGTCCCGCGGCGCGAGGTCGTCGGACGGCGAGGTCGTCATGACCCCGGATTGTCGTCCGGCGCCGGGCGACCGGCGACCGGGTGCGGGACCGGGAAGGTCCCGCACCCGGCGGCTACCCCAGGTCCGCGCAGGTCTTCGCGTCCGGGTCGCCCGCCGCCCTCGGCACCCAGCGGACGTTCGCGAACGACGCCTGGAACGGGCTGTCGGCGAAGAGCAGGAACGGGATGTTGACCTTCTCCAGGTCCAGGCCCGCGGCGGCCAGGCAGGAGATCGGGATCTTCACGGTCGACTTCTGCCCGACCGGCAGGCCGGTGAACACCTTGGTGAGGTCGACCTCCGCCAGGCACGGCCAACCGCAGTGCGCGCTCAACGCGGTCCGGCCGGCCGGTGGCCGGTGCACCACCACGTCGAACACCACGGCCGAGTTCGCGTTGAGGTAGCCGCGCCGGTCCGTGCCGCCTGCCGGGTCCGCGAAGTAGAACTGGCCCGGACCCGTGCCCGTCCACGTGCCGCGCACCGCGTCGCTCGGCGCGTCCACCTGTCCCGGCGCGACGGCGATCGTGCTGTGCGCCGCGGTGCCGTCCGGGCCGAACTCGGTGCCGTCCCAGTTGTCGGGCGAGGAGATGTAGCCCCGGTACGGCGCGACCGCCTTGCCCGCGAACAGCCCCAGGTCCTCGGTCGCCGTGCCGCCGCCGTCGTCACCGCACCGGGCCTCGGACGTCTCGTCCAGCTGCCCGAGCGTGGTGCGCTGCCACGACGTCAGCCCGTAGCCCGCCTTGAACAGCGGGTCGTAGCCGTCCTGGCCGGGGTTGAGCGGGGTGTGGCAGGCGGCGCGCGGCCACGAGTACGACAGCCGACCGGTGAAGCCCGGGTAGGTGTGTCGCCCGCGCACCAGCAGGTCCGCGACGCCGCCGCCCTCGGTGCCGGGCAACCACGACGCCACGAACGCGTCCGAGCGGTTCAGCTCCTTGTTGACGTACAACGGCCTTCCGGACAGGTACACCGTCACGACCGGCGCGCCGCGCCCCCGGACCTTGTCCAGCACGGCCAGGTCCTGCGGCTGGAGCAGCGCCGCCTCCAGGCTGCGCTTGCCCAGGTCGCCGTTGCCGTCCGCGTACGGCGTCTCGCCGAGCACCGCGATCACCGCGTCGAACCCGGCCGGGTCCACCTCGCCCGCCTCGCTGAACACCACGTTCGCCGCGCCCAGCGCCTCGCGCAGCCCGCCGAGCACCGTGGTGCCGTTCGGGAAGTCCGCGTTGGTGTTCCCGGTGCCCTGCCACGACGAGGTCCACCCGCCGGTCTGGTTCGCCAGGCTGTCCGCGCTCTTGCCGACCACCAGCACCCGCGACCGCGCCGACAGCGGCAGCACGCCGCCGTTGTTCTTCAGCAGCACCTGGGACTCGCGCACCGCCTTGCGGGCCAACTCCCGCGCCCGCAACGCCGGCGCGGAGCCGGCGTTCGGCCGGGCCGAGGGCTTGCGACCGTCGAGCACGCCGGCGCGCAGCTTCACGCGCAGGATCCGGGTCACCGCGTCGTCCACGCGCGCGATCGGGATCCGGCCCTGCTCGACGTCGGCGACCGTGTTGGCGATGAACGCCTTCCAGTCGGTCGGCGCCATGACCACGTCGACACCCGCGTTGATCGCCCGCGGGCACGAGTAGTTCGAGCACCCCGGCACCTGCGCGATGCCGTTCCACTCCGAGAGCACCAGGCCGTCGAAGCCGATCTTGCCCTTGAGGACGTCGGTCAGCACGGCCTTGCTGCCGTGCAGCTTGCCCTCGTCGACCTCCGCGTTCGTCCAGCTGCCGAACGACACCATCACGGTTTGCGCGCCCGCCGCCAGCGCGCCGTAGTAGCCCTGGCCGTGCGTGTTGATCAGCTCGGCCGCCGAGGCCGGCGTCACGCCCTGGTCCCGGCCGCCGGTGGTGCCGCCGTCGCCGACGAAGTGCTTGGCCGTGGCCAGCACGCCGACCCGTCGCCGGTCCGCGCCCTGAAGGCCCTTCACGGCCTCGTAGCCGTACGCGCGGGTGATCCGCGGGTCCTCGGAGTAACCCTGGTAGGTGTCGCCCCAGCGGTCGTCCTGGGGCACCGCCAACCCGGGCGCGAACGTCCAGTCCTGGCCCGTGACGCGGAGTTGGGTCGCGGTGGCCTGGCCGACCTCGCGCACCAGGCACGGGTCGTGCGCCGCGCCCAGGCCGATGTTGTGCGGGAAGATCGTGGCGCCGTAAACGTTGTTGTGCCCGTGCACCGCGCCGGTGCCCCAGAGCGCCGGGATGCCGGTGCGCGAGGAGGTGGACGCGGCCCAGTAGGCGTCGGCGAGGTCGAGCCACGCGGCGGGCGTGGCGTACTTGTCCTTGCCCGGCCACGATCCGCCGCTGTTGAGGACCGAGCCGATCCCGTACGCGCGCACCTCGTCGGGCGTGATCGCGGAGATCTCGGCCTGGGTCATCTGGCCGACCTTCTCGGCGAGCGTCAACGAGCCGAGGATCTTCCGGATCCTCCGCTCGTCGGCCGCGCTCGACTCGACGCGGCTGTGCACCCGCGGCCAGTCGGACAGCACCGGCAGCGACTTCTCGATCCGGGCACACCCGTTCTCGGTGCGCGGCTCGCCCACCGCCGGTTGCCCCGGGGAGGCGTGGGCGCCGGCGCTGATGAGCCCGGCGGCGAGCACCGCGGCGAGCACGGCACCCAGGTGTCTGCGTGACATCGGCAAGTCCGTTCCTCGGCGTGCGGCGGCACGCGCCGATCTTCACGAACTCACCAAGACCTGGTCAAGATCGCGGTGGGAGCGCTCCCCCGCAGGTGTTAGGACGAACGGCGGCACCACGAAGTCGTGCTCCGGCAAGGCGAACACGCCGATGGCCCCGGCGACACCGGTGATCCGGAGCGGACGGGGCCATCGACGCGGGTCGGCCGGGGTGATCCCGGGCGGGGGTCAGAACGGCGCGGTCACCGGCACGGCGGCTGGTAGCCGTCGATGAGCAGACCGCGGAAGTCGATCCGGTTCGGGGTCTTGCCGACGAACACGAGCCCGCGCGCGTCGGTCAGCGCCGAGGCGAACGAGTACGAGGGCTTGCCGAGTTCGGGCAGCCACGTCCACTTGTCCGCCGTCAGGGGGAAGAACTTCCGCACGATCTTCCCGCCGGTCGAGGGCACCAGGGTGAGCCACTTGTCGCCGCCGCTCCAGTGCGACGCGGGGCGCAGCTGGACGTAGAGGTCGTCGGTCGCGCTGTAGGTCAGCCAGAACCCGGCCGACCTGGTCAGGTCGGCCTGCGCCTCGAACTGGTTGCCCAGCCACACGACGACCACGTGCCACTCGGGGTTGAGGAACGTCACCTTGGCCGCGTATCCGCTGCCCTCGCGCACCAGCAGGCTGCCGGTGGCCGGAACGGTCGTGCCCTCACCGGAGGCGAGCCACTGCTGCAACCGGTCGATGGACGGCGTTCTGCACTCCTGGCGGTGCCGCCCCCCGTTCGCCGAGGCGTCCGTGGACGGGGCCGCGTGCGCCGCCACCGTCGAACCGAAGAGCACCACCGTCATCGCGTACGCGAACGCCGTGAGCGCCCGGGTGACCGGAACCCTCGCACGACTGCGCGTCGATCCTCCACTCATTCTCCGGAAGCTAGCACGGGAAAGGGCGCCGCGGCGGTTCCGGCGACCTATCGAGACGGTGCGATCTCCTTGGTGGGCGGCCATTCGGCGGCTTCGCCGGGCAGAGGGACGCAGCCGTGTTCGGCCGGGCCGAGGGGGATCAACCCCCGGGCGCGCGGTAGCGCCAGGGCCACCCCGGGAACGGACGTCCGCGGGATTTCGGCGCGGCCGTCCGATTTCTACCGTTGTGCTCACCGGCGAATCCCGGGATCGGGCACGGAGAACCAAGGGGAATGCGTTGATGAGGAAGAACATGCGACGTGCGGGCAGCGCGGTGCTGCTGGCCGCGGTGCTGGGCGCCGTGGTGGGGCAGCCCGCGATGGCGTCGGGGAGCGCCGTCGAGGAGTCCGCCGTGGACCAGTCGGCGGTGGACCAGTCGGCGGTGGACCAGTCGGCCGGCCGGTCGAGGACCGAGCTGCGGACGGCGTTGGGCGCGGTGGCGGACGCCAGCCTCGGTGGCGGCATCGTGCTGCGGGTCAACGACCGGCGTGGCGAGTGGACTTCCAGCGCGGGGTCGGCGGAGCTGTACGGTCCGGTGAAGCCGTTGCCCGGCAACCGCTTCCGGGCGGGCAGCATCACCAAGTCGTTCGTCGCGACCACGGTGCTCCAGCTGGTCGGCGAGGGGAAGGTGGCGCTGGACAAGCCGATCGCCGACTACCTGCCGCGGTTCGGCGTCGACCGCCGCATCACGGTGCGGATGCTGTTGCAGCACCGCAGCGGTTTGTTCAACTACACCGGCGAGCCGCGGGCCGACGGCACCATCGAGGCCGGGATCCCGTTGTGGGGCAAGGAATACCTCGACAACCTGTTCCACGACTACCGGGCCGAGGAGCACGTCCGGCTCGCGCTGTCGAAGCCGGCCCGGTTCGAGCCCGGCGCGAAGTACTCCTACTCCAACACCAACTACACGCTGCTCGGCCTGCTGATCGAGAAGATCACCGGCACCGACTACGCCACCCAGGTCGAGAAGCGGATCTTCCGACCGCTGGGGATGCGGGACACCAGCCTGCCGGGTTCCCGGACCGACATCCGGGGTCCCCACGCGCACGGCTACCTCACGTTCAAGCAGGACGGGAAGCAGAAGGTCGTCGACATCACCCGGCTCAACGCCTCCTGGGCGGGCGCCGCGGGTGAGATCATCTCCACCACCGACGACCTCGACCGGTTCATCACCGCGCTGCTGGGCGGCAAGCTGCTGAAGCCGCAGCAGCTCAAGGAGATGCGGTCGTTCACCGAGACCGGCGCGCCCGGCTCCCGGATCGGGCTCGGCCTGTTCGAGACCGAGTTCGCGCCGGGGTGCACGGCCGTCGGCCACACCGGCGGTACGCAGGGCCAGACGTCGTACATGTACAGCCGGACGGACGGCTCGCGGCGCGTCGAGTTCTCGATCAACCACGGCGCGCTGGACCGCGAGGACACCCCCGCGGCGCAGCGGATCGCCGAGGCCACCACGAAGCTCGCGACGACCGCGTTGTGCGGCAAGGACTGAGCTGAGCGGGCGCGGCCGGGTGGCCCGAGGTCACCCGGCCGCGTCGAACGCCTGCACCACGCGGATCGACAGGTTGTCGAGCACCAGGTGCAACCGCGCTCGGCTACCGGGACCGGACCGGGTGTCGGCCGCGTCGGCGAGCGGGTAGAGCCGGTACAGCGGCAGGCGTTCGACCACCAGGTCGTAGGCGAGCGCGGCCCGGTCGAGGTCGCGCCGGTCGCGGTCGACGGCGTCGCGGAAGTTCTGCACGGTGCGGATCAGCAGCAGCGCGACGCCGAACGCCTCGACCTGGTCGCGTTCGTACACCAGGCGCATGAGGGCGTCCGGGTCGCCGTCGAGCCGGGTGAGCGAGTCGAGGACGTCGAACACGCCGACGAAAAGCCGCTCGACCTCCTGGGGCAACCGGGTTTCCGCCTCGGGGCGGGTTCGGGCGACCGCCGCCCGCACGTCGTCCACCCGGTCGGCCAGCCGCTCCACCACCCGTTGCAGGGTGGACTGCTGCCGGCTCACCCGGTCCAGCACCGTCGCGGCGTCGTCGGCCAACCGGGTTTCCGGCAGCCGGTTGCCCATCGCGCCGACCGCGGCCACCAGGTCGTCGGCCAGGTCGCGGTCGGCCGACAGCACCTCGACCCCGGTGACCTCGCGCAGCCGGGCGGCGGACGCCCGCCGCACCAGGCCTTCGGCGAGCAGCACCACCAGCACGTCCGGCAGCGCGGCGCGCACCGACTCGACCCGGAGCACCAGGTCGCGGACCTGGAAGTCGTCCAGCACCGAGTCGGTGACCAGCACCGCGCACGCGCCGACCCGGCCGGGGAACGTGACCAGCAGGTCGACCCGCGCGTCGACGTCCGCCTCCGGGAACACGTCGCGCTCGTAGGCCCACCCGCGCTCGCCCAGCGCGCGCCGTGCCTCCGCCACCACGAGACCGGACCGGCTCGGCGTCAGCTCCACCGCCTGCGCCCGCACCAGCTCGGGCGTGACGAGGGCGCCGCCCGTCGCGCGCCAACACCGGTGCAGCAGCCTGATCACCCGGCGCGGGTTGCCGTTGGTCAGGTCGGTGATCTCCGCGATCGACCCGGCGGTGAACGGCTCCAGCCTCGGCGCGCCGGACCCGACCTCCTGGGCCAGCCGCACGTACCGCTCCACCTCGGGCGCGGTCCACTCGGCCAACCGGACCACCGAGCCGATCCGCTCCAGCACGGCCGGCCGCAACGACTCCCGCAGCGCGGGCCCACCGCACAGCACCAGCGCCGCGCCGGTCGCGCCGACCACCTCCAGCAGCCGCTGGAACGCGAGCGCCGCGTCCGGCTCGTCGTCCACCCGCTCGACCTCGTCCAGCACCACCACGAGATCGGTGCCGAACAACGACGCCAGCACGCCCAGCGTCTCGAACGCGGCCGACGTCCCCTCCAACGTCCGCCCGACACCCTGGTTGCGCAGCTCGGCCCGGGGCGGCCGGCCGGTCAGCCACTCCCACACCGCCTCCGCGAAACCGTCGTCCAGCACCAGGGTCAGCGCCCGCGCGAACTCGGCCGAGTCGGTGCGGTGCCGCAGGTCGGCCTCCAGCCGGCGCACCGCCACGCTGTCGACCACCTCGACGGACACCTCCGCGAGGGTGTCCACGACGTCGGTGTGCAGCCGCCGCACCCGGTCCACCAGCCGGTCCAGGCCCACGGCGCGCGTCGCCTGTTCCTGGAGCCGGCGCACCCCGGCGCAGTACACGGGAGTGTGCCCGAACCTCGTCAGCGCGGCCGCGAGGTGCGTCTTGCCCGCGCCGTGCTCGCCGAGGAGCAGCAGCGTCGCACCCGACCCGGGCGCGCGCTCCCGGACCACCTCGAACGCCCGGCGCGCGGAGGTGGTCGGGATCGACGGCGCGGGGTCGGCGAAGTCGACCCGGGCGACGGCCAAGGGGGAGAACGGGTTCGGGGTCACGGTGCGTCCAGGAGTCGGTTGCGGCGGCGGATGTCGGCCAGGATGTCCTCCTTGGTGACCGGGCGGTCGCCGTAGTCGGTGTCCTGGTCGAGCAGGTGCTCGTACGTGCTGTGCAGGATGCGCTGCAACTGGCCGACGGTGAGCGCCAACGAGTCGGCCCACTCGGGCACCGCGTCCGCGAGCGCGGGGAACCGGCCCGCGCGGTGCCGGCCGAACCGGTCCGCGACGAACGCCCGCACGTCGCCCGGTTTGAGCGCGCCGACCCGCAGGTCCACCAGCCGGGTGTGCCGCTCGACGGCGTTCGCGATCCGGGCCACGTCCTTCTCGCCCAGCGCGTCGGACTCGGCGACGAACAGCACGTTGCCCTGGCGCAGGTCCGCGTAGGTGACCACCTCGTCCCACCGCACGCCGGGCGAGGGCAGCAGCACCACCAGCGCGTGGTCGGGGCGCAGGTACCGGTAGAGGTTGCGGTAGACGCGCATCGGGTTGGTCCGGTTCAGCTCGAACTCGGCCAGCGTCGTCGGCTCCAGGACGTCGAGGTGGCGCAGCGCGTCGAACAGGTGGTCGGTGACGGCCGCGAGCCGCTCGGCGGGTGAGGACGGCCGGGCCGCGGCGAGCGCGGTGGTCGCGTCCACCACGTTCGCGGTCACCCCCAGCGCGGTGAGCTTCCGGACCACCCAGGCCGCGCAGCGGTTGACCAGCGCGGACTTCCCGCAGCCGGTGTCACCGGTGACCAGCGCGATCCGGCCGTCGGACCGCAGCGACGACAGGTCGCCCAGGTGCCGGCGGAAGCGCTCGTACTGGCGCTCGCTGTCGTCCACGCCCACGTACAGGTCGTCGTGCTCGTGCCGGAACGGGCACAGCGGCTGCATGGGCGAGTCGAACCCGGCCACGGTGAACGGGTTGATCCCGGCCACGCTCCGGTCCCTTCCGTCGGACGGTCACCTCGTCGCCTTCATCGCACGACCGCGGGTGATCATTAGCCCGTCGACCGGAACTCGGTGGCCCACCGGTCGGGCGGCCGGCTACCGTGTCGCCGGCCGAGGTCGAGGAGGGGGCACGGGGTGCGGTTGGCGGGACGGGAGTGGCGGACGTCGGTGCAGGACGTGCGGTTGGGCGCCGATCACCACCGGGTGATCCGCCCCGCGCGGCCGATCGCCCACGCGTCGCTGTACGAGGGTCGGCTGGGCGCGCACCTGTCCGTGGACAAGGCCGCGGCGGCGGACCTCGCGTCCGCCTGGTGGCTGGCCGCGCGCTCACCGCACAGCCTGGTGCACCTGCCCCTGCGGTCGAGCACGTCGACCTGTGGCGAGGAGTACGGCCCGCGCAAGCTCGACCTGGTCCTGCTGCACCACAGCCTCGCGTTCCCGGTGTCGCGCTGGAAGGAGGTCCGCGCCCACCGCTCGCGCCCCGCGCCGCACAAGGTGACCCTCCCGCCCGCCGCGTTCCCCGCGTTCGACCGCGACGCGCACCACCGCTCCCTCCACGACGGGTTCCACGACCACCTCCGCTGGTCGATCGCCGCCGACACCCTGTTCCTGGTGGGCAGCAGGCACGCCTACGAACTGCGCGCCGACGAGGTGCGCGCGCTCGCCGAGGACTGCTCGGCCCACCTGGCGCAGGCCCCCGAGACGCACTGCTGCGCGGAACTCGGCCTCGGCCACTGGACACCGGGCGTCGGCGAACGCCGGAACCCGCCGATCCTGCTGCACGTCCAGCGTTGCAACCGGCACCGGTGACCCTCGCCGCTCACAACCGGTAGCGGAGATCGGCGACGTGCAGCACGGGTTGGTCGTCGTGGCCCGTGAGGGTCGAGTAGACGGTGACCGCGACGCGGAGTCGGCGGCCCGTGACGGTGACCGGGCGGTGGGTGTCGAGCCAGGTGCCGACCCGCCGCGCCACCTCGCGGCCGTTGGCGGCGGACAGCGGCAGGTTGGCCAGCGTGGCCGAGGTCCAGTTCGGCAGGCCGGGCGCGAGGTCGAAGGCGTAGTCGACGGCCACCGTGCCCAGCGGCGCGCCGGTGCCGGCCAGGGTGGTCAGGACGGTCGCCAGGGCGTCGGACAGGGTGCCGAGCGAGGTGATGTCGAGGGTGCCGTCGTGCAGGTTGAGCGGCGCCACCGGGTGCGGCGCGGTGACCGGCGCGGCGTGGAACACGAAGCGCTCGTCGGTCGGCGGGCCGTCGGGGAGCAGGTGGGCGTTGCGGTGCACGCGGATCGTGGCGCGGGCGTTCTGCGCGCCGGTCACGGTCAGGTCCGGCCAGCTCAGCCGGAGCCGGGGCCACGGCACGCGGTGGACGGGTGCGGCGAAGCGGTAGGTGCGCGACGAGCCCACCGGTGGATCCGGTGCCAGGGCGTGGGTTCCGGCGTAGGCCACCTCCGGCCAGCGGTCGCCCGCCGACCGGGTCAGCACCACCGCGGTGTACTCGGTCGCGGTGCCCTCCCAGCGCACCGCGTACGCCAGGTCGGGGTGCGCGGTGGCGGCCGGTTGCCCGTCCCACCACCGGGTCCAGGTCGTGGCGACCTGCTCGACCAGGGACGCGAACGACCGGGCCGCGTTGGCCGTCCGCTCGCCCGGCGTCGCGTCGTAGTCGGCCAGCAGTGCCCACACCTCCTCCGCGACCGCGGCGTAGCAGGTCAGCGCGCACACCAGGTCGTCGGTCGGCGTACGCGGGTCGCGCGGCGCCTCGACCACGTCGAAGTCCACCTCCACCACGACCTCGTCCTGCGCCGCGTGCTCGTGCGCGTACTCCACCGAGTACGTCCACAGTGGACACCGGCTCACCGTCGTCGGCGCGGCGGCCTCGGCGGTCTGGCCCGCGAGCACGGGCGTCGGCGGATACGCGCGCAGCGGGACCGGCACCGTCGTGGAGCCGAGATCGGTCCGCAGGGCGGCGGGTTTCACCGTGCCGGTCAACGGCGGCAGGAAGGTCGCCCAGCGGGACGAGGAGTAGCCGTCGACGCCGGGTTCGGGGGTGATGTCGTACTCCAGGTGGGAGAACCCGTAGTCCAGGTCCACCGCCACCGACTCCGCCGCCCGCGCGTCGGGCACCCGGAGCGGGAACCCGACGTGGGAGGTGGCGGCGGAGAGGTCCGTGCTCGCGGCGGACAGCGTGTACGTCGCGTCGGCCGGGCTGGTCGCCGAGCCGTGCAACCGCCGGCCGGGTCCGGTGGAGCGCGGTGTCACGGTGGCGTCGTACTGCACCAGCGCGGTCAGGTCGTAGGCGCGGGACAGGGTCACCGCGAGGTCGTCGGCCAGGAGCGCCACCGCGGCCGCCCGCGCGGCGACGGCGTGCGGATCCTCCACCCGGCACACCGGCGCCAACCCGCGCGCGACCGCGGCGACCAGCGTCCGCTTCGCGGCGAGCACACGCCCGAGCACGCCCGCCGCCCGGGGATCCGCGTGCACCGCGGGCGCGTAACCCGGGCCGAGGAACAGGTCCACGTCGGCCAGGAAGCGGCGGGCGAGCGCCTCCAGGTCGACGTTGTCCACGTCGATCGGCGACGGGTGCGGCGCGAGCGTCCCGTCCGGCCGCATCGGGCACACCGGCACGCCCACCCGCGCCACCGGGTGCGTGGACAGCGGTCGGATCGCGAACACCCGCGGCCGCCGCGTCCCGTTCCAGACCAGACCCGGGCCGACGTCGACCGTCCCGATCCCGGCCGGCCCGAACGGCACCACGACCAGGTCCCCGCCCTGCCCGGCGGTGGCCAGCCGCAGCGCCGGGTACTCCTGGCGGAACCACGCCTCGAACTGCGCCAACGTCAACGGCGTTCCCAGCGCGAGGGGTGGCACGGCGGCGTCCGCGACGCCCGCGTCCAGGCTCGAGTCGACCAGCGCGGTGGGCCGGGTGAACCGCAGCGCGACGGTGAGCGGGAACGGTGCCGTGGACGCCGGTGGCGCGCCGTGCAGCGGCGGGCGCAGGGTCACCGGCGCGGGTGGCAGCAGCGCGGTCGTGCCGCCGCGCAGGAACGCCGTCTCCCCGAACGCCGCCACCAGTTCGGCGACCGTCAGCACCACGTCGCGCGCCGCGAAGCGGGAGACGACCGCGTTGAGCGTGTCCTCCGCGCCGGTCGTGACGGTGACACCGGCGCGGGTCAGCGGCACGCCGGCCGCGACCAGACCCTGGACCGCCGCGTTCGCCCGGCCGAACGCGCCCGCGTCGAGCCCGTACCGGGCCGCGGCGGCGACCGGCGTCACGGGTCGCCCGGTGGTCGGCAGCACGGCGGGCGGGCACACCAGCAGTGCCTCCGGTGCCAGCACCAGCGTGGACGCGGCGGTGATCACCTCGTCCAGCGGCGCGTCGAGGAGTCGACCGCGCAGCGCCTCGATCGTGTCGTCCGCGCGGACCCCGGTGGTGCGCGGGGGATCGGCGAGCCGCACCGTCTGGCCGGGCGCCAGGATCCCCGGCATCGCCGCGTTGGCCCGGCCGAGCGCGAGCGCGTCGACCCCGAACCTCGGCGCGATACCGGCCAGGGTCTCGGCGGGCCTTGCCCGGTAGGGCACCTTGACCGTCCCGGGCACGGTCACCCGGCCGGGCAGCGTCGCCCCGGTGATCGTGCGGGACCGGTTCGCGGCGAGCAGCAGGGGGAGCGGGCAGCCGTAGCGGTCGGCGAGCGCGCGCAGGGATTGCGTCGCCGGCACCGTCACGCCGGTGACATCGCCCAGGTAGAGCACGGTTCCCGCGTCGACCAGGTCCACCACCGCCCCGTTCGCCCCGGCGAGGACGGTCCGCGCCACGCCGGAGGCGTTCGCCGCGAGGGTGTCGCCTTCCCTTGTCACGTAATGCTTCGTGGTCAGCGACACCAGCGGGTCGAGCACCACCTGCTCCGCGTTGGTCGCCCCGAGCGTCGCGGGGTCCACCGGGTACCCGAGGGCGGTGAACGCGGCGGCGGTCGCGGTGAACGAACGCGGCTCGGGCACCGGCAGCACCACGCCGTCCCACTCCAGCACGCTCCCGACGCGCAGCAGACCGGCGACGTCCGCGTTGGCCGCGGCCAGCAGACCGGGCAGGGTGTGCGCGGCGGCGGCCGCGGTGGCCAGGGTGGCGTGCGACCCGGTGACGGCGGCGGCCGGCACGGTGAGCACCCGGTCCGCCCGCAGCGCGAGGGTTCCGTTCTGCGGCAAGGAGAGCAGCGCGCCACCGGACGCGGGCCGCGGCACGCCCGTCGGCAACCCGGCCACGACGGAGTCCGCGCTCGCGCCGGCCGTCGCCACGGCGTACCCCGGCACGACCGGCACCGCCGACCCGAACAGCTCCCGGACCGGCCGCTCGGCGTTGACCTCGGCGAGGTCGGCCAACGACACCCCGCGCGCGGCGGCGACCTGGTCGAGCACCCCCGTCCACGTCACGGCCTCCACGCTCTCGGCGGCCTTCGCGGCCAGGTACGAGGCCGCGGCGAGGCGCCACAGGGCTTTCCCGTCGACGACCAGCGGCTCTGCCGCCAGGGTGGTGACGACCGCGGCCGTCACCCGGTCGCCCGCGAGCTGGTAGTACGCGGTCGCGTAGCGCTCGGCCTGCCGGGCGGCCTCCTCGATCGCGAGCCGCGGCGCGGCACCCGGCGCGACCGAACCCGCCTGCGGCTCGAGGGTGACCACGAGCGTGGTCCCCGTGCGCACCGAGTAGGACAGCGCCACGGCGGGCCACTGCGCGACCGAGAGCAGCGTGTCGGTGTAGGTCGTCGGCCCGTCGACCACCCGCGGCGGCGTCGACGCGCCCGGGTTGCCCAGCACGTCGGACACCCCCAGCGTGATCGCGGTCGGGGTCGCGGACACGCCCCGGTACGGGTCGTCGGCCGGCGGGGGCAATCCGGGCACGGCGGGCGCGGGTGACCGGCCGGCGAGCCGGGCGTGCGGGATCATCCGCCGGAACCCCCAGTGCACGGGTTCGGCGGTGGGGCGGTGGGCGCGGGCGAGCCGGTCGCGGTGCCACGCGGGCAACCCGGTGCCGTCGTCGGCGTCGGGCGGCACGGGCAGCATCGGCGGGCCGAGCGCGGCGGTGCTCCAGGTCAGGAGGCCGAACAGCCGGCCGGTGCGCGTCGTCGGCTCGGCCAGGGTGGCCCGGAAGCCGATCAACCCCGGTGCGACCACGGGTGTCGGCACGGTGTCGGCACCCGGCGTCGCGGCCTCGACGTAGAGCGCCGACGTGGTCGGGTCCACTCCCGCCGGCACCAGCACGGAGGTGTCGAACGGGTGCAGCAGGTCCGGTGCCGTCCGACCGCCGACCACGACCAGCAGCGTCACCCGCGCCCGTCCGGTCCGGTCGAACAGGCCCGGCGGCAGGTCGTCGCCGGTGGTGGACCGGTACCGCAGCACGTACCCCTCGCCGCCGACCACGACTCCCTGCCACAGCAGCGAGACGAAGTCCGCGACCTGGTCCAGGCTCGCCGCGTGCGGCGGCGCGACACCGGCACCAGGCGGCCGGGCGGTCGTGGACTCGTTGGTCTTCAGCAGGAAGGTCGCCGTGCCGGAGGCGGGCAGCACCACCAACCCCGAGGTGTTGCCCGCGTCCGGCGGCGGTTCCACCGCGAGGAACGCGGACGCCGTCCCGCCCCGCGCGAGGTGCCGCCGCAGGGCGAGCAGGGGTTCCCGGTCGGCCGACTCCGCGCCCGTCGGCGCGCAGCCGTGGTCGAGCGCGTGCACCCCGAAGGTCACCGCCGTCGCGAACACCGCGCCGGTGATCGGCTCCGACCGGTGGTCGACCGCGCGCACCACGTCGTAGCGGGTGGTCGGGGTCGTCGCGGCCCGGCGCCGGAGCGCGCTCGGGAGAGACCACAGGCTCGGGTTGCCCGCCGCGGTCGAGGTGACCGGAAGTGCCACGGGTGACTGGAGTTCCACCCGGTGCCCGAGCCCGTAGGTCACCGGCGCGTCCTCGCCGCGCGGCAGCGGCTCGGGTGCCCGGACCACGTCGAGCTTCAGCGTCGTCGCCGGATACCGCTGCGCCAGCTCGGCGTTCGTGAACTCCAGCACCAGACCCGGCGTGGTCGCGCCGCGCACCACCGCACCGTCCACTGTGGACGAATGGCGGAATGTGACCCACGCCGCCGAGGAGGTGACCGCGATCCGCAGCGCGACGACGCCGGGTTTCGCGCTGTCGGGCCGGGGGCCGTCGAACTGCTGGCCGGTCAGGTCGTGCAGGGGCGCAAGGTCCGGCGACGCCTCCACGTGCCCGTCGACGTCGACCGCCCTCGGCACCCGCTGGCCGCTCAGCAGCTGCCGGGACATCCCGGCGGCGAGCCCCTCCAGCCGGGTGGCGGTGGTCGCCGCCACCACCAGCTCCTCGACCGGCACCGTCGGCGGGTTCGGCACGACCACGGTCCCGCCGTCGGCGGTGCGGGCGAACAGCGGCACGTCCTGGATCCGCACCGCCAGGTCGGCCACGGTCAGCGCGTGCTCGGCCGCCAGCGCGCCCAGGGTGTCGTGACCGGGGCCGAGGGTCGCGGTCACCCCGGGCACCGCGATCAGCGCCGACGGCGCGAGCACGTCCGCGTGCCGGGGCGCCGCGGTCAGCAGCAGCCGGTCCACCAGCGCGGTGAGGTTGTCCCCCGGTCGCACGGTGGTCCCGTGCTCGGGCACCCGGAACCCGCCCTCCACCGCGTGCACCGCGTCCCGGAACGCGGGCCACCCCGCCGGCCCGCCGGGCCGCTGCCGGAGCACCAGCGCCGCCGCGATCGACCACGTGCCGTCGCCGCGCCGGGTCCGGTACTCGGTGGTGACCTTCTGGTCGCCGAACGAGACCGGCACCCGCAGCACCACGCCCACACCGCCGGTGTAGGTGGGGTTGAGCGCGGTGACCGCCTGGAGGTACCAGTCGATCCCGTCGTAGTCCGTGCCGGACTCGTAGCGGACGAACATGGTCGCGGCGGCGGCGAGCGCGTCCGGCGCGCCGGTGAGCGTGAACGCCGGCACCCGCAGCGCCGCGCCCGCGCGCAGCAGCCGCCGGTCCGACGCGACCGCCGCGACGAGCGCCGGCACCCCGATCCCGAACCGCTGGGCGATCGTGGCGAGCGTGTCACCGGTGTCGACCTGGTAGTCGATCGCGCCCAGCGGCACCGGTGCCGACGCGGTCAACCGGAAGTCGTCGTTGGCCAGGGCGAGCGAGGTCGGCGTCACGCCCAGCGCGAGGTCGAGCACGCCACCCGCCGGCGTGGCCGCCAACCGGGCCGGGAAGGTCGGGTCGTGGAACAGGAGGTCGGCCGTGCCGACACCGTGCCGCTGCGCCACGTCGTCCGGCGTGTCACCGGACCGCACGGTGTGCGTGACGGTCGTCGTGGGGAACCGCTCGGCCAGGGCGGCGAGCGACACGGGTGTCGTCGTCAGCTCCACCGGCCACCGGCCGAGCAGGTCGACCGCCTCCCGCACGACCGCCGTGGTGAGGCAGAGGCACCAGTCGCGGAAGACGTCCGAGGCGAACGACCGGTAGTCCTCGCGCGGGTCGGGCGGTCGGTTCTTGCGCGGCGGCGGCGTCACGTCCTGGCGCGCGGCCCGGACACCCGCGCTCCACCGGTAGCGCGGGCCGACCATGGTGAACGTGGCCAGGTCGCGCCCCACCGCCTGCGGCGAGGTCCACGCGAGCACCGGCGGCATCGCCACGACCATGCCCGCGACGTCGACCGGGTCCGGTCCCGCGGGTCGACCCGCCACCTCCAGGCGCAGGTTCGTCGCGAAGAACGTCTTCAGCGCGTCGATCCCGAACGGCGTCGCGGTCCGCTCCGGGTCGCGCAACGCGGTCAGGACGGCGTGCAGCCTCCCGACGTCGATCCGGCCACCGCTCGGCGCGCCGGTCACCGCGGCCACGCACCAGCGCAGCAGCGCCTCCGCGATCGTCGGGTCGGACACCGGTGCGAACAGCAGCAGCGCGGCCCGGTGCACCGGGTTCGCCGGCGCCGCGGGCTCGTGGCCCCACCCCACGGCGATACCGGCGATCGAGAACGCGGGCAGCAGCGTCACCCCGACCGTCCGCGGCGAGTCGGCGAACACCCTCGTCGTCGGGTTCCACACCACCGGCTGGTCCGCGACGACCGCGAGTTCGCGGCGCACCGGCGGAAGCACGTTGGCGCGCAGGCGTTTCGACGTCGGCGCGGACTGGCCGCCGGTCACGATCCACGGCGTGGGCCGGTCGACGCCGATCACCAGGTCGTAGGCGATCCGCTCGGTCCGGCTGAACGACACCGTGACGAACCCGACCGCGACCGAGGCCTTCGCGACGATCTCCGCCCGCAACCGGATCGGGGTCGCCCGGTGCGACTCCAGCACCGCGCTCACCGACGCCCACGCGTCGACGGTGAAGTCCACCCGCACCACCGAGAAGTCCGCCCGCACGTGGATCCGCCCGTGCACCGCGACCACCGCGCGCGCCCAGTAGTAGACGCTCGGCGGCTCGCCGTCGCGGGTCGGGGTGAACCAGGACAGCACGCCCTCGAAGATCCCCACGACCTCGATGTAGGCGGCACCCTCCAGCGGACCGACCCGGACCTCCTTGCCCACGCCGACCGCCAGCGCGACCCCGAGTTCCAGCACCGGCCCGAACGCGCCGTCGGCGACCGTCGGCACCCGGCTCGACGTGACACCGCGCAGGTGGCCGAACCGCACCCCGCCGCGACCGAGGAACGGCAGCACCTCGACCTCGAACGACCGGCCGAAGTCCGTGCCCTCCGGGAAACCCAGGTCCACCGCGAACCCGCCGTCGGTGTGCACCTCGACCACGACGGTGCCCGCGGTCACCGACACCGGCCCGAGCTGGAGCCGGCGGAACACCTCGGGCAGCCGGACCTCGCCGCGGAACACCCCGACACCGCTCGCGACCTTGCGGTACCCCACCTCGAACCGCAGGCCCGCCAACGATCCCGCGCGCCCGCCGCGCAGCGCCACGGCCAACCCGTAGAGATCCGGGTCCAGGAACGCGATCGACAGGTCGACGGTGTCGAGCAGCACCGCCCGCAGCGCCACCAGCCACCCGGCGTCCGGGTCGAACACGACCCCGCCCGTCGGCGTGATCGGCTCGCCGCCCGGCGGCACCGGGGGCATCGCGGTCCGCAACCGCTCGACCGTCGCCGCGACCCCGAGCGGCAGCACGCCGCGCGGCGCCACGGACTGCCCGACGCCCAGGTACTCCAGGTCGACCAGCGCGGCGCCCCGGCCGGGCACCGCGGGCGCGTCGTCGGCCAGCAGGTTCCAGGTGAGCGGCCGGGTCGCCGGGTACTCCCGGTCGAGGAACCGCCCGGTCAGCACCAGCGCGACGGACTGCGTGCCGTCCGGCAGCCGCCGCCACGACAACCCGACGCGATCCGCCGCCAGCACACCGAGTTCCACGTCCACGGCGTAGGCGAACTCCACCAGCGACTCGGTGGGGTCGACCGTGAGCACGAACGCGGACAGGTCGACCTCGCGCAACCGGTCCCACGGCGGCGCGAGCACGACCTCCGCGGTCGGATCGGCCAGCCCGCACAGGTGGTCGATCGCCTCGCCGAGCGTCAGGCCGCCCACCCGGATCGAGACGTACTCGTGCGCCGGCGTCCCGCGCTTCCCGGCGATCGCCTGGAACCACAGGTCGCCGAACCGCACCTCCAGCAGGTACACCAGCGTGGTGGCGGCGAAGTCGACCCCGACCCGGACCTCCAGCCGGTTGACCGAGAACCGGCCCGCGAGCCTGCCCCGCACCCCCGCGCGGTCCCGGGTCACGTCGACCTCCGCGCCGAACGCCAGGTCGCGGAGCTGCCCCAGGACCTTCTCCCGCCACGTGCCGGCCACCGCGCCCCGCACCCGGTAGGTCCGGTCGAGCGGCTCGGTCGACCAGAGGACGGACAGCGCGAGGTCGGTCACCGCCACCTCGGGCAGCCCGTGGTCGACCGCCGACGCCATGAACCGGGCGACCAGCACCTTCAGCACGACCTTCTCGTCGGGCAGCAGACCACCCTCGATCGTCCACACCCCGTCGCCGGGCACCTCCACCCCGATCTCGAACCACGCGTCGTCGAGGTGGTCGGGAGCCTTGCCGGGCAACAGGAACGTGCCGCGCACGCCACCGGAGACGGAGTCCTGCGCCGCGTCGACGGTCACGTACAGCTCGGTCAGCGCGAGGTCGACGCCGTGCACCGACACGGTGAGGTCGGTCGTGATCGTCGCCCGGGCGGTGAAGGTCTGCTCGGGCAGGTCGGCCTCGAACGCGAACGCCCGCACGGCCAGCGGCACCGGGAAGGAGGCACCCAGCAGCCACCCGAGCACCGCGTCCAGCGGCACCTCGCCCGCCGCCAGCACGCCGCTGATCGCGAAGCTCGGGAACAGCAGGGTCGCGTCCAGCGAGAAGGTCGGTTCGGCGGCGGGGCCGACGTCGACCGTGCCGAAGAACGACCCGGCCACCACCGAGTCCGTGCCCGACCACTGCACGACCCAGCGCATGCCGACGTCGCGGAAGGTGAGGTAGGGGACCGGGGGAGTCCACCGCGCGCCCGACCCGACGATCACCCCGAGGTGCTCGAGCGCGAGCGTCGCCGGGGTGAGGGCGAGGTCGACCGCCACCAGCCGGAACCCGGTGAAGTCGGCGAACGTGCGCGGCGCGGCGAGCACCGCGTCCGGGAGGCCGAGCAGCGTCGCGACGGAGGCGAGCCCGGAGGTGAGGGTCGGCGCGTGCGCGTCGGCGAACGTGCCGGTGAACAACCACGTCGAGCCCGACGCGAGCAGCGGGGTGGAGACGAGCACCTCGTGCGTCCCGATCCGCAGCGTCGCCTCGCCGTACGCCACCGAGCGGTCGGGCAGCGGGGCGGCGCCGGGTTCGTGCTCGGTCGCCAACCGCAGCCGGAACCCGCTCAACGCGACCGGGCCGAGCGTGACCGACGGCCGGTTCGACGGCGCGACCAGGTCCAGCGCCGGCGCGCCGGTCCCGAGCGCCAGGGGCCCGTCGAAGCGCAGCGGGAACGGCCCGAAGAAGTCGGTGAACGGCGGGAACGCGGTGAGGGACCCGGTGAGCCGCAACGAGTTCGTGGCGCCGGCCGTCGCGACGAACACCACCGAGGCGACGGCCAGGTCGTTGAGGAACGACGGCCGGTGCTCGAGGACGTGGTTCACCGCGGTGGGCGTCCGGGGCAACCCGGCGAACGCGGTCCCGAACCGCCACCCGGGCGAGGTCGCGAGCCGCAGCTCGAACCCGTCACGCTGGTAGCGCAAGGTCACCCCGACCGCGAACTCCGCGCCCGCGCCGATCTTCAGCCGCGCCGTGCCGGTCAACGTCGCCCTGGTCGCGTCCTCGGCCACGGTGACGCCGTCGACCCGCCAGGAGGTGCCCAGCCGCAACGAGGTGATCGCCGGCGCGAGCCCCGCCAGGTCCGGCTCCGCCGCCACGGCCGCCGGCAGGTCGACCCGCCCGTCGTGCCGCTGCCGGACGAGCGCCTCGTAGACCTGGTGCGGCGTCACGGTCATGGCAGCGCCACCAGCCGCGGCAACGGCCGCCGCCGAGTCGGCGCTTCCCGCCGCGGTGCCGGGACGACCCGCCGAGGCACCGGGACCACGTCACCGACCGACCGCGACGGCAGCGCCACGGTGGGCGCGTCCCCGAGCGCCGCCGGATCGGGCCACCCCTCCGGAACCCCGCCGAGCGCCGCCACCATCCGCAGGTACGCGGGCCGGTTGACCTCCGGTACCAGGGTGGTCTCCTCGATGCCGCCCTTCACCTGCACCGTGTAGGTCCACGCGACGCCGAGCGGCTGGGCGAGAACCTGCTGTGGCAGGGTCAGGAACGGCGATCCGCTCGGTGGGAGCACCACGCCCAGCGCGCCGTGCGAGGTCCCGGCGTTGGGGAACCGGACGTGCTGTGCGGGACCGTCCACGTAGAAGGTGGTGTAGATGTTGTAGCGGGTCAACACCGAGTAGAAGCCCGACGGTCCCACGGGCCACTTCTCGTCCGCGCCGCCCGCCAGGTCGGCGTGCTGCCAGAAGTAGGCGGTGTAGAAGTGCCGTTCGTCCACCTCGGGGATCCCGTCCCACAGCGGCACGCCGCCGACGGCGGGCCAGAAGAACTTGAGCGTCTCGTTGTCCGGGTGCTTCCAGTCGACCCTCCGCCCCGCGCTCACCGTGATCGAGTCGGGGTCGGTGCTCTCCACGAACTTCTTGACGTTCGCTCTCGCCTTCCCCTTGTCCTTGTCGTCGCGGGTGTTGGTCCCGGCGACGTTGACGAGCGTCGTCAAGCTCCCGTGGTGCGGAACCGTCAGCATCCGGATGTTCTGGAAGTTCCGGTAGGAGTCGCCCGTGTCGATGACCTTGTTGACCTCGAACAGGGTTCCGCCGGTCGCGTCGCCGGTGACCATGAACTGCGCGCCGTGGAACTCCAGCATGACGATCGCCGAGTTCGTGTTCACCTTGTAGCCGTTGGGGCGCTTGCCCCGCAATCCCGTCAGCGCGCTGGTCGCGTTCGCCATCACCAGCCAGATCTTCAGGTCTTCGACGACGAGGAACGGCTCGGCTTCGTCACCGCCGGTGAAGTCGTTGTGGTCCGCCTCGAGAAAGGCTTCCGGCGGGCGCTCGTCCCGGGTGTGTTCCTGGATCGCCTCGAGTACGTTGCGGCCGCGCTTCAGGTACCAGTCCCACTCGCCGGTGTAGCACGTCCGCTCGACCGTGATGGACTTGGGCGGGATGTCCGGCGCCTCCAGGATGTCGAGGACGAGGTTGACGTGGTCCTCGTCGCTGTGCGACAGCACGATCAGGTCGATCAGCGGGCGCTTGGCCAGCAGGGTCAACACCTGCTTGACGCTCGGAACACCCGCCTCGTCGCGGTTCTGGGTGGAACCGAGGTCCACCAGGACCGAGCAGAGGGGATCGCCGGCGTCGTCCACCACCTGGACGAAGTTGCCGCTGCCCTGGCCCACGTCGAGCACCCGGAAGGTCATCCTCTTCATCGGTTCCCCCTCGGCGGGTCCGCACGGGGTGGCGCGTAGGCGGCGTACCAGCCGATCGCGTCGGTGTCGCCCGACGGGTCGCCGAAGACCAGCGCGTCGACGCCGCCCGGTGGGATCGACACGCCGAGCACGGAGAGCACCAATCGGCGCAGCCGCACCAGGTACGCGCGGTCGGCGCCGTCCTCGCGGGTGATCAGCTCCGCGCCGCCGTAACCGAGCCGGAGCACGCCCTGGACGGTCCACGACGGGTCGTCGCCCGCCGTCGTCAAGCCGAGGAACACCGGCGCCGGTCCGCCCGGGTCGGCCGGTGACCACGCGGTCAGCAGGGTCGCGCCCAGTGGCGCGCCGTCACCCAGGTCGCCGACGGTGCCCAGGTCGAGCGCGTGCACCAGACCGAACCACGGCGCCGACAGCACGGTCGTGGCCACGTCCGTCGCGACGGCGGTGTAGCCGAGGTCCTCGGGCGTCGCTCCGCCGGGGTCGGACACCGCGACCGACCCGACGACCCGGATCGGCAGGTTCGCCACGAGCGAGCGCGGGCGGGGGCGGCTGTCGGCCGGGTCGAACACCACGCGGTCGTAGTCGGTGGTGAAGACGTGCTTGCCCGCGACCGTCCCCAGGGTCACGACGAGGTTCGTGAACCTCAGCCACCCGTCGGTCGACCCGGTCGGGCCGTAGGAGAACAGGTCGACGTCCGGGAGTTCCGCGAAGCGCAGGGTGCCCGACAGGGCGAACGCCACGTCGTTCCCGGCACCGCTCGTGGCCCGGCGCACCTGCACCGCGGCGATGTCCACGCTCGTCAGCACCGGGTCGGCGGTGCCGAACTCGGCGCGGTCGGCGAGCGTGAACGCGTAGCCGGGTCGGTCGTTCTGCACCTGGTAGGTGCCGGTCAGCACGAGGTTGTTGCCGCGCTCCGGCCGGTTCCTGGTCAACCGGGTGCCGTACAGCGCGTTGACCATCAGCTCGACCCGCGCGGTGAACCCGGCCGGTCCCGAGTTGTCGAACCGGGCCGTGAGGCGCTGGGTCTTGAACGCGAAGTCCGCGCCGCCGGGCGCGACGGTCAGGTCGGCCGGGTCGTCGTAGGCGATCAGCCCGAACACCGAGCCCCGGCCCGGGGTGATGCCGTCGGCCGTGCTGCGGAACGCGCCGAGCGAGAACCCGACGTGGTGCGCGTACAGCTTCCCCGGCACCACGCCCGCCGCGACGAACCCGAGTTCGTGCGCCAGTTCGGTGATCGCGACCGGCGCGTTGAGGAACAGGAACCCGTTCCACGCCGGGTTGTCCACGACGTCGTCGAGGAACCGCGCGTACGGCCCGTCCGACTCGGCCTTCGCGCGCTCGCGGGCGTCCTCGACCACCCCGGCCAGCAGCTTCCGGGTCGGCGCCGCGTCGTGGTGCGCGTCGAGCGCGGCCTCCGGCCAGCCCCAGCACCCCGGGTCCGCGATCAGCTCGGCCAGGGTGCGGGTGGCGAACTTGACCAGCAGCACGGTGCCGGTGTCCGGCCCGGTGCGCCACGACCTCGGCGAGAGCTGGAACGTCCAGCCCCGCACGGTCGGCTTCAACTGGCCGGCGACCGACAGCAGCGTGCGCAGGTGCGTGCCGGCGGCCGCGGACACCGCGGCGGTGAAGGCCTTCTCGGTCGGGTACGCGGTGGTGCCCGCCGCGGCGGCGATCCCGGCGACCACGTCGGCGGGCACCTTCGCGGCCAGCAGCAGGGCCCGCACCGCCGCGTCCACCCGGTAGCGCACCGAGCAGCGGGCCAGGAACTCCGCCACGTTCGACACGACCGCGAACGCCTCCGGCGACTGGAGGACCGTCCGGGCCCGGCCGGTGACGGCGGTGAGGACCAGTTCGGTCACCGGGCTGTCGGGCAGCGCGGCGAGGACCACCTGGTCCCACGCGTCGCCGGCCAACCGGACCAGGAGCCCTCCGGGCGTGACGGCGGGGGTGAGCGGCCCGCCCGCCTCGACCGCGTGCGCCGGTGTCGCGAGCAGCGCCCGCCGGACCGGTGCCAGCGCCCGGCGCTCGATCGCGGCGGCGTGCGGGACGAGCGCCGCCGCCAACCCGAGGTAGGCGCCCATCGGCACGACCGGGGGGATGCCCTTCGTGTAGCGGGCCAGTCGCGCGGCCACGATCGGGTGCGGGGTCAGGAACCGCGGGTCGGCGGTCCGGGTGAACAACGGCGACCCGGGCGGCTCCGCGTAGTAGTCGAGCGGGGTGGTCCCCCGCGGCACGATCGCGACCCGCGCCGTCGTGCCCCTCGCCTCCAGCGCCGTGCCGCCGCCCGCCGGCACGAACGCGGGGTGACCCGCCTGGAACAGCGCGATCGCGCCGAGGCCGAGATCGACGTACTCGGACCCGGTCTGCCCGAGCAACATCCGCGACCCGTCCGCGGGCAGCTGCTCGACCAGGAACGCCCCGTCCGGCGTCAGGTACACCTCGTCCGCCCCTCCCGTCCGAGGGCTGACCGCGAACCGCAACCGCGCGGGCCACAGCGGCGCCTCGCCGCGGTAGGGCCGCAACCGCACCGGCACACCCATCGCGAGCGAGAACGTCGACCGCAACTTCGGCAGCGCGACCTGCTCGTCCTCGCCGGAGAACGCCAACTCCCCCCGCTCGAACGGCGACAGCGGGTCGAACGCGAGGTGCAGCAGGACGTCCGGCTCGAGCCTCGTCAACAACGGCATGTGCACCACGTCGTGCCCTCCGCCGTCCCGCCCGAGCGAGTACCGCAGGCCGACGTCGAGCCGCGTGAAGTCGTCCGGCTCGCGCCGGTTCAACGTCACCGACCCGGTCACACACCCGATCCGGTGACCGGTGTAGGGAATCTGCGTCTTGGTGATCCCGTACGGCGTCCCGTCCGCCGCCGCCCACTGCCCGGCCCCGAAGACGAACCCCTGGGTGGTGAGCGTGACCTCCCCGAACAACCCCACCGCGTACCGGTCGAGCGCCTGGACCGCGCTCTTCCTCACCACCCGCCCGACCACGTCCACCGACGAGGTGCGCCACTGCGCCGCGGGCCGGTCGACCCCGTTCGCCCACAGGAACCGGAGCTCCGGAAACTTCGCCCGGTAGTGGTCGACCCCCGCCACGAACGCCGGGTAGGACACCGGCGCCGGGGTGGCGAACACGTACACCCCACCGTCGTCCTTCCACGTCTCGTACATGTCGTAGGTCCCGTCACCCCGGGACGCGAGCGCCTTGGTGGCCCGGAACCCCACGAAGTACCCGGCGGGCAACACCCCGGGCCCGGTGATCAACCGGTAGAGGTGCACCACGTCGTCCACGACCTCGAAGTAGGGCCCGTTCACCGCCCCACCCCTCTGCGCCCACCCATCCCCGCAGCGTCCCGGACCCACGCCCGACCCGGCGGCGACGCGACCTCATCGGGTGCCCGGCCACCACCTGTTGTGATGACGAGCCGCGCACCTCGTCACAGCGCGCACGAACGGGAGGGCGCGGCCCACTCCACCGCGGCGCAACGCCGGGAGATCACCTACTACAAGCACTGCGTGGAGCCCTACGACACCGCGTCGGCCGCCGCGATCCTGGTCGGGACCATCGAGGAGATCACCGAAGCCGAGGGCCGGGCTGGGGAAGCCGAACGCCGCGGCCTCGCCACCCCACCGCGGCCACCCGCCGCCACGTGAGCCACCGCTCGCCGCGGGCGTTTCACGGAAGCCGGGGCAGGACCGCGCGCCACCCGGCCAGTTCGGCGCGGAGGCCGGCGTCGTGCACGTGGTCGGCAGGCCACAGCGCGGCGCCGACGAGGGTGCGGACGCGGCGCAGTCGGCGCAGCACGGGAACGTCCTCGGCCCGGAGCGCCCACGGCGTGGCGGCCACCTCGGCCGCTGTGGTGCCCGTCAGGCGCAGGCACTCCCGGACGACGTCGTCGGTCCGCAGCGACGGGTCGACGTCCTCGGGCGGCCCGCAGGGCGCGAGCGCCGCGACCAACGACGCCCGCCGCACGGCCACCTCGTCCGCCGACAGCCCGCCGGTGTCCAGCGCGGCGCCCAGCACCACGGCCGTCAGCCGTGCCCAGCCCGCGGCCCGCCCGTCCTCGTCCGCGCCACCGGCGCAAACCTGCACGACGAACAACCACCAGCCGCCGTCACCGGCCGCGGCGACGAGGCGCTCCCGCTGCTCCCGCCGCGACAGGTCCACCAGCGCCCGCACGCCCGCCACGTCCACGATCCGGACCCTCCCACCCCTCGCGCCGACCGACGCATTCTCGCCCCCGACCGGAGGCGGCCGTCCGTCACCTGGCCGGTGTGCTGTCCGCGTTCGCGCGAGTGGAGGATCGATGACGTCGCACAGCGGAACGCCCGCCGAGCTGATCGAGGTCGCGCGGGACCTGCTCACGGGGGTGCGCACGGATCCCGACGGGGTCGGGGTGGTCGAGGCGGCGCGGGTGGGGATCGCGTTGTTCGACCACCTCACGGCTGAAAGTGCGGCCCGGTCGGAGTTCGTGGACGTCGTGGACCTGATGCGGTTCGCCGTCGACCGGGCTCCCGAACACGGTGAGATCGGGCTGTGGTGGTGCTGCCTCGCGATGGCCCACTGGTGTCTGGCGACCTCGGACGAGGAACGCGATGTCGCCTTGGAGTGCGCTCACCGGGCTTCGTCGGTGTGGCTTCCCGACGACGAGTCCGTGGATTCCATCCTGGTGGAGATCGCCTCGATCCACGTGCTCTGGACGATGGACCGGGAGGTGACGCCTCGCGGTGGCCCGGCGGAGCGGGCCAGGGAGGTGGGTGCCCTCGTCGACCGCGTCGTCAGCGAGGACGCACGCGAGCAGGTGCGGTTGCAGCAGGTCTACCTGCTTCTCCGAGCTTGGGACGACACCGCGGACCAGGAGGTGCTCGACCGAGCCGGGCAGGCGCTCGCCGTGGTGCGCGCCGAGGACGGCGAGGCGCGTCGGTTGCGCGTGCTTCTCCAGATGGGGCTCGTGGCCACGTCGGAGGACACCGCGGTGCTGGACCGGGCGGCGGACGAGTTGCACCGGCACGCCACCGCGCACGCCGCGGCCGGTGAGTTGCCGGAAGCGGAGTGGATCACCTGGGTGCTCGCCGACACCGGTCGGGCGGAGGACCGCGGGCGGGCACTCGAGTGCCTGGCTTGGAGCCTTCCGGCATTCGAAGGAGATCCGCTGGAGGCGCTGCACGCGCACGTCGTGCGGCTGCACTGCCTGTTGAACTCCGATCGGCCGGTGGCGGAGGTTTTCCCGGAGCACCCCGTGCGCGAGTGGCTCTTGGCCGCCGAGGACGCGATCAGGGTGGCGGACGACGCCGATCCGGAACTCGCCGCGCGGTGTTCGGGACTGGCCGCGGTGGCCTGGTGGATGACGTTGTCCCGGATCGAGGACCCGACCACGCTCGCCGGACACCCCGTGGTCGAGCAGCACGTGTTGCCTCTCATCGCCGCGGCGCGGCGGGTGGGTGGGATGGACGCACTGTTCACCGAAACCGTCGACATGGTCGAGGAGCAGGTGCGCAACGTGTCGAAGATCGCGGCCGGCCGGGCGGACCTGAAGCTCGACCGGACTCTCGAACTGCTGACCCGACCGGATCAGGCCGACCTCCACGACTTCGTGCGGACCACCTCGTCGTGGGAGGCCGCCATCGCAGGCGAAGCGCACGACGATCGCGCGGCTCGCCGCTTGGGCGACATCCTCATGTCCGGAACGGTGAAGGGTGAGGCGATGGGGAAGCTGCTCACGCTGGTGCGCGCGGTGGACCGCGGTGAACGGGTTGACGAATCCGACATCGAGGACGTGGCCCGCCGGGTCTCCCGGACGGCGCCACAACTGCGAGAACCGTTGCTGGCCCTGTTCCGGGCGAGTATGGGGGAGCGTCCGAGCGTCGGGGACGAGTGGCACGGCCGTCTGCTGCGTCCCGCCTTGATCGTGAACGAGGTGACCGCGGCCGCTCGGCGGTGGGACGTCGCCGCTGTCCGCGAGATCTGCGGCCGACTGGACGATCTGGCGGCGACGACTCCCGACCACCCCGTGGAACAGCGGATGGCACTGGCTGCCCGGGTGTACGCCGCCGACGCGCTGGCGCTGATGGACCCGGGCGACGCGGACGCGCGCGACAAGGCCATCACCCTCCTGTCGAGATTCGTGGACCTGCTGAGGGAGCACCGGGACATCAGGACGCACTCCTTCGTGCTTCGGCTCGCGGACCGGCTCCGACGCCGGGACGGGCCGGGCGATCGGGAGCACAGCAGGCGGTTGGGGTTGGAGGCGTTGGGCTGGCGCGGCTACCAGGTGCTCCTCCAGTCGTCGACCACCGACGCGGTCGACGTCGCGCGTGAGCAGGCGGGGCGTGGTGATCCGCTCCTCGACTGGTGCCTCGAGGACGGGGCGCTCGAGGACCTGGTGCGCGTTCTCGAGGCGCGGCGCTCGCTGGTGCTCAAAGCCGCCACGACGGGGCGGGACGTGGCGCGGCAGTTGACCGCGGCGGGACGGGCGGACCTCGCGGCGGAGTGGCGGGAGAAGGAGGGGCAGGACCGGTTGTACCTCCAGGACCTCGACTCCGACGTGACGTGGGGAGAGTTGCGGCGGCGCGTGCTGACCGCCCTGGTCGCCGTCGGCGACCATGGACCCGACCCGCTCGCCGGGACACCCTCGGTGGCCGGGATCCGCGCCGCGCTCGTCGCGGACGGCACCGACGCGGTGGTGTACCTGCTGCCGGAGTCCGACTCCGGGCCGGGCAAGGCGGTGGTGGTGCCCGCGTGCGGCGAGGTGCGGGTGCTGGGCCTGCCGCTGCTGAAGGACGCCTCCGCGCCGGCGTTCCGGCAGTACGCCGAGGCCTACGCGGCCCTGCCGCCCCCGGGAACGCCGAAGGAGGAGGCCGCCAGGTTGCGGGACCGATGGCGGGCCGCGCTCGCGGAGGTGTGCGGGTGGGCCTGGAACGCGGCGGCGCGTGATCTCCTGCCGGTGCTGCGCGGGTTGGCCCCGGGCCGGTTGCCCGCCGTCGTCCTCGTGCCCGTCGGCAGGTTGGGCCTGATCCCGTGGCACGCGGCCCGCCGCCCGGACGGCGAACGCCACCGGCACCTGCTGGAGGACGTCGTCCTCAGCTACGCGCCGGCCGCGGCGGTGTGGCGGGACGCGGTGCGGCGGCCGGCGGTCACCGGCGGCCGGGCGGTGTTGGTGGGCAACCCGAGGTTCGACCTCCAGTACGGCGGTTACGAGGCGTCGGCGGTGAAGGAGGCCTACTACCGGGAGGAAGGGCTGTTCTTCGGGTCGACGTCCGGGCCGCGGCGCCGGAACGTGACGGGCGTCGGTGCCGGCACCCCGGAGGAGGTGCTGGACGCGCTCTCCGCGCCACTGGGCCTGCTCCACCTGGCGTGCCACGCGGTCGCCGACCTCTCCACGCCCCTGGACTCCGCGATCCGGCTGGCGGGCGCCGACCTGACCGTCCGCGAGGTGCTGGACCGGATGCCCACGGAGTACGCGAGCGTCGAGCAGGTGACGCTCGCCGCCTGCACCACGAACGTCACCCGGGTCGACTACGACGAGGCGCTCACCCTGTCCACCGCGTTCCTGGCGCTGGGCGCGCGCACGGTGGTCGGCTCGATGTGGGAGGTCCCGGCCGGGCTGCCGACGGTCCAGCTCATGTTCGTCATGTACCGGGGGATCCGGAAGGAAGGGCTCCGGCCGGCAGAGGCGTTGCGGCGCGCGCAACTGTGGATGCTCGACCCCGACCGGGTCGAGCCGGAGGAGCTGCCGTCGGTGTTGTCCGCGGCGCGCGCGCCGGCGCCGTCGGACAACGCCGAGTTGGCGTGCTGGGCGGGATTCCTCCACTTGGGACGGTGATCGGTCAGGTCGGCGTGGCGGAGCGCACCACCGCGTCGACCACGGCCCGCATGTCGGTCCACGTGGCCGTGCCACCGGTGCCGTAGACGATGTACTCGGTGCCCGCGACCCGCCAGTACCGGGCGAAGCCATGCATCGGCCGTCCGTCCCGCCGGTACAGGAACTCCCACTCCACGACCTCGCCCGCGCCGGACCCGCGGGCCAACCTGATCCGCTGGTAGCCGGGGGTGGTGTTGGGGTTCTGCGTCTCGTTCGCGGCGACGGTGTCCAGGAGCGGCTCCGCCGGTGCGGGGCTGCCGCCGAAGCGCACCAGGTCTCCCGGCACGCGCGGGTTGTCCGCCTGCACGTTCGACGGGATCGTGCCGTCCTCGACCGGCCAGTCCGCGGGAAGTTCGACCGAGATGCCGGCCGGCCCGGACACCCGGCGCACGGCGGAGGGCGACCTGGTGGTCGTCCGTCCCGAGGCGGACGAGGCGGACGAGGGGGACGAGGTGGTGGGGGTGACCGCGGTCGTGGTGGTGGTCGTGGTCCTCCGGGTGGTGGTGGACGGCGCCGGGTAGGTGGGCAGGACGAGGTTCGTGGTCGGGAGGGCCGCCGCCGCGTGCTGGTCGCCGCGGACCGCGACGACCACGACCACGGCGGTCACCGCGGCGAACGCCGCGCCGGCGGCGACGAGCGCCACCGGGACCTTGCGGTTCGGCCGCGCGGCGGGTGACTCCTCGGCCGGTTCGGCGGACGCGTCGGGAGCGGACTGCCGCGTCGAACTGCCCGGCAGGGGGAACGAGTGGTGCCCAGGAGGCTGGCTCATGTGGAGGCCTTCGGTTCGGGGTGGACGGCGGGCTGTTCCACCCGATGACTGGCGGACGGCCGGCCGTCCGTCACGAAGTGGTGGCGGACGGCCGCGCCCGCCGCCACCGTCCGGATCGGATCGGATCGCCCAGGAGCGAGGAGGTCGACCGCCGTGGTCACCCTGTGCCCGAGTTGTGGGAAACCGTTGTCCGGCAGGGACGACGGCTGCCCGTCCTGCGGCAGTTCCGGACCGGCGGCGCCGCCCGATCGGGCCGTGCCCGGCCGCGCGGTCGTCGGCACGGTCGTGTCGGTCGGCCTGCCGCGGTCGGAACCCGTTGTGGGACGGCGGGTTCTGCGCTGGGCGCGGGTGGCGGCGGCGGTCACCGGCGTGCTGGCGCTGGTGACCCTCCCGGTCGACGGGATGTCGGCGCTCGCCCGGGACTTCGCCGTGGCCGCGTTCGCGCTGCCCGCGTTGCTGGTCCTCGGCGTGGTGCTGCACCGCGTCACGCCCCGGCCTCCCGCGGTGGAGTGGGACCTGGAACGGGTGTCGCCCGCCCGCGCGGTGCTGCGCCGGCTCGCGCTGCCGCTGAGCGGCGCGGTGCGCGGTCGGGAGGTCGACGTCCTCGAGGTGGCGGTCAAGCAGGTCAGCGGGGCGGTGGTGGACTGCGGTATCCGCGGCGCGGTGCGCCCGGCCATGCCGGTGAAGGGCGCCGCGGTGGAGGTGTACGGCAGGCGTGACCGATCCGGGCGGGTGGTCGTCCGTCACTTCGTGGACAGGACGACGGGTGCGGTCGCGACGGTCGGTTCGCCGCTCGCCGCCACCACGACCCGGATCGCGATGTGGTGCGCGGCGGGGGTGTGGACCGCGGCCGGCGCGGTCCTCGTGCTGCTCCTCGTCCTCGGTCGGTGACACCGACCCGGCCACGCCGCTCCGCGCGCGGCGCGACCGGGGACGACGCCGATCGCCCGCGTTCGAGCCCGATGTCCAGGATTCCCAGGGAGTTGGTGCGCCATGCCCCGCCCGATGCTCGGCAACACCTCCGCGACGTCGTCCCGGCTGTCCGGGCCGCGCGCGACGACGGCGTCGAACGCCCGGCACCGGGTGTCGACCACGAAGCGGTCCCGGGAGTACCAGGACGCGTTGCGCGCCTTGGACACCTCGGGGCACGTCGGCGCGGTCGACCTCTCCCGCCTCGTGGACGACGTCCGCCGGGAGTTCGACGACGCGCACTGCACGACGCCCTTCGGCATCGTGAGCCGGTGCTACCTGGGCGAGCCCTACGAGGTGCACACCCTCGCCCTGGACCACTCGATCCTCGAGCACTACGAGCTGGGTCGGCCCCTGCCCGGCGGCCTCGAACGCGCGCGGCCGGTCGCGGTCTCCGCCGTCTACGCCGCGGTCGAGGTCTACGCCGACCGGCTGGTGTGCGTCCGGCTGGACGGCTCGGTCGTCGCCCTGGGGAGTGAGGCGTGAACACGGTCAACATCCCGCAGCTCGGCGAGGTCGCGCGTGCCGTCGAGCAGTTGCGCGACGTGCAGGTCATCGTGGCGCAGCGGCAGGAAGCCATGCAGGTGGTGATCGACAACGTCGCGGCCACCGGCGACCAGACCCGGGCCGAGTTGCAGGCCCTGATGGCCAGGTTCGACCACTTCGCCCGCCAGGAGGAGCTGCGGCACAACCTCCAGGTGGCGCACACCGAGCTGATCGAGGTGCGGCAGCGGCTGGAGAGGGAGTTCGGGCATTTCGACGAGGTGCGGCGCCTCGCGACGGGGACGCTCCAGGCGCTCGACGCGGGCATCGTGTCCCGGGCGGCGATGCGCCGGCTGTCCGAGGAGCTGATGCTGCTGACCCCGCGCTACTGGCTGGCGCCCGCGCTCGTCGGGCTCGCCGCGTGGGTCAGGGATGACGCGGACCTCGCGTTCCGGGCGCTCGCCGAGGCCGTCCGGCGCGACCACGACAAGACGTCGCTGTTCTTCGCGATCGTGTTGCGGCGCAACGGTCGTGACGCCGCGGCCGTCCGGTGGATCCGGCAGTACGTGGTGCGCCAGGACCCGGCGAGGCTGCACCGGGAGTTCGTGGTCGTGCTCGACGCGGTGAGCTGCGGCGTGTTCGGCCAGGAGGCCAAGCAGGTGGTGCTGGCCGAGACCGCGCGGTGGGTCGAGCGGCTGTCCGACGACGCCGCCGTGGTGGACCGCCAGGTCGACCGGTGGGCGGTGGCGCTGGACTCGCTGCGCAGGCCGATCGACCCCCGGTACCAGGTGTTGCCGTCGATCAGCCCGACCTGGCCGCAGCTCAAGGAGTTGTACGAGGGCGCGACCGTGCACGGGTCGGCGCTGGAACTCCTCCGGTCGGTGTTCGCGGGCGCCGTGCCGCTGTCCGCGGACCTGCGCGAGCGCGTAGACACCATCCTCGACGGACTGGTCACGAACCACGACGCGGAGGAGGCGCCGTTGCGGCGCGCGGAGGCGGAGAAGCAGGCCGTGATCGACGCCCGGGGCGACGAGCAGGCCGCGCTCGCGGCGTTGCGCCACTCCGATCCCGCGCGCGACGTCACCACCGACTTCCTCACCATGATCAGCAACGCCGGCATCCACCCGGAGGAGTCCGGCGCGTCGCCGGGCACGCGGCGGTTCGCGATCGCGGCCGGCAAGGACTGGATCACCCAGGCCGCCGGGCGGTTGGAGGTGCGCAACACGACCGCGGTGCCGCAGGTGGTCGACCTCGTGCTGGAGGGCTGGCAGGGCCGCGTCGACGGCACGGCCGACGAGGACGCGCTCGCCGCCGACCTCGGCCGGCACATCGACGCGGAGACCGAGAGGGCCGTCGCCCAGGTGCGGTTCGTCGGCAAACCCCTGGCGTTGGCCGTGTCCGGCGCGCTCGCGCTGGTGCTGGCGCTGGGCACCGCGCTGGGCGGTGACGCCGGCTCCGCCATTTTCTTCCTCCTGGTCGCCGCCGCGCTCGGCGGCTGGTCGTGCCTGCTGGGCCGCGGGATCCCGGCCCGCCGGGAGGAACTGCGCCGGCAGGGCCGGGAGCGCAAGGCGATCGCGGTGGCCCGGCTGCGCGGAGGTCTGGCCGAACTGGTCGACCTGCACCGCGACTGGCAGGCCGCGCTCGCGGTGGCGCCCGAACTGCGGGACCACCTGGCGGGTCTCGACTCGTCGGCGTTCGCCCTGAACGCACCCGACCAGCGAAGGGGACTGTGACCGTGCCCGGACCCGATTTCGGCGACCGGCCCGCGCGCCGGGAGGAGCAACCCCGACCGGAGGCCGAGAACGACCTGGCGATCCGGCTGCCGGAGTGGAACCTGTTGCCACCGGCGGAGTTCGTCGAACGCCGCCCGCGCGGCGGTACCGCGTCGTGACCCACCCGCCGGGACCCTACGCGGCGTGGGTGAGCTGGCTCGACGCCTACTCGCGGGGCGAGGACCCGCCCTCCGCGCACCTGCGGCCGGTCGACCCGCGGGTGAGCCCGCAGGCGTTCGAGCGGTGGGCGGAGCACCTGAACCGGGCGTTCACGCTGCGCCAACGGCGGTGGGCCGACACGCTGAACCGGGACGTGCGCGCGGTGAGCGACGTCGCGTCGGTGGCGGCGGTGCTGCACAACGCCAAGGCCCGCCTCGCCCCGCTGCGGGCGCTCCTCGCGCACCCCGCGCTGCCCGAGGCCGCGCGGGAGGGGCTGGCGCAGGCCTTGGCGGACACCGTGCGGTCCGCCCAGCGCACCCTGGAGGACAGCGCCCGGGACGCGCCGTTCGCGCTCCAGGCCGCGGTGCGCGAGAACTCGATGCCGACGGCGCTGACGGCGCCGCCGGCGCCCCCACCCCCGCCCGCGCGGTCCGGCCCTCCGCCCGGCCGCCGGGTGATCCTCTGAAAGGACGACCATGCCCAACGGCGCGGAAACCCGGTCGCTCGTGGAGTCCTACCTCCTCGCGCGCATCCCCTTCGTCACCGCGCGCACCGTCGAGCGGGGCAGGTTCCTGGAGATCCTCGGCGAGTTGGCGGTGGCCCGGACGTTCGACGTCAAGGTGCACACGCTGAGCCAGGGCGTGCGCGACGTGCGGACCAGGCAGGTGCTCTCCGACGACAAGTCGCTGCTGGGCGCGCTCGACCTGGCCGGCGAGATGTTCCAGTCGCGGTCCAACGTCACGATCGTGTTCACCGACGTGCAGAACATCGGCGACGACAACGAGGTCTCCCGCCGCTTCGCGGATCTGGCGACGCTGGCCGAGGAGCACGGCGGGTGCATCGTCGTGATCACCTCCGAGCCGGTGTGGAAACCGTTGCAGCGCCTGGGCATGTCGATCACGCTCGACCTGCCCGACGTGGACGAGATGCGCCACGAGGTGGTGACCTTCCTCCGGCACTACGAGGGCGCCATCCCCATCGAGTGGGGTCCCGCGGAGTTCGACCAGGCGGCCTCGATCCTGTCCGGCATCACCAAGATCGAGGCGTTGAACATCCTGTCCACGTTCGTGGCCAAGAAGTCCATCGCCAAGGCCGACCTGGTGGCGCTCACCAAGGCCAAGGACTCGATCTTCAGCGAACTGGCCGGCCTGGAGCGGGTCGTGCTCAACCCCGACGAGAACCGCGTGGGCGGGTTGGACGGGCTGCGGCAGTGGCTCGACCGCAAGCGGCCGCTGCTGACCGCCGACCTGCGCTCCCGCGGCATGCGCGCACCGCGCGGCGTCCTGCTGATCGGCGTGCCGGGCTGCGGGAAGTCGTTGTCCGCCAAGGCGATCGCGTCGGACTGGCAGCTGCCGCTGTACCGCCTCGACCTCGGCTCGGTGTTCGGCGCCTACGTCGGCCAGTCGGAGAACCGGCTGCGCGAGGCGTTGGCCACCGCGGACTCGGTGTCGCCGTGCGTGTTGTGGATCGACGAGATCGAGAAGGGGCTGGCCGGCGCCGGATCGGACAGCACGGGTGTGACGACCCGGCTCGTCGGGCAGTTCCTGTACTGGCTCCAGGAGTCCCGGGCGCGGGTCTTCGTGGTAGCCACGGCCAACGACGTCCGCACCCTGCCCCAGGAACTGCTGCGCAGCGGCCGGTTCGACGACATGTTCTTCCTCGACCTGCCCGAACCGGACGAGCGCCGCCAGATCATCGGGATCTACCTGCGCAAGTACCTGAGCGTGCCGGTGCCCGAGGAGCTGGTGGCCGAACTGGTCGACCGCAGCGAGGGTTTCGCGGGCTCCGACCTGCACGCGGCGGTGACCGAGATCGGGTACGAGGCGATCCGCGTCGGCGACGAGAACGTGCCGTTCGACTTCTACCTGCGCGCCTTCGACAACGTCGTCCCGCTGCTGAGGTCCGCGCCGGAGCGCGTCGAGGAGATCAGGCAGTTGCGGGACCGCGCCATTCCCGCGTCCGGCCGGACCAGGGCGCAGGAGAAGGCGGGCAACACCCGACGCGTGGTGCTGGGCTGATCCCGCCGACCGCCGGCCCGAGGAGGCCGGCGGTCAGTGGCCCTGCTGGGTGAACCCGGCCCAGCACGCGAGGTCGACGTGGTCGTGGCCGGGCGCGGCGGGCAGGTCCCGCAGCCGGTCGGGCATCGAGTCGGGGTACGCGCGGTCCGGGTCGAGCATCCACAGCTGCGCCCGCCGCAACGCCTCCGCCGGGGCGACCCCTCGCGCCAGGTGGTGGTGCAGCAGGTACATCAGGTGGGCGGTGGTGCGGCCGGCGGGCACCCGCCACGAGGACCCGACCACACCGCGGGCCCCGATCGCCAGGAACACCGTCGACAGGCTGAACGCCTCGTCGTAGGTGCCGCCCGTCAGGTTGGTCTCGCACCCGGCGAGCACCACCAGCCCGCTGGGCAGCGATCGGGTCGGGCTCAGCTCCAGCAGTTCGCGGGCGGTGAGCGGAGTCGGGACACCGGCGACGCCCAGTTGCACGCCCGACGCGAGCGGGTCCGTCATGTCCGCCGTCGCGTGGCACGCCAGGTGCAGCACGGGCAACGGCGCGCGCAGCGCCGCGATCACCTCCTCCGGACTGCCCGCTCCGCCCGGCGCGGGCCGCCAGGGTCGCGGTGGCGTCCCGACGCCGCCCAGGACCACCCCGTCCGGGTAGAACGCCTCGCCCACGGCCAGCGCCTCGACCAACCCGACGGGCAGGTTCCGAGCGGGGTTGCCCACCAGCACCGGCACACCGCCGGTCACCCGGACCCGCTCCGCCACCTCGCAGAACAGGCGCGCCGACGGGGTGTACGACACCGTCGCGTCCCGCACCAGGTGCCGGTCGACGCCGTCGACCACCCGGAACGCCGCGTGCCACGGCACCATGCCCAACTCGCCGAAGGGAACCAGGACGAGGCCTGGCGTGCCGTCGTGCGGCCTTACCGCGTCGAGCACCGGCTCCACCGCCGCCTTCCACGCCCAGTCGCACACCGAGCGCAGCTCGGCGCGCCAGGCGGCGTGCTCCGGGCCGTCGGAGTCCGCGGCCTCGTACCAGGCCTTGTAGGCCGCGGCGTAGCGGCTCGGCGCGGTGCCGGGACCGAGTCGCAGCTCCGGCAGCACCAGCACGCGGACCGGGCCGCGGACGGGCACCACCACGGCCATGCCGATGCTGTGCACCGTCCGGGGCACCAGGTAGACCAGCGCGTCCGCGCCGCGCAGCCCCAGCGCGTGCCGGATCTGCCCGGTGGACGGCGACGTGAGCCGAGCGCCGGACTCCGCGCCGAGCGCCCGGAGCGCCTTGCGCCGCAAGGCACCCCAGTGCTGAGTGCTCCCCGGTATCGGGGACCCGTCGCGCCCCTCGTTCGCCTCCCACTCCCGTGCCAGCTCGACGTGCCCGAGTCGCACCAGCCGATCGGAAACCCCGCGACTGGTCAGCGCCGCCTCCAGGACGAGCCCGCGTCGCGCGTCGAGCACCTGGACCAGCTCGTCGAGCGCGTGATCGTGCAGGCACCAGGCCATCGCCACGTCCGACTCCGCTGCGGCCTTCGCGGCCACCTTCAGCGCGTCATCCGGCCGGGACTGGGTCAGAACCCGCCACCCGGTGAGCCGTAGCGCCTCCAAGCCCAGTCGTCTGCTGCGGTCGAGATCCCCGGACGCGCCGCGTCGGCGTACCAGTTCCGCGAGGGCCGTGCACGCGACGTCCGCCAGGGGGTCCTGCTGATCCCGTGCGTCGGCGAACCTCGCCTCGGCTCCCTCGAGGGCCGCCTTCAGCACCTGCCCGTCGTGGGGGAGGAGGCGGGACAACTCCCCGTACGCGTAGTTCCGGAGGCTGTCGACACCGTCCGGGGCACGTCCGGCGACCAGGGGACCGGCGAGGTCGTCCAGCCTCCGGCACACGGACCTGAGTTCGACGTGGTCGTACCGCGCCGCGGCCGATCTCGCGCGAGCCGCCAAGGTCGCCGCCACGACGATGATCGGGCGCCCGGCTGTCGCGTTCGGGTCCGCCGAGGGGCTGACGGGGTTCTCGATCACTGCGATCAGGGGGCCCAGCGTGTCGCGCATGATGGCGATCAACGGTGTGGCGGCGCCTGCCAGTAACTCGGCGAGCTGCCGCAGTGGAGGGAGCATGCCCTCTCTGCCGCTTCCGCTGTGGTGGCACCGAATCAGCTCGCCCCACAGGCGAACCGCGTGGTGCTCGGGTGCGTCGGCGCGCATCAGCGAATCCGCCACGTCGAATGCCCCGAGGTCCCCACCCCTCATCCCGATGGATGCGCTGAGGACGCCGAGCGCGCGTCTGATGCCGTCGTGCAGGTGTGCGAAGCGGTCGTCGGCCAGCACGGCGCACGCTCGGTCGAGGTTCAGCACGGACTCACCAGAGAAGGTCAGGGCAATGTTGTTCAGCAGTTCCACGAGCACACCCGTCAGCACGGTGCACTCGTCGGTGGGGGAGAAGGCTTCCTCCACCCTGCGCAGCCCGCGCACCACATTCGAGATCAGATCGAGCGTCTCCTTGTCGCGTCCGCACACGACCTCGGGGGCGGCCGGGATCAGCATCACCCAACTCGCGCCGACGACCACAGCCAGCAACGCGCCGGTGTCGGCCGCCGACGTGTCGTCGGATCGGGTTGCGGCCACCCGGGCGGCGTCCACCAACCACTCGGACACCGGGTGGTTGTCGACGTACGAGGCCAGGTCCGGGCGTGCGTCTTCCATGAACACGGTGGTCAACCGGCGGTAGTGGAGTTCGTGCACCACCCCGATGTCCGGCACGTCGTCGGCCAACGCCTTCGTGGCCCACTCGACCGCGGTGTCGGCGTGCGCCGGTCGGCCGGTGATACGCCACAGGAGTTCGTGAGCGTGGGCGATCGTGCCCTGGGCGAGCCAGGATTCGGGCTCCGCGGTGGCGTCGAGGTGGCGGCCCAGCCACTCGACGGCCGCGGCCAGGTCCTCCGGGTCCTCGCGCAGTTCGCCGCGGTCGAAAAACTGGTATCCCAGCCGGAGGAAGACCTCCGCGTCCGCATCGCCGCGTTCGGCGACGACGAGCAGGCTCGCGATGATCCGATCCGCGACCTCGGGGGTAGCGGCGTCGGGCCGTGCTTCGAGCAGGTCGGTGAGCAGGAGGTGGCGTGCGGTCAGTTCCGAATCCGCGGTGGCCGTGGCCGTGGCCGCGTGCGCGGCCGCGTCGACGGCCTCGTCGAGCGGCACCACCCCGATGTCGCGACCGATCCGGCCCACGTGGGCGATCAGCTCCCACAGCTCCGCCGACTCCGGGCTGTCCTCGGGAAGGGCGGGCACCGCGTCGCGCGCCGCGCCGACCGCGCCGTCGAGGTCCGCCGGGTCGCCGGCGAGGTCCCAGCGCTGGGAGTGCAGGTGGGCTGCCCACATCCTGACGTGGGCGCGGGTGACCGGGTCGTTCGCCCGGGGCGCGAGGGCGGCCAGGGCGCGCAGCCCGGTGTCGACAACGGACAGCAGCTCGCTCTCCGGTGCCCCGCCCGCCTGGCGGGCCAGGACCCGACCGGCGTGTGTCAGGGCGAGTTCGCGCAACGCCGTGTCGACGTCCTCGGGATCCTCGAACGGGAAGGCGGCGGCGTCCTCCCCTCGGCGCACCGCGAGGTCCCAGTCCGCGGTCAGTCCGGTCAGGTCGGCCCGCCACCGCCACCCGATCGCCAGGCACAGCACCCAGTCCGGGAGCAGGGGGTGGTCGAGTGCCCGGGTCGAGGCGTGCTCCACCAGTCGGAGCACCAGGTCCAGATCGGTCGCGAAGCAGTCCGTCCCGGGGTCCAGCACCAGCGCGAGGTCGTCGCCGAGCATCCCGGCGCGGGCGGGGTCGACGGACTCGGGGTCGCGGTCGAGCGCCGCGACCTCCCGAGCCGCCTCGGCGCGGAGCGCGGCGGTGTCGATCACCGCTCGTCGCGGGTGTCCGAGGGCGCGAGGGCGCGCACCCGCGCGACGATCTCGCGGCGGTGGTCGGGGTCCGCGAGCAGGACGCGGACGCGTTCCGCGGGCAGCAGTTCCTGCTCGCCGAGCCGCGTGATCACGTCGCGCAGCGCGGCGTCGGCCGCGTGCTCGGCGACCGGGCACACCGAGTCGCGCAGGGCGCGCACCACGGCGTCCTCTTCGGACTCGTCGGCGCGGCCACCCCGATCGGCGGCGGACCGCAGCACCAGGTCGAAGGCCAGTTCGGCGGCCGGGTCGCGGATCTCGCGAACCCGGTCGGGCCCGTCGGGCACGCCCAGGAGGGGGTGGTCGGCGGGGTCGGCGCGCCTGCCGAGCGGCCGGTCGATGTAGGCCTCCCACCACGAGACCAGCTCGGGGTGGGTGCGCGTGCCGACGTTGACCCGCGGTCCGGTGCGGCAGGTCCGCTCGATCAGCCGGAGCGCGGCGGGGAGTCGGCGCCGCTGGTCCTCGGACCGGGCGGCGCCGCGGTCGGCCAGTCGGCGCAGGAGGCCCTCCTGGCCGCGGATGGGCCCGCGCACCCCGGCCTCGTCCGCGAGCATCACGTACAGCGCGCGGTGGAACTCGTCGGGAAGCGCCCGCCCGTACCGGTTCCCGGCGACCGTCTCGGGCTTGACCTGCGCACCGAGGTCGCCGCGCGCCCGCCGGTGCAGGTCGACCAGCCGGAAGCGGAGGTGGTGGCGTACCGCGCCGGGCGGGTTGGTCAGGGAGCCGCCGCGGTCCGTCAGAAAGGCCAAGGCGACCTCGACGGCGTCCGCCACCAGGTCCCGGCAGGGGCACTGGCCGATCAACAGGTAGGCGGTGTGCGCACCGGCGGTCGCGCGGCTCGTCCGTGCGCCCAGGCGGAGACCGCGTCCGTGCAGTTCGGTGTCGCAGGCGCGCACCCGGTGCTGGCGGTGCACGGCGGCGCGGGGAGCGTGGAGTTCGACCCATAACGCCTTGAGCGTGTCCGGAGGGAGCTCGGGAATCATGGCGGCAGTCATACGCATAGTTTTATATGTCGGCAGGCCTGCGTCACCCCACTTGACAAGATTGTGATGAACGGCGGTCTGGCGCCGTGCCCACCGCCCCTGTCGGGTGGCGGGTTCACGAGGAGACGGAGTTGGACGATGCCGCTGCTTCCTGCAGTCGTGCCCGAGGCGACCGAGAAGCGCGCGGACCGGGTGCCCACGCGGTTGGCGCACAACGTGGCGCCGCTGTTCGGTGTGGACTCCCCGCACAACCCGTTCACACCGCTGACGTGGTTGTGCGACTTCAACCTCATCACGATCTCCGAGATCGCCCGCGGTGCCCCGCTCCCGCGGCGCCCCCGCTCGGGCGACACCGGGACGAGTGCCGATCAGGGGTGGGTGGTCCGGGACCGCGCGATCGTCGCCCCGCGCGGCGGCGCGCTGCCCAACGAGATCATCAGCGCCACCACGAACAGGTACGGCCCGCACACCAAGTCCGCGCTGCTCCTCACCGCGAGCAACGTCCTGCTCGCCCCGGTCACCGCCGCCGTCGAGACCGTGGTGCCCCTGCTGCGCGCGGCCGACGGCGGAGACCTGCCCCTCCGGCTCCGCGTGGTGGCGTGGGCGACGACGATCGTGGAGGCCTTCCGGTCCCAGCCCGTGCTGCTCGTGGCGGCGCTCAAGGCGCGGGTCACCCAGCGGGAGTTCCTGGACAGCCCGCGCCTGTCCTCCGCCGCGTCGGTCCGCACGCGCGAGCCCGCGCGCTGCGAGATCGGCGCCGACGGCGATCAGCACCGCGACCCGGTCACCCACCCCCGCGACCTGTTCCTGCTCGACCGCACCGTCCGCGTCCTCGGGCTGCCCCAGGCCGCGGCGTTCGCCGAGGACGCGGCGATCGACCCGGAGCCCGACGACGTCCGGTCCCCGGCGCGCAACCTGGGCGACGAGATGGTCGAGCACCTGGTCCGGCTGCTGCTCGACGCGAGCCACCCCGAGGGCGTCGGTCGGGTCTGGGCGAGCGAGGTCGTGCCCGGCCGGGCGGTCGCCGAGGCGGTGCTGCCCTCGTCGGGCATCGTGGAGGACCTCGTCGACCACTGGTTCACCGTGCACCCGCACGCCGCCGTCGCCGCGAGGCGGTCGGTTCCCCCGGTGTTCCCGACCGCGGCGGAGATCGCGGAACTCGGCACGGCGGCACGGCGGGCGCTGGTGCTCGCGGCGCTGGGCGTGGTGCGGAGCCTGCGTCCCGGTGTCGGGAAGGACGGCTTCGCCCCGGCGGCGTTCCTCGACGTGGTCGACCGCCTGACCTCGTTCGCCGACGACTGCCTGGCGCCCGGTGACCCGGTCCACGCGGTGCTCCACGTGCGCCTGCCGGTGCTGCGCCTGGCCGTGTTGCGGCACAACCGCGTCAACGACCTCGTGCCGCACGTGGCGGCACTGGTCGCCGGAGGTCGGACGGCGGTGGGCCTGCTGCGCCGAGGCGACCTCGACCGGGGCACCGTCGCGGACCTGCTCGGCGCCGCGTGCGTCGAGCTGAACGGCGTGCGCACCACCAACGCCACCGACCCGGCCGCGGGGCTGCCCGCGCCCGCCGACCTGATCGCCGTCCTCCGGGAGCTGTGGGACGGCTACGCGGAGGCGCTGGAGGTCGACCTGCGCGCGCTCGACCCCGAGGCCGATCGGGACGTCGGTTTCCACCTGCACAACTACGCGAGCTTCCTCGGCAGCCTCCCGGACCGCGCCGACCAGCGGGAAGCGGTGCGGTTGTTCCGGGACTTCGTGATACCCAGCCGCAAACGGCTGTACCGACGGCTCCAGCACTTCGGCCCGCTCGGCGTCGCCTACTCCGTGGCCACCGCCGCGACCTCCCGACTCGGCGAGTGGGAACGGGCGAACGGCGATCCGCGCGCGGCGGCCGAGTGGGCCGCCCTCGGCCACCGGTGGATCAGTCGCGCGATGGAGCACAACGCCGTGGACACCCTGGTCGGCGAGGTGACGGCGTTCCAGTCGATGTTCGCGTTGCGCGCCGCGCCGGCGCTCCTGCTGGCGGTGGAGACGGGTGTCGCGCCCGCCGAGCGCGAGGTGCCGCGGGTGCGCCGCCTGCTGTCCGTCGTGGACCGGTGGGTGGCCGCGACGGCGGGCGACCGCGAGGCGGACTTCAACCGCCACGCCGAGGTCGAGGCGGTCCGCGCCCGCGTCGCGGCCCTGGCGGTGGACGTCGGAACGCGGTGAGGGGTGGGCGGACCGGGAGCGGTCCGCCCACCCTCGTCACACCTCGGCGCCGTCGAGTCCGAGGAACTCGTCGACCCACTCCCTCCAGCGCCCCTGGTGCCGTTGCAGCTGGCGAGCCGCGGCGGCTTCGGACAACCCGGCGGCGCGCGCCAGGGTGGTGTAGTTCTCCACCACCCCCGGTTCGAGCCACCGCCGGTGGGCGCAGGGCACCGCGTGCGGCGGCACGACCCGGTCCGCCTCCTCGCCGCACGGGCAGCGCTCCGGCAGGTCGGGACTCGTCCGGCGCTCGACCTCCTGGGCCGGCGCGCGCACCACCAGCGCGGACAGCAGCACCGCCTTCACCAACCTGCTCGACGCGGGCAGCTCGAGCTGGAGCGTGCGACGGACGTAGTAGGCCGCCAGGCCCCGATCCGTCCACAGTGGAGGGAGGACGCACTGGGCGATCTCCCGGCCGGGCAGACCCAGCTTCAGCGCGTCGCGCACGCGGTCCGCGACGACGTTCGACGCGGGCCGGCGGCGGTCGCGGAACCTCGAGGGTCGTGCGGGCAGCCGGCCGAACCGGAGGTCGACGCGCCGCACGCGGTCGATCAGGAACAGCAGACCTTCCTGCTCGGTCGGCGGTCGCGCCCCGGTGAGCCACTCGTCGAGCAGGGCCTGCTGGTCGTGGTCGGTCACCGAGTACAGCTCGGCGAGCAGCCAGTTCGCGACGTGCTCGGCGTGCGACTCGAGGTCGAGCAACTCGTCCACCGCGCCGGTCGCCAGGTCCAGGTCGCCGTCGTGCCCGGACGGCGTCTCCCGCCAGTGGTTGCGCGAGAGGACGGTCAGATCCCGTTGCAGCCACTGGAAGAGCTCCTCGGCCGCCGTGCCGCGGTCGGGCGCGTCCGAGGCCAGGTGCTTGACGAACCCGCGCAACGCGATGAGGGCGTCGGGCTCGGCGTTCCAGGCCTCGCGACCGGGCCTTCCGGTCATGCCGGCGCGCAGCCGTCCCGCGAGCGCCCCGGCGTGTTCCCGGGTCGCGGCGTCCGGGTCGGCGGGCGGGCGTCCGACGGCCTCCGCGATCGCGACGCGGTACCCGGCCACCTGGCCGAAGAGGTCGACGTTGCCCAGTGCCGGCGCCGACGTGTCCACGCCCTCGACCCGGCGCAGCGCCGACCGGTGGCGGGCGGCGAGGGCGTCCGCGCGGTCGAGCACCCGCAGCACGACGTCGGTGTCCACCACGTGGTCGCCGGGCAGCCCCAGCACCGCGCAGACGACCATGCCGACGAAGTGCGCCGGGGTGTCCGGCCGCGCGGACCGCACCCGCGACCGCAACCGGTACGCCTCGACCAGGAGTCCGCCGAGGTCCTCGCGGATCATCCTGCTCTGCACGGCGATGCCGATCGGCACGTCGCCCAGGGCCACCAGGCGGTCGTACTGCGCGGCCACGTGGTCCGGTCGCTTCTGCACGTCCAGGGGCCTGGTGCGCACGGCCAGCGTGGCCGCGGCGAGCAACGGGTAGTGCTCGTGCGGCACGGACCGGTCGCGCCGGTCCAGGTGGTCCCACACCTGCGCGCCCCGCCGCACGATCGCGTCCACGAGGTCGTCCGGCGCGTGGAAGCGGGAGGCGGTGTCCTCGGCCAGGAACCCGGGCAGCGCGGCGACGACCTCGTACGCCGCGTCCCGGAGGAGTTCCTCGTCGTAGGGCGGCCGGGCCGGGCCGGCGCCGGTGGTGGTGGTCTCGATCATCGGTCCTCCCCTCGGGTGCGGAATCGCAGCGACGGCTCGGGCGCGTCCGCGGCGAGCGGCACGTCCGCGCTGAACCGGGTGGCACCCGATCCGGGCCGGAAGTCGACCCACCGGCCGGTGCCGTCGTCCAAGCCCACCACCAGGTCGGGCGGGTCGGCCGACGTGCCGACCACCTCGACCACCAGCCCGATCTCCTCGTCACCCGCGAGGGTCTCGTCCCGGTACACCGTCCACCGCGCTCGCGGCGCCACCCCCGCGGCCCGCGCCAACTCCTCGGGCAGCACGAGCGGGTGCCAGTCCGCGGTGTCCTCGTCGATCGACTCGGACCCGCGGTGCTCGAGCACGGCCGCGGGCCGGTACCGGAGCAGCGCCTCGGCGAGGCGCAGCCCGTCGAACAGCGCCCAGAGGCCGCGGGCCCACGACCCCGTGCGGCGGACCGCGGTCGGTTCGGGCGCGAGCACGAACGCGCGGTAGGGCGCCCAGGTGCGCGCGAGTTCGGCCAGTTCGTCCAGCCGCAGCCGGGTGGCCCGCGAGGACTGCCCGGGCCCGATCAGCTCCCGCGCCACGGTCAGCAGGCGGCCGCGCAGCAGGACGCTCGCGTCGTAGCCGGGTTCCACCCCGACGTCGACCTCCACGAACGCCGGGGGCCCGGACATGTCGTCGGACACGAACGCGCACGCCAACCCCGGGCGCAGTCGCCGGTAGACGGTCGTCTCCACCGTGTGGAGCGTGACCTGGAGCCGCCCCGGGTTCGGCAGGTAGTCGACCCGCGCGTACCCGTCCCATGCGGTGACCATCGCTCTCCTCTCGCCTCTGTCCTGTCCAGGTGTGACGGACAGCGGCGTCCCTGCGTCCCGTCGTCGCCCGGTGAACAGCCGACGGGCGGCCCTCCCCGCCACGCCTCCCGGTGAGTGCGAACGACAACCGGCCCGCTCTCCGGACGGGACCAGACAAGGGGAACACGATGACCGCCTACGACGACACGACCGACCTCCTCGTCGCCACCGGCAAGGACCACGGTGACGAGGACGACCGCCAGGGCTACACCGGCAAGTCGACGGTCGCCGGCCGATGACCGTCGCACCCGGTGCCGGCGGCGGGGGTGACCGCGGTCGCCCCTCGCTCCGGCGGAGGTTGCTGACGGTGGTCTACCTGCTCGTGCGACTGTGCCGGGCCGTGTCGGACCTCTTCGGCGGACGCGACCGGTGACGAGCCGCGGTGCGGGTCGGGACACCGGCCCGCACCGCGGTGTGTCCACTGTGGACCTACCGGCCGACGAGGACGAACGCCGCCCAGCACCGCGGATCGGCGAGGTCCTCCTCCCGCGCCGCGCGCCGGAGGTGGTCCGGAGCCGGTTCCGGCAGCTCCCGGTTCGGGTCGAGCGCCCAGAGCTGCGTCTCCCGCACCGCGTCCGCCGGCGCGAGGCCGCGGGCCAGGTGGTGGTGGAGCACGAACATCAGGCACACCGTGCGCGCCCCGGCCGGTACCCGCCACAGCGAGCCCACGACCGACCGCGCGCCGACCGCGAGGAACGCGGTGGACAGGCTCAGCGTCTCGTCGTAGTCCACGCCGCCCGCGTTGGTGGCGCACGCGGCCAGCACCACCAGTCCCAGGTCGACCGGGCGGGTGGGGCTCAACCCCAGCAGTTCGCCCGCCGACAGCACGTCGGATCCCGCCAGGTGCACCGCGGAGTCGAGCGGGCGCCGCATGTCCGCCACGGCGTGGCACGCCAGGTGCAGCACCGGGACGGGCACCTCCAGCCGCGCCACGACCTCGGCCGGCGTTCCCGGCCCGTCCGGGAACCACACGGCCGGCCGCGGCGGCCGGTTCCGCGCGCCCATCACCACGGCGTCCGGGTGGAACGCGGCGCGCAGGGCCTCCACCTCGGTCGCGCCGGGCAGCAGGTCGCGCGCGGGGTTCCCGACGAGCACCGCCCGCCCGGCCGTCACCGCCGTGCGCGCCACCGCCTCGCAGAACAACCTGGCGGACGGCGTGGAGGTCAACCGCACGTCCTCCGCCAACCGCCGCTCACGGCCCTGGTCGCGGCGGACGGCGGCGTGCCACGGCACCGCGCCGAGCGCGCCGACCGGGACGAGCACGAGCCGCGGCGTTCCCGGCACGTCGACCGCGTCCCGCAGCGTCGCGCCGGCGGCGTCCCACGCCCAGTCGCACACCTCGGCCAGCCTTTCCGACCAGGCGACGTGCTCCGGCCCGGTCGACGTCCCGGCGCCCTGCCACGCGTCGTACGCGGCGAGGTACCGCCCCACCGGCGACTCGGGTTCCGAGGTGAGCAGCGGCAGCGGCCGCACGCGCACGTCCCCGACGGCCGGCACGACCACCGCCATCCCCTCGTGCCGGTCCGTGCGACCGACCAGGTAGACCAGCGCGTCCGACCCGTGCGCCGCCAACGCGCGCCGGATCTCGGCGACCTCGGGCGGCGAGGTGGCGAACTCGTCGCCGAGTTCGCGCAACACCCGGCGGCGCGCCGCGCCGAGGTCCAGCTCGCTGTCGGCGGCGGCCCACTCCTCGGCCAGTTCGGTCCGCCCCGCCGCCACCAGCGCGCCCGCCGCGTTCCTCGTGGTGTTGGCCGCGGTCAGCACCAGGGCGCGGCGCGCGTCCAGCGCCCGCACGAGATCCTCCACCGCCCCGTCCTCGACGCACCACGCCACCATGCGGTCGGTGTCGTCGCTCCGACTCCGGGCGATCGCCAGGGCGTGCTCACCCCGGGACTGGAGCAGCACCTGCCATTGCGCCGCGGCCAGCACCCGCAGCCCTGACGCCCGCGCCCGCGCCAGGTCGTCGGGACGTCCGCGCCGGCGCAGCAGCACGGCCATGTCCTCACCGGGTTTGGTGAGCAACCCTGGCCCGCGTCGAGGGGCCGGGCATTGCTCGCCCACGTCGATCGCGGCGTCGAGAGTTCCGTCATCGGGTTCGGCGTCGGCCCGGACGCGGTAGGCCAGGAATCGCGCGTTGGCTATCACCTCCCGGTACATCGAGCTGCTGGCGAGCGGTGAACGGTTCAGGTCGTCCAGGTCCGCGCAATGGCCACGAATGGTGGCCAAGTCGCCTACGGCGGCGGCGTGAGCGAGTCGGGAGAGGTGGGCGAAGGGGCGGATGAGAGGGTCGGTCCGATCGAGTTCCCGCGATCGGGGACCGGCACTCCGTCCGTGCGCCTGGTCGCCCACGTCGACCAGGACGTCAGCGAAGGAGAACATCGCCTCGGCGCCCGCGGGTCGGTCGACCTGAAGCAGGTCGCGCAGAACCCGGGCGTGGCCGGTCACCGTGTCCAGGCCTTCGTTCAGGTGAAGCGCACGTGCCAAGCGTGACCACGCCGCGAAGGCGGCGCCCTGGGGGTCGGCGTCGGCCCAGGGGTGGAAGGGGTGGTCGAGCATGGCCAGCACCCCGGTGTTGGCACCCGCCGTGTTGAGAAGCATGCTGTGCAAGACGTGGATCACGTCCGGCAACCCGGGCCCCTGGAGGGCCTTCGTGGTGGTGGGTTTCAGTTCGAGGTCACCGTCGCCAAAGCAGACGCGGACCATGTTCGCGACAAGATCGGACATGACGTCGACCGCGGTGTAGAACTCGGGAGGGAATCCCGGAGTGGCCAGCATGGCGTCGAACATGTCCGACACGAGCCGCAGGTGGTCCGACATCTTCAAGGAGATGCTGGTGATGTCCGCCTCCAGCAGACTTCTGAACCACGCGTGGGTCGTGTGCCAGGCGAGCAGTGCGCGGTCCGCGGTCAGGATGTCCGAGGTGGCCAGGACGAAGGCGTGCGCCTCGTCCAGCCAGCGGCCCAGCGGGTGCTCGGCCAACGCGGCCTCGAGGTCGGGGCGCTCGTGGTCGTCGGGCACGAGGCACATCAGTCGGGTGAGGTGGATTTCGACGAGCAGGTCCGTGTCGTCGCCGGCGAACCGCAGTGCCTCCGTCGCGCTCCGGATCGCGATGTCCGCGTGGGCGGTGTCCGCGGTCCGCGCCCACAGCAACCGGTGGGCGTGGGCGAGACCGGTCCAGTACTCGGCGACGTCCTCGACCGCCGTCTCCGGCGCGGTGGCGCAGCGGTGGGCCCAGGCGGCGGCTTCGAACAGGGCGTCGACATCGGACTCCTCGTCAACGCGCGCGAGCAGTACCGCCGTGTACCACTCGTGGAACCCGTGCTCCTCGGTGTGGTCGACCGCCCTGGCCAACGCGGCGACCTTCAGGTCCGCCACCCGCCCACCTCGGCCGGCGTCGACGGCCTGCTGGCACAGCAGCGCCAGTTGTTCCAGGTCGTCCACCAGGTCCGGTGACGGGGGCAATGTCCAGAGGGCGGCTTCCAGCGCCTGGACCGCGTGGTCGAGGTCGTCGGTGTCCTCGGTGAGCTCCCACCGGGTCGAGAGCAGTTTGCCGTGCAGGAGCACGACTTCGGCACGGGTGTCCTCGGCGTGGACGAGTTCCCCGAGTTCCAGCACCACTCCCGTCACGCGGTCGACCTCGGCCAACTGCTCTGAGGGACGCCCGACCAGGGTCGTGAGCACCACGTCGGACCGCTCCGCGTGGTACGTCGCCAACTCCACGACGACCGACTCACCGACGTCGAGCGGGAGGTCCGGCACGGAGATCATCGCCTCGCCCCACAGGATCGCGGCATCCCAGTCCGACGCGGCTCCGGTCAAGGACGCGATCGAGGACTGCGCGATCATGGCCGCGAAGCACCAACGGGCCTGGTCGATGCCCGGGCAGGCGGGATCGGCGAGGCCGTGGACCAGCAGTACCAAGCCTGCGCGCAGGAGCACCTCGTCCGGCTCGTCCTCCCGCTCGGTGATCGCCAGGTGGCCGACCTCGCCCGCCGTCCGGCGGTCCACCGGCACCCCGCCGCCGACCAACGCGGCGAGGCTGACCGGGTCGAGCTCGGCGTGGTCGGACATCGGGCTCCTCCGCCGGTGTCGGGCGCGTTCCCCGAGCACCTGACGGACGGTGGTTCAGCGCGCCTTCACGCCGGGGGCTCGTGCGGTGCCACCTCGGCGGTCCAGGGGTGGTTCAGGACGGTGGTGAGGGCCTTGGCCAGGGTGGTCGTGCACCGGGGTTCGGCCAGTCGGCGGTGCAGTGGGGCGGAGGGGTGGCGGAGGTGGAGGGTGTGGTCGGCGGCGGAGAGGAGGAGCGCGTTCGTCAGCATCGCCTCGGTGGAGCGGTTGTGCCGGCGGACCTCCTCCAGGACCCGGGGCCAGGCCGCCTTGACGGTGTCCAGATCGCCGGCCGGTGGGGGCGTCGTGAGGGTGGACGCCATGTCGTGCAGGCGTTCCAGCAGCGCCTGGCAGTCGCCCTTGGCCCGGTGGCCGCCCTCCAGCCTGTGGTGGCGGTAGCCGGTTCCCCTGCTGTTCGGTTCGCCCACCCACGCGGCGTGGCGGCGCATCGCGCAGTCCCACGGGCGGGCCAGCCAGGCGGGTTGGGGTGCGTCACCGGCGATCCGCTCGTGCTCGGCGCGGAGTCTGGACTGGTCGAACGGCGCGTTCCAGGCGATCACCGGCCGGTCCCGCAGCACGTCCGCCAACCGCGGCCACAGGTGCGCCATGGTCGGGGCACCGGTCAGCATGGCCGCGGAGATGCCGTGCACCCGTTGGGCCTGCGGGCGGATCGGGGCGCCCTCGGGGTCGACCAGGCTGTCGAGCAGCACCGTGCCGTCGGTGGCCAGCACGGAGATCTCGATGACCCGGCCGGCGAAGTCGGTCAGCTCGGTGTCCAGCACCACCGCGTCGCCGCGCAGGACGTCCCGGGCCCACCCGGCGGCGTCGGTGCGGGCTTTCGGCGGGACGGCGGCGGGCAGCGGCGTGGCGGACCGCGCGTCGTAGAGCACCGTGCGCCACACATCGCCCTCGAACTCCCGCTCCAGCCACCCGCCGGCGACACCGGGGTCACCCGGCCGCAACCCCGACGAGCGCAACTGCGCCACCGTCATCAGGTGCGCGGGCGCCTGGTCCTGGTACACCGTGCTCAACCGCAGGTCCTCCCCGTCGGACGACGAAATCGTGTTCGTGCGCGGGTAGCTATACCAGGGACCGGGCCGATACCCGTTGCCGCCACGGGGTTTCCGAGCACTCGTCGCCTTCGGTCGGTTTCGCCTCCGGCGGCGGAACGGGGCCAGTAGCCTCGCGGGGTTGTCGCACACCGCGTTCGCGTCGGGAGGCTCACCGCGTTGGCCGAGGACGTTTTCGGGCCGTACCGGCTGCTCGGGCTCCTGGGCCGCGGCGGCATGGGTGAGGTGTACCGCGCGTACGACACGGCGCACGACCGCGTCGTGGCGCTGAAACTGCTGTCCGCGGTGCACGGCGCCGACCAGGAGTACCGGGCGCGGTTCCGCCGGGAGTCGCGGGTGGTGGCGCGGTTGCGCGAGCCGCACGTGATCCCGATCCACTCGTTCGGCGAGATCGACGGCCGGTTGTTCCTGGACATGCGGTTGGTCGAGGGCCACGACCTCGGCGACCTGCTCGCGCGCGGCCCGCTGGACCCCGCGCGGGCGGTGCGGATCGTCGCGCAGGTGGCGGACGCGCTCGACGCCGCGCACGCGGACGGGTTGGTGCACCGCGACGTCAAGCCCTCCAACGTCCTGGTCACCCCGACCGACTTCGTCTACCTGGTGGACTTCGGCATCGCGCGCCAGACCTCGGCCACCGCCACCGCGCTCACCGCGTCCGGCGAGATCGTCGGCACGCTCGACTACCTCGCCCCCGAACGCATCTCGCAGGGTCGGGTCGACGCGCGCACCGACGTGTACGCCCTGGCCTGCGTGCTGTTCACGACGTTGACCGGCCGCCGGCCGTTCGAGGTCGGCGGCACCGCCGCCCAGCTGTGGGCCCACCTGGAAACCCCACCACCACACCCCTCCCAGGCCAACCCCGGCGTGCCGCGGGCCCTGGACGACGTGGTGCGCCGCGGCATGGCGAAGAACCCCGACGACCGCCACCCGACCGCCGGCGCCCTGGCCGCCGCGGCCCGGGCCGCCCTGTCCGCACCGATCCCCGCGCCCGCGCCCCCGACCGCGTCCAGAGTCCACATCGGACAGTCGCCCGCGCCCCGTCCCGTCCCCCCGTCGGCACCCCGGCCGGCCCGTCGTCTCGTCCCCGTCGTGCTCGTGCTCGTGTTCGCCGCCCTGGCCACCGCGGTCGCGATCCTCACCCCGAGCCTGTTCGACCGCGACGAAGCCTCGCCGTCCTCGACGACGACCGCCCCGTCCACCACCACGTCCGCCGGCCCGTCCACCGCCGCCGCGGACAAGGCCCTGCTGGGCGCGCTGCCCGGCACGGCCTACGCGGGCAACGAGAAGTGCCGCCCCCTGGCCACCGCGCAGGGTGCCCGGGCCTCGGTCACCTGTCCCACCCCGAACACCACCAGTTACGACTTCCTCCGCCCGTCGGTCCCGACCGCCGAGTTCCACCTGTTCCCGACCCTGGACGCGCTGAACGAGTTCTACGTGGACGTCATGCGCGACCACAAGATCCCCCGACTCGACGGCCGCGGCGGCTGCACGTCGGGGGCGCCGCACGAGTACTACGCCCGTTTCACCCCCGAGGCCGACCCGGGCCGCCCCGACCAGTTCCTCTCCTGCCTCACCGAGAACGGCACCGGCGTGCTGTGGTGGACCGATTCCCGCACCCTGGTCGCCGGTCGACTGTCCATAGTGGACTCAACACAGCTCGACGCGCTGCACGAGTGGTGGGTCCACGCCGTGCTGGGCGGGTGACCCCGGACCCGCTCCACCGATCGGCTGGAAAACCCGGTGCGGACGTATCCGGTTCCGGTGGTCGTCGTTCCTGATCGGCAGGTGGTCCATGGCGGTCGGAGGGGTTCCGTGGCGGAGTTGTCCGGCGAGGGCGTGCGGGTCCTGCTGATCGGCACAGCCTCCCACCAGGGTGCGGACCCGGTGGTCGCGGACTCGGTGGTGCGGGCTTTTCGGGAGTTGCGGACGGTTCTGGTCGAACGGTGCGGTGTCGCGGCCGAGCGGGTGCGGGCGGTGCTCGACCCGGCGGACGCGCGGAGCGCGGCGCGGATCGTCGTGGAGGAGGCGCGGGCGGCCGAGTCGGTGCTGCTGGTCTACTTCGTCGGGCGGTGCGTGGTCGACGGCGACGGCGAGTTGTACCTGGCCGCCGCCGACACCGGCGCGGTGGCGGACGGGATGGCCGAGCACGAGGCGTTGTCGGTCGGCTCGGTGGTGCGGGCGGTGCGCGCCGGGCGGGCGCGGTCGGTGGCGGTGGTGCTCGACTGCGTCACCGACGGCGCGGACGTGGCCCGGTTCGCGGTGCCCGACGGGGTGTACCTGCTCGGGTCGGTGTCCGCCGGTGGGCCGGTGCTCAGCGGGGTGTTCCTCGACCTGCTGGTGCACGGCGACCCGCGCGGTCCGCGGCGGCTCACGCTCGACTCGGTCCACGACGCGCTGTTCCGGCAGGCGCTGGAGCAGGACGCGCCGGTGCCGCGGCGGCACGCGGGTGCCGACGCCCTCGTCCTCGCGGACAACCCGGTGGAAGGCCGCGCGGTGCCGACGCCCGCGGGGGAGGTGGCCCCGTACCGCGGGCTGCGGCCGTTCCGGGTCGAGGACGCCGCCGTGTTCGCGGGGCGTGAGCGGGTGGTCGAGAGCCTGGTGGGCGCGGCCGGGTTCGCGGTGCTGGTGGGACCGCCCGGCTCCGGGAAGACCTCGCTGCTGCACGCCGGCGTCGAGGCGCGACTGCGGGAGGTGGCGACGTGCCGGTCGATCACCCCGGGCCCGAGTCCGCTGGGCAGTCTGGTCTCGGCGCTGGACGCCGAGCCCGGGGCCGTCGAGGTGCTGCGCGAGGAGCCGGACCGGGTGGTCGACCTGGTCGACGGGCCGCTGGTGCTGCTCGTGGACCGCCTGGAGGAGTTGTTCACGCGCTGCTCGGACCCCGCGGAGCGCGCGGCGTTCGTCCGGGCGCTCACGGCCCTCGCCGAACGGTCCCGGGTCGTGGCGGCCCTGGACGCCGGCTTCGACGGCCACGTGGACCGGCTCCCGGAGTGGGCGCGGGTGCCGCGCGACCACCGCGTCCCGGTCGAGCCGATGACCACCGCCGAGCGGCGCGCGGCGATCGAGGAACCGGCGGCCGCGGCCGGTCTGGAGTTGGAGGACGGCCTCGCGGATCTGGTCCTGGCCGAGGTGGAGGAGCTCGCGCCGCTGTCCCACGTGCTGTGGGCGACGTGGACGCGCCGCGAGGGGACTGTGTTGACGGTGGCCGGTTATCGGGCCGCGGGTGGCCCGGTCGCGTCGATCGGGACGCACGCCGAGCAGGTGTACCGGGACCTCGACGCGGTCGAGCGGGAGGCGGCACGGCGGGTGCTGCCCCGACTGGTCCGGACCGGTGACGGCGACCCGGTCGAGGCCGTCGAGGCGGCGACGCTGGTGGCCGGGCTGCCGGACGTGCCTGCCGGGCGACGCGTCGTGGACGCCTTCACCGAGGCGGGACTGCTCACCTCGGAGCGGGACGTGGTCCGGATCGGCCACGCCGTGCTGCCGCACGCGTGGCCGCGGCTGGGGGAGTGGCTCGAGGCCGACCGGGACTGGTGGCACGCCTGCCGCCGGATCACCGCCGACGCGGTGGACTGGGAGCGCGCCGGGCACGACAAGTCCTTGCTGTACCGGGGAAACCGGCTCGCGGCGGCGAACCTGCGCGCCGCGGCGGCACCGGGCCGGGCGGCCGACCTGAACCCCCGCACCGCGCGCTTCCTGGACGCGTCCTGGCGCGGCGAGCGGCGTCGGACGGGCCGGCGGCGGGCACTCGTGGCCCTGCTGGCCCTCCTGGCGCTGCTCGCACCCGCGGGCCTGACCGGTGCCGTCGTGTTCGGCAAGCAGGCCGCCCGGGCTCGCGACCACGACCTGGCCCGGTTCCTCGCGGCCGAGTCCGAGGACGTCCGCGACCGCCAACCGGGCCTGGCCAAGCAACTCGGCGTGCTGGCCTACCGGTTGGCGCCGGACGCCGGCGAGCGCGCCATGCTCGCCGCCCAGCGCCTGCCCGGCGTCATCGCCGACCGCCAGGTCGTGACCGACCTCCTGCCCGCCGGCGACGGTCGCGTGCTGGTGATCGCGACCACCGACGGCGTCACGCTGCGCGGCCGGGACGGCGCGGGCCGGATCGACCGGCTGCTGACCGGCGCGGTGGCGGTGACCAAGGACGGCACCGGGCTCGTGGCGGCGGACTTCGACTCGGCGCGCGCGTGGTCCGGTGTGCTGCGGTTCTGGGACATCTCCGACCCGGCGAACCCCCGGCAGACCGCGGAGACGCCGATGCCCTCGGTGGTCGCCTCGCTCGCCTTCACCGACGACGGCCGCACCCTCTACGGCGGCACGGCCGCGGGCGGGATCCAGGTCTGGGACGTCGCCGACCGCGCCGAACCCCGCGCCCTGACCCCCGTGGAGGGCTACACCTCGCGCGTCGACTCGCTCGCCGTCGCGCCGGGACGCGGGCTGCTGGCCGGCGCGAGCGCCGACGGCAAGGTCAGGATCTGGGACCTCGCCGACGCCGCCCACCCGACTCCGGTCGCGGACCTGGTCGGAGCCGCCCACGAACCGTCGTCGGGCGAGGCCCGGCAACCCCTGCACCGGGTGGCGTTCGACCGCACGGGCCGACTCCTGGCCACCGCGGCGGTGGCGCCCGAGCCCGGCGGGACCGACCTCGGCAACCCGCTGGTGTGGCGGCTGACCGACCCGCGCTCGCCCGAGCGGCTCCCCTACCGGAGGGAGGACGGCTACTCGGTCGGACCGTGCAGCGGCGACGACGTGACCTCGCTGGCGTTCAGCCCGCACGACGACCACCTGGTCGCCGTGTGCGACGGGCACTGGCACGTGCTGACCTACGCGGGCGACCCGGGCGTGCTCACCGAGGCCACGTCGACCGACCTCATCGACCGCGAACCCGGTCCCGTCGTGTTCGACCCCACCGGCCCGCGGCTGCTCCAGGCGACCGCGATCGGCGTCCACGTCTGGAACCTGTCCAACCCGTACCGTCCCGGCGCGAAGGGTTTCCTGGGCCCGGAGCCGGGAACGGGCGGTCGACTCGACTACCGGGCGGCCGGTGGCCGGGACCTGATCGCCGTGCAGAACGTCGGCGTCAACACCCTGTGGGACGTCGAGGACGTGACCCGCCCGAGGAAGCTCACCACCACGGACGCGCCGGGCACGCTCACCGGCGGCTCCCTGGCGTTGACCGCGGACGGCGGACTCCTCGCCGCGCCCGAGGTGTCGCCGGACGGCAAGACCGTCGGGGTCGCGCTGCGCCGCACCGCCCCCGCCGGTGCCCGGCCCCTGGCGGTGATCGAGGACCTGGACAACGGCATCGGGGACATCGCCTTCAGCCCCACCGAACCCCTGCTCGCGGTGTCCGACGTCAACGGCCTCGCGGCGCGCAACCTCGTCGCGCCGAGCCTGCGGCTCTACGACATCTCGGATCCGACCGAGCCGCGCCAGATCGCCCGGCTGCCGCTGGAGGTGTGGGGGATGGCCTTCTCACCGGACGGCGTCGCGCTGACCCTCCAGGTGCACGGCGACGTCGCGACCGTGTCGTTCGACCCCGAGGCGGGCAAGCAGTTGCGCTCCTTGGACGTCACCGACCCCGAGCACCCGGCCGAGCTGTGGCGCAAGGTCCTGCCGCCCGGGCTCAGCACCGAGTTCGCCTACAGCCCGGACGGCTCGCGGTTGATCGCCTTCGACACCACCCAAACCCTGCGGGTGTGGCCGGTGCGGGACCACCTGCCGATCGGCGACCCGGTCCGGGCGGTGGTCGGCACCGGCAGCGGTGGCGGTCGGCTGGCGTTCAGCCCGGACGGCCGGCGGCTCGCGCTGATCGCCCGGTCGAGGAGCGGGTCGAACTCCGACACCCGACCCGAGGTCTGGGACGTGTCGGGCGCGCCCGTGCGGCAGTTCTACCTGCCGGGCAGCGAGTACGTGTCCTTCTACGACCTGGCGTTCAGCCCGGACGGCCGGACGCTCGCGGTGGTCCGCGGCGGCGCGGGCGTCGACCTGTGGGACACCGACCCGGCCGCCATCGTCGCGGGCCTGTGCGCCGCGGTGGGCGATCCGATCACCCGGGAGCAGTGGGAGCACTACCTGCCGGGCCGGGACTACCGGCCGCCGTGCGGGTAGCGCTCACCCGACCACGACGTCCGTCACCCGCGCCACCGCCGCGTCCGCCGACCTGAGCGCGGCGGTGAGCCGGTCGAGCGACCGGCTCAGCGCCTGCTCCCAACCGAGCACCCGGTGGTCGGGCCGCGCCACGACCCGCACGCAGTCGCCCGCACCCACCTTCACCCCCGCGAGGAAGTCGACCCAGTGCGCCTGGGCCTCCCGGTCGGGGATCTCGAAGTACCGCTCCGCGTCCCGCGCGATCCGCTCGAACTCGGCGCACGCGTCCGCCAACGCGGACAGGTCGGCCGCCCCGGTCGGGGTGTCGCCGATCCCCTCCACCGCCGTGACCACCCGGGTCTCGTTCTCGCTCACCCGCCGGATCAACCCGTCGCCGCCGCGGGTGAACCACGCGTACAGCTGCGCCCGCCGGGTCCGCTCGGGCACCGGCCGGTCCGCCGCGACCGCCAACAACCCCGCCACCCCGCCCTCACCGCCGGACGCGCCGGCGGCGGCCTGCTGCCACACCCCCGTGCCGGCGATCGCGACCGCCGCGGCCGCGAGCACCCCGATCACGCCGCGCCGGGTGGTGAACGCGCCCCGACCGACCGGGTCGCGCCTCGGCACGACCCGCCGGGCCGGCCGCAGCCGGGAGAGCACCGTCGCCACGCCGGCCGTGAGGAACGCGACGACCGCGCCGATCACCACCAGCGAGCCCAGCATCACGCTGAACTCCAGGCCCGTGCCGAGGAGGTGCGGCGTGCACGACGTCCCGAGGACGGTCAGCGGTTCGACGCAGCCGTCGGCGGACGCCAGCAGGAGCTTCCCGGTGAAGCCGACCACGGCAGCGACCTCCGCCGCGACCAGGGTGGCCGGCAACCGGTGCGGTCCGGCGGGCACGGCGGCCGCCACCGCGGCGACCACGACTCCCGCGACCAGGACCGCGAACACCCACGCCTGGTGGGCCAACGCGTACAGCGCGCCGGAACCCGGCGCCAACGGCCACCAGGTGTGCAACCCCGCCTGCACGCCCACCAGTGCGCCGCAGGTCAGCGCGCCGCCGAGCAACCCGGGCAGCAGCACCCGACCCAGCGCCGGCGTCGACGGCCGGACCGCCACGCCGCCCAGGTCGTCCACGGTCCCGCGCAACCACCGCGGCACGCCGTCCGCCGGCCGGATCGCCCACGCGAGCAGCGGCACGACCCACAACCCGCCCACCGCGGCGAGCACCGGCAGTGGCGCGGAAAGCCCTTGCAGCACCGGGATCCCGACCGCCACCGCGGCCAGCAGCACCGGGTGATCGCCGCTCGGCCCACCGAGCCCGGCGGCGAGCACCTCCCGGATCCGGGAGCCGGCGAACGGCCACTCGCTCGCGTACAGGACGCCCGTGTCCTGCCACCACACGAACCACGACCACAGCGCCAACCCGGCCGTGCCCAGGGCGGCGAGCATCGCGAGCCGGGTGCCGCGACCGCGCCGCGTCGTGGTCCACAGGTCGGCGCACTGCCCGATCCACCAGACCACCGCCGCGCCCGCCACCACCACGAGCAGCAGCGCCTCGGGGTGGACGGGCACCCACTCCGCGACCGCGACCCGGTTCTGGGCCAGTTCGCCGAACGCCAGCCCGAGCCCCAGCCACGCGCCGGCCCGCAGCCCCGACGGCGCGCGCCGCCCGGTCGCGCCGGCGTGCGCCACGGCCCGCCACAGCGCGGTGCCGGCCACGCCGACGACCAACCCGGCGGACAGCAGCGGCGGGACCTGGCCCAGCGCCACGCCCCGGGCCGGGAAGTACCCGAAGGCGGAATGCGCCTGGGAGTTCACCAGGGTCGCCGCGACTCCGGTGAGGAACATCGCCAGGGCGCCCGCGCCGACCAGCGGCCCGGTGTCGTCGACCACCGCGGCCCGTCGCCGGTCCTTGCGGGGGTGGGTGCGCCACAGCTCGCGGAACGCGTCGAAGGCGCGCGCGAACCACCGCCCGGCGGGCTCCGGGGTCGGACCGGCCCAGGTCCGGTGGGACGCGCCCCACCGGGCGGCGGCGAGGTCGGCGCACACCTCCCGACCCCGCAGCACGTCCGCCCGCGCCAGGTGCACGAGCACGACCATCAGCGCGACGACGAGCGCGCCGCGGGCCAGCACCGCCTGATCGCCCGACCACCACGACGGGGACACCACCGCCACGACGAGCCAGCCCGCGTACGGGATCAGCACCGCGCCCAGGAACACCCGCCACAGCGCCACGGTGGCGTAGGTGAGCGTGATGTCCCGGTTCCTGATGTGCGCCAACTCGTGCAGCAGCACGCCCCGGACCCGCTCGGGATCGGTCGCGGCGAGCACCAGCAACCCGCTGTGCAGGGACACGACGGGTCGCCGGTCGCTGCCGAACGCCGTCGCGCCCGTCGAGGCCACCGCCGTCGGGTCCACCACCACCCGCGGCGGGCGGCGCAGACCGGCCACCTCGGCGGCCTCCGCCACCAGCCGGCCGGTGACACCGCCGCGGTCCACCGCCTCCAGCGGCACGACGCGGCGCAGCCGGCGCGCGGGGATCACCCGGAACAGCAGGGCCGCCGCGAGCAGCACGAGCACCGGCCACACCGGCACGACCCACCACGCGGTCGCCGGCCGGGCGAGGTCAGCGCACTCCTGGTAGGCGGCGGACTGCCGGAGCAGCACCACCCGGACCTGGTTGATGCCCGCGTCCGGGTCCCCGCCACCCGCCAGCACGCACCCGATGTCGTGCGAGCCCGAGAGCCCGTCCAGGACGTCGGCCATCATCACGCCGCTCGCCACGACCATCAGCACGATCAACAGCACGAACCGCGTCGTGGTGCCCGCGCCCAGCACCCGCTCGTCCACCCGGCGCGGCGCGGACCCGATCGCCATCGGCGCTACGACCCGGCCGGCGGGTCGGCCTCGTCCTCGGGCGCGCGGGGCGGTTCGAGGCCGATCCGGCCGAGCCGGTCCACGAGCTTGGCGGCCAACTCCTCCGCGCGGTCCGCCGGCAGACCCTGGCGCTCGGCCTCCTCCAGCACCCGGAGCCGCACCTGGTCGAGCTGGTCGGCGTTCAGCGGCGGCACCGCGAGCTCCTCGGCCTTGCGTCGGGAACCCTTGCGCCACAAGGACTTCGACCACTTGACCCCGGCGTCGACCACGGAGCCCGCGGCCCGCTTGGCCGCCTCGTCCACCACCAGCCACACCACCGGCGTCACCAGCACCACGAGGTTCTCCCAGCCGAACCCGAGCGGCTCGCGGCGGTGGCTCCGGTCGGTCAGGTGCCGCAGCGCCGTCGCGTCGTCCAGCGCGGCCAGCCCGTCGACCACCGGCAACTCCTCCGCGGCGATCTCGGCCACCACGTCGCGCACCACGTCGCGCACCCTGGCCGGAGCCGCCGTGCCGGCGCCCTCTCCGGGTGAGGTCGCAGCTGTGCTCATCGTCCGGTCCTCCCGCGATCGGTCCCGTTCTGGTGCGAGCCAGTGTCCGGGTCCACCCCCGTGCGCGGCCCGGGTCGATCGGAATGCACCCCATCGGCTGAACCGGAGGGGGAGTTCCGAGCCGCGAGGTATACGCGTATACTTAGGTCAGCCTAACCTTGGGGGAGTCGTGAGCAAGCTCGACCGCGAGCAGATCGTGGACGTCGCGATGGAGGTCATCGCGGACGGCGGCGAGGCGGCGCTGTCGATGCGCGCGCTGGCGACGCGGCTGCGGGTCACGCCGATGGCGCTGTACCGGCACTTCGCGGACCGGGACGGGCTGCTGCTGGCCGTGGTGGGCCGGGTGTCCGAGCGCATCGTCTTCCCCGCGCCGGTCGAGGACCCGGTGGACCGGGCCGTCGCGACCGCGTTGTGCCTGCACGACTTCCTGGTCGCGCACCCGTGGATGATCCGGCTCATCTCGACCGGGCGGCTGGCGAGCCCGGCGGGGTTGCGGTTCCCGGAGGAGTTCCTGTCCTGCGGGTTCGCCGCCGGGCTTGACGAGGGACGCGCGTTCCTGTTCTACCGGCAGATGTTCGCCGCGGTCCTGGGTCAGGCGACGGTCACCCACGCCCGGCGGGGGAGCACGGGCCCGGTGGACGTCGGCGTGCGGCTGGGCCTCGACGGCTCGGTGCCGGTGGTCGCGGGTCTGGTGGAGCGCTGGGCGGAGCTCGACGCGACCGCGTCCGCCGCGGCCGTCTTACGCACCGCGGCCTCCGTCCTCCGCACCCCCTCCCCGGAAGAGAGCACATGAGAACCTCCAGACCCGGCACGGCGATCGCGGTCGTCGCCGCCCTCCTGCTCGCCGGCTGTTCGACACCCGAGCAGGCACCGGCCGCCGCGCCGACCGGCGGCGGATTCCCCGTGACGCTGCACAACGCGTACGGCGACGTCACGATCCCGGCCAAGCCGCAGCGGATCGCCGCCCTGGGCTACGCGGACGTCGCGCTCGCCTCGGCGCTGGGCGCGCAGGTCGTCGTCGCGCCCCAGTCGTTCGGCAGCCTGTCGCGCCCCGACGCCGACCGGAACCTGCCCTACGCGAAGCCGCTCGCCGCCGACGTCACGTGGGTCAACCCGATGAGCGTCAACGTCGAGCAGGTCGCCGCGGCCCGGCCGGACCTGATCCTCGCCACCGCCGCGTTCACCCTGGACCAGGCGCAGTACGAGCAGCTGGGCGACATCGCGCCGGTCGTGACCTACGAGAAGTCGCTCTACGCGGCCACCGGCGACGAGTCCGCGACCCGGATCGGCACCGCGCTCGGCGAGGTCGAGGCGGCCGGGAAGCTCGTCACCGCCGCGTCCGACGCGATCGACGAGGTCAAGAAGGAGCTGCCGAACCTGGACGGCGGCACCTACCTGTACGGCCAGGCCCGCGCCGGCGTCGTGGTGATGCTGGTGGAGGACCGGAACGTGACCGCGCGGTTCCTGCGCCGGCTCGGTCTCGTGGCGCTGCCCGCAGTGGCCGGCCTGGGCGGCAAGGGCTCCGTGCCGGGCGCGGTGGACGTGAGCTTCGAGCAGGCGCCGCTGTTCGACGACGCGGGCGTGCTGTTCATGACCTACCAGTCCGACGCGCTCCGGGACGCCTTCGAGAAGGCGCCGACCGTGGCGTCCCGACCGATCATGTCCACCCGGTACGTGCCGCTGGAGGCGGAGGTGGCCACCGCGCTCCAGGACCCGAACGTGGTCGCCGTGCCGTGGCTGCTCGACCGGCTCCGCCCGGGCCTGGCCCTGGTGCCGACCCGGTGACACCGCGCGGCGGGGGCCTCGGTCGGGCGCGACCGCTCGGGGCCCCCGCGGCCGTGCTCGTCCTCGTGGTCGTCGCGGTGGGCAGCGTGCTGATCGGCTCGCGCCCCGTCTCACCCGCCGAACTGCTGGACGCCCTCGGCGGGCACGGCGACGGTGACGTGCTCACGCTGCTCTGGCGGGTGCGGGCACCGCGCACGCTCGCCGCCCTCGCCGTCGGCGTCGCGCTGGCCGTCGCGGGAGCGCTGATGCAGACGACGACCCGCAACCCGCTCGCCGACCCCGGACTGCTCGGGGTCGGCGCGGGCAGCGCCTTCTTCGTCACGGTCGGCATGAGCGCGTTCGGCCTGCACTCGGCGCTCGGCGTCGCGCTCACCGCGATCGCCGGCGCCGCCGTGATGACGATCCTGGTGCTGCTGCTGGGGTTGCGCGGCGGCGACGGGTCCCGGCTGATCCTCGCGGGCATCGCGTTCAGCACGGCGGTGCTGGGCGTGCGGTCCATGATCACGCTGCTCGACCCGCGCGCGCTGGACGCCCTGCGCGCCTGGTCCGCGGGCTCCCTCGCCGCGCCCGACCAGGCCGTGCTCGCCGTGGCGACGCCGTTCCTCGGCGCCGGCCTGCTGCTCGCGGCGGGCCTCGTGCGCCCGCTGGACGCGCTGGGCCTTGGCGAGGACCTGGCCCGCGGCCTGGGCACCCGGCCCACCCTGGTCCGGGCCGCCTCGGCCGCCGCGTCGGCCCTGCTCGTCGGCGGCGCGACGGCGGTCGCCGGTCCCCTCGCGTTCGTCGGGTTGATGGTGCCGCACGCGGTCCGCCCGTTCACCGGACCCGGCACGGCCCGGGTGCTGGCCGCGTGCCTGGTGGTCGGCCCGGCCCTGGTGCTCCTGGCGGACACCCTGGCGCGGGTCGCGCTGTGGCCGGGTGAGATCCCGGTCGGCGTGGTGACGGCGGCCCTGGGCGCGCCGGTGTTGATCGTGCTGTCGAGAAGGGGGCGGTGACGGTGCGTCACCTGATGACGCAAGGGCTGTGGCGGTGGGGCGCCCTCACGGCGGTCGTGCCCGTGGTGCTGTTCGCCTCGCTCGCGGTCGGCGACCTGCCGCTGGGCCCGACCGAGGTGTGGGACGCGCTGACCGGGTCCGCGACGCCGTTCACCACCGCGGTCGTGGTGGACTGGCGGCTGCCGCGCGTGCTGGCCGCCCTCGCGTTCGGCGCCGCGCTCGGCGCGGCGGGCGCGATCTTCCAGTCCCTGACCCGCAATCCGCTCGGCAGCCCCGACGTGATCGGCTTCGACACGGGCGCCTACACGGGCGTGCTGCTCGCGCTGCTGACCGTGCCCGCCGCCGGGTTCGCCACCCTCGCCACCGCGTCGCTGCTCGGCGGCCTGGCCACGGCGGCGCTCGTCACGGTGCTCACGGCGCGATCGGGGTTGACCGGACGGCGGTTCATCGTCACCGGCATCGCGGTCAGCGCCCTGCTGACGTCGGTCAACACCTGGCTGGTCTACAAAACCGACCCCGCCACCGCCGCCACCGGGTCGATCTGGGCCGCCGGCACCCTGGACAACCTCCGCTGGAAGCAGGCCACCCCGGCCCTGCTCACCCTCGCGGCCCTCGCCGCGCTCACCTACCCGGTCGCCACCAGGTTGCGGATCCTCGCGCTCGGCGACGACGTCGCCACCGGCCTCGGCCTGCCCGTCACCCGCAGCCGGGCGCTGCTCATCGCGTGCGCCGTCGGCCTCACCGCCGTCACCACGGCCATCGCCGGCCCGATCGCCTTCATCGCCCTGGCCGCGCCCCACCTGGCCCGCCCGCTGCTCCCGCGCGGCCACCCGATCACCGCCGGCGCGCTGGTGGGCGCGGTGCTGCTCGGGGTGGCCGACTGGGCCGCCGCCCACCTCTTCGCGCCGACCCAGCTCCCCGTCGGCGCGCTCACCGTCACCCTCGGCGGCGGCTACCTCGCGCTGACCCTCGTCCTGCGCCGCTAGGGGGTGATGATCACCTTGCCGGCGCGCGCCCGGTCGACGCTGCGGCGGATCGCGGTGGTGATGTCGGCCAGCGGGAACGAGCCCTGCACCCGACTGGCCGCCTCGCCGCCCAGCACCAGCCCGCCGACCTCGTCCAGCGCGCGGCGCAACTCGGCCCGGTCGGCGACGTGCACCCAGTCGCGCAACCGGAACAGCCGGATCGTCACGTCCGGCCGCCGGGCGGGCAGGTCGAACGGGAGCGGTCGACCGGACAGGAGGCCGTAGTGCAGCAGGCACCCGCCCGCGCGCAACCCCAGCGCGAGCCGTTCGCCCTCCTCTCCGCCCACCGCGTCGAAGACGACGTCCGGCCCCTGACCGCCGGTGAGCCGCCGCACCTCCTCCGGCCAGTCCGGACGCGCGGTGCTCAGCACGGCCGACCAGGCCGGGTCCGCGAGTTCCGGGCGGTCCGGGTCGCCGCGCACCAGTCCCACCGGGTGGACGCCGAGCCGGCGCAGCATCCGGGACAGCATCAGCCCGATCGCCGACCCGGCCGCGTTGACGACGACCCGCGGCCGGTCCCGGACGAGGACCTGCTCGTCGATCATCCGCTTCGCGGTCAGCGGGTTGATGTAGGCGGTCGCGGCCTGCTCGTCGGTCAACTCCGGGCGGACCGGGAAGCACCACCGGGCCTCGGTGGGCTTCACCTCCTGCCACGCGCCGGCCGTGCCGATCGGCAGCACCCGGTCGCCCACGGCGAGGCCGATGACGCCCGGGCCCAGCCGGTCCACCACGCCGACGCCCTCGAAGCCGGGCACCAGCGGCAGCGTGGTCCGCGACCGGTAGGCACCGGAGATCGTGACCAGGTCCGAGGGGTTCACCGTGGCCGCCGTCATGCGCACCAGCACCTCGCCCGCGCCGGGCGTCGGCGGCTGGTAGCGCTCCACCTCCACCACGTCGGCGGCGGGGCCGAACGAGCGCGCGATCGCCCTGTACAAACGCACCTCCGGGAAGTCGTCCGACATCATATGGACAAGACTCCGAAGGCCACCGGACAATGGGGCGCCCGCCGCTTTCCGATCCCCGATGGCGCCCCGGCGTGCGCGCCGCAGCACCCGTGGGAGGGCAGGCACATGCGCACCCGGATCTCCTTCTCCGACGTGGACATGCACGGCAACGTGCACAACGGGCGCTACGTCGCCTACGTCGAGGACGCGATCAACGAGTTCCTCCGCGACAACGGACTCGCCGAGAAGTTCGACCCGCGTTCCTCCGATCTCGCCTACCACGTCCGCAAGGTCGAGGTCCTCTACCACTCGCCGATCGGTTTCGAGGACGTGGTGGACGTCACCGCCCGGGTGGGCCGGATCGGGCGGGCGAGCCTCACCTTCGAGGCCGAGGTCCGCACCGTCGGCGCGATCGAGCCCGCCGTGCAGGCGACCGTCGTGTGGGTGTGCGTCGACCCGGCCACCCGCCGCTCCACCCCGGTGCCCGAGCACGTCCACGCCGCGCTGGGCGCGACCGCGGGCGGCCCGCTCGCATGACCGGCGCGGCACAGCCACCCGCACCGACCGTCGCGCCCGTGCTCGAACTCGACGGCGTGCACGTGTCCTACGACGACCGTCCCGTGCTGACCGACGTGACCGTGCGGCTCACCGAGCGCCGGATCGGCGTCATCGGCCCGAACGGCTCCGGCAAGTCCACGTTCGCCCGGCTGCTCAACGGCCTCGTCGTGCCGGGGCGCGGCACGGTCCGGGTGGCCGGGCTGGACACCGCCGAGCACCCGCGCGAGGTGCGGTCGAAGGTCGGTTTCGTCTTCCAGAACCCGGACAACCAGATCGTCTTCCCGATCGTCGCCGAGGACCTCGCGTTCGGCGTGAAGAACCTCGGCGTGCCCAAGGCCGCGATTCCGGGCCGGGTCGCCGACGCGCTCGCCGAGTTCGGCATCGGGCACCTCGCGGAGCGGCAGAGCCACCTGCTCAGCGGCGGCGAGAAGCAGTTGGTGGCGCTCGCCGCGGTGATGGTGATGCGGCCGGAGCTGGTCGTCTTCGACGAGCCGACCACGTTGCTGGACCTGCGGAACCGCAACCTGATCCGGGACACCATCGGGCGGATGGCGCAGGCCGCCGTCGTCGTCACCCACGACCTGGACCTGCTCGACGGGTTCGACCGGGTGCTGGTGGTGCACGAGGGACGCGTGGCGTGCGACGCCGACCCGGCCACCGCGGTGGCCTGGTACCGGGAGCACTGCTCGTGAACCTCTCCCTGTACGTGCGCGGGAACACCCCGCTGCACCGGCTGCCGGCGTCGGTGAAGTTCGGCGTGCTGTTCGCGTCGGGCATCGCGCTGTTCCTCACCGACCGCGTTCTGGTGCTGGGGCCTGCCGCCGCCGTCGGCGCGGGGCTGCTGCTGTCCGTGCGACCGCCGGCGACCGCGCTGCGGCGTCAGCTGACCGGGTTGCTGATCACCCTCGCGGTGATCTTCGCGGCGGCCGCGCTGTTCGAGGGCGTGCACACGGCGTTCGTGGTGCTGTTCCGGTTGCTCGCGCTGCTCCTGCTCGCGCTCGCGGTGACCTTCAGCACCCGGGCCGCGGACCTGCTCGAGTTCTTCGAGCGGCTGACGGCGCCGCTGGCCAGGCTCGGCGTCGCGAACCCGGCCAAGATCAGCCTGGGCGTGTCCCTGGTGCTGCGGTTCGTGCCCGAGGTCCACCGCGGCTACCTGGAGATCCGGGAGGCGCAGGCCGCGCGGGGGCTGCGGGCCAACCCCGCCGCGCTCGTCGTGCCGCTGATCGTGCGGACGCTGAAGTCCGCCGACGCCATCGCGGACGCCATCGACGCCCGCTGTTACCCACCACCTCACCCCACAGGGCGGGAGACCACGCCATGAGCACGCGCAACGAATCCGGGCTGGGCACGAGAGACGTCGTGATGATCGCGCTGTTCGCCGCGATCATCGTCACGCTCGGCCTGGTGCCGCCCGTCTCGATCGGGGTCGTGCCGGTCCCGATCACGCTCCAGACGCTGGGCGTGATGCTGGCGGGGGCGGCCCTGGGACCGGTGCGCGGCGCGCTGTCCTGCGCGTTGGTGGCGTTGCTGACCCTCATCGGGTTGCCGGTGCTCTCGGGCGGCCGGGGCGGCGTCGGGGTGTTCCTCGGCCCGACCGGCGGCTACGTGGTCGGCTGGATCCTCGGCGCGCTGGTCACCGGTCTGCTGGTCAAGCACTGGGTGCTGCGGCTGCGGGGTCGCGGCGCGCAGATCGCGGGCTACATCACGGCGTGCGTGGTCGGCGGGATCCTGGTGGTCTACCTGATCGGCATCCCGTGGCTGTGGCTCGCGTCCGGGCTGACCCTGGGCAAGGCGTTCGTCGGCGGGCTGGTGTTCGTGCCCGGCGACCTCGTCAAGGCGGTCGTCGCGGGCCTGGTGGTGCACGGCGTCCGCCGGGCCTACCCGATCCCGGTGAAGTGATGCCGGTCGCCGAACGGGTTCTCACCTGGTCGCGCCTGCGGCCCGGCACCACCGCGTTCCGGGTGGGCGGGTTCCGGCTCGGGTACGCCGATCTCGCCGCGCGCGCCGCGGCCGTCGCGACGGGTCTGCGGGCGTTGGCGGGGGACCGGCCGCTGCTCGCGATCGACGTCGGCAACTCGCCGACGTTCGCCGAACTGGTGGTCGGCGGCACGGCGGGCGACGGGGTGTGCGCGGTGCTCGACCCGGCGTGGCCGGCCGCGCGGACGCGGGAGGTGCTGCGCCTGCTGCGACCCGACCTGGTCGTGACGACGCGCCCGGTCGCGGTCGACGCGCCGGTGCTCACCGTCGGCGAGGACGGCTCGTACGCCGGGTGGCTCGCGGGCCAGGAGGCGGACCCGGCGCGGGACCTGGTGGCGGGCGATCCCGGCAGCACGTTCCTGATCGGCTTCACGTCGGGCACCTCGGGCGTGCCCAAGGCGTTCTCCCGGACCCGGGGCACCTGGCGGGCGAGCCTCGCCCACGCGGGCGACGTGTTCGGGCTCGCGGCCGGCGACCACACCCTGGCGCCCGGACCCCTCTCGCACGGCCTCGGCCTCTACGCGCTGGTCGAAGCCCTGCACGAGGGCACCACGTTCGCCACCCTGCCCCGGTTCGACGCCGCCGCGACCCGGGCCGAGCTGGGCGCGGTGACCCGGCTGGTCGTCGTGCCGACGATGCTGCGCGGCCTGAACCGGGAATTGGACGCGGACCCGGCGGCCTACCCCGGGGTGACCGGCGTGGTCAGCAGCGGCGCCAAGCTCGACCCGGCCACCGTGGCGCGGACCCGCGCGCACCTGCCCCACGCGCACGTCCACGAGTACTACGGCGCGTCGGAGCTGAGCTTCGTGACGGTGCGGCACACCCCGCCGGACGCGCTGCCCGACGACGACCCGGACGCTGTCGGCACGCCGTTCCCCGGCGTGGAGATCGAGATCCGGGACGACGCCGGCCGGCCCGTGCCCGCCGGGGTGCCGGGCGCGGTGCACGTGCGCGGCCCGCTCGTCAGCTCCGGGTACGTGTGGGGCGACGACGGCACGGCGTTCCGCACCGACGGCGAGTGGGCCACGGTGGGTGATCACGGCCTGCTGGACGAGGCGGGCGAGCTGCACCTGGTCGGGCGGGCCGGCGCGATGGTGATCACCGGCGGTCACAACGTCTACCCCAGCGAGGTCGAGACGGCGCTGCGCCGGCTGGACGGGGTGGACGAGGCGGTCGTGGTCGGGCTGCCGGACGAGTACCTCGGCACCGTGCTGGTGGCGGTCGTGTCCGGGCCGGGCGCGCGTGCGTTGAGCACCGCCGACGTGCGGCGCGGGTGCGCCGACCACCTGCCGCGGCACAAGATCCCGCGCCGGGTGTTCGTCGTGCGGGACTGGCCGCTGACGCCCAGCGGCAAGATCGTCCGGGCCCGGGTCGAGGAGTGGCTCGCGGCCGGTGACGGCCGGCTCGTGGCGTTGCCTGCCTGACGGGCATGCTGGACCCGGTCGAGCCCGAGGAGTGCGGTGATGGCAGTCGAGTCGTGGTCCGACGACCGGCGTCCGGTCGTGGCGGTGGCCCTGCGGACGCCTGTGGGGCGCGCGGGCGGGACGTTGGCCGGCGTGCGGGCGGAGGACCTGCTGGCGCCCGTGCTGCGGGCGGTCCTGGCCGGCGCCGGTGTCCAGCCGGGCGAGGTGGACGACGTGGTGATCGGCAACGCCGCCGGTGGCGGTGGCAACGTGGCACGGCTTGCCGCGTTGACGGCGGGGTTGCCGGTGAGCGTGCCCGGGGTGACCGTGGACCGGCAGTGCGGGTCCGGGCTGGAGGCCGTGATGACGGCCGCGCGGTTGGTCGCGGCCGGCGCGGGGGAGTGCTACCTGGCGGGTGGCGTGGAGAGCACGAGCACCGCGCCGTGGCGGGCGGAACGACCGGCCCGACCCACCGGTGTGCCGCGCTTCTACGCCCGTGCCCGGTTCGCGCCGGACTCGGTCGGCGACCCGGAGATGGGCGAGGCGGCGGAGAACGTGGCGCGGGCGTTCGGGATCGGTCGTGAGCGCCAGGACGCGTTCGCGCTGCGCAGCCACCGCCGTGCCGTCGCCGCGGCCGCCGCCGGCCGCTTCACCGCCGAAACCGTCCCGGTGCCGACCCGGCGCGGCGTGGTGGACGCCGACGAGTGCCCGCGACCGGACACCTCGGCCGAGGCGCTGGCCGCACTGCGCCCCGCCTTCGCGGCCGACGGCACCGTCACGGCCGGCAACTCGTGCCCGCTCAACGACGGCGCGAGCGCGATGCTGGTGACGAGCCTGTCCCGAGCCCGCCGCCTGGGCCTGGGCCCGGTGCTGGCCTTCGTGGACGGCGCCTCGGCGGGCGTCGACCCGAACCTGCTGGGCATCGGCCCGGTCGAGTCCACCCGCCGCCTCCTGCGCCGCCGCCCGGACCTCGACCTGCGAGCGGTGTCGGCGATCGAGTTCAACGAGGCCTTCGCCTCCCAGGTGCTGGCGTCGCTGGACCAGCTGTCCATCGAGGACGACCGAGTGAACCGCGACGGCGGCGCGATCGCCCTGGGCCACCCCTACGGCGCCTCGGGCGCGATCCTGGTGACCCGCCTGCACACCCAACTGATCCGCACCCCCACCGCGCCGGGCTCCCGGGGCCTGGCCCTTCTCGGCATCGCCGGCGGCCTGGGCCTCACCGTGCTCTTCGAACGGGTCGAGTAGCGCGTCACCGCGGCCGGAAAACGCGAGTGGGGTTCGGTCGGCCGGGCCCCATTCGACGGCAAACGCCGGCGCCCGCTGTGGCCATCCGCGCACCCCGCTGTCGCTATTCCGTCGGGTTGTTGTCGGGTCAGTGCCGACATTTATATGAGCCACCCTCGTGACCAGCGCAAATATCGTCACGCAAACCGCAAGGGTCGACACTGGCGGTAATTCCGCAATTTGCGGGCATTGTTCCGGATGGACTCCGATCAGGTGAGTGCGATTCTTCCGATACCATTCGCGGACGGATGTTCCGCCGGTTCGGGAACGGGCTCGCGGTGAAGTGCCGACGAGGTTTCTCCCGGCGCCGTCCGGCTATTTCGCGCGCCAAGGGGAGCGGGGTTCGAGTTGGGGTCGACGGGCACGGTCGCGGCCGGGTTGAGGGAGTTGGCCGGTCAGGGCGCGTACCGCAACTGCGCGGCGGCGTTGGGCAGGCTCGCCGACGACCTCGACTCCGGGGCCGCCGCGTCGTGGCGGAAGGTCGACCTGCTCGCGTTCTTCGACCCGGACGTGGTGGTCGGCGACGGCTCGGGCGCCGGGGCGCGGATCGCGCGCAACGTCGAGCTGGTGCGCAACCTCCTGCTGTTCGTGCCGCTGCTGCTCACCTGGGGCGGCATCTACTTCGCGGTCAAGGCGTACCGGGCGCTGCTCGACGCGCCGGCCGCCGAGCAGGCCGTGTTCGTGGACGCCTCGTTCCTCCAGATGTGGACGCGCGGGTTCGGCGACCGCACGTGGGTCACGCTGGACGTGGTGGCGCTGCTGGACTCCGCCGCGATCCTGGCCGTCATCGTGTTCTCCGTCCTCGGCTCCTGGTTGCAGCGCCGCGCCGACGAGGCCGAGGAGGTCGACCGGCTCGCCAAGGTCGACGTGCTGCGGACGAGGCTGGTCGAGGCCGGCCTGCTGGTGCACGTCGACGCCGGCGACGCGATCGACCGGCTCGCCGACCGCACCGCGGAGCTGCTGCCGCTCTACCAGCAGACGCTCGACCGGCTGGTGACCGCGCAGCGCGAGATGACCGACTTCGTGGACACGGGCCGGCGCAACGTCGCGGACCTCGCCCGCGTCACCGGCGACCTCGCGCACGCCGGCGTGGCGATCGCGGCGAGCGTGAAGGAGCTGGAGGACCCGACGGCGGCGATCGCGACCCGGGTGCGGGACGTGGAGACCGCGGTCGGCTCGCTCGTGACCGGGCTCTCGCAGGTGACCGCCGGGTTGCCCGACGCCCGGGACGGCGTGCTCGCCGTCGTCACCGGGGTGCGGGACCTCGACCGCGACCTGCGCGAGTCGTACGAGGCCCGGCTGGGCGAACTGCGCGCCGAGGGTGCCGCCCACGCGACCGCGGCCGCCGACCTGGCCCGCGCCCGGCAGGAGCTCGCCGCCTCCCTCGACCGGGGCCGCGTCGAGGTCGCCGAGTTCGCCCGCGCCGCGCGGGACATCGCCGAGGGCGGCGGCGCGGTCGCGGCCGGTTCCGACCGGTTGGCCACGACGGTCACCGCGCTCACCACGAGCACGGCCGAGTTCGGCGGCCGCGTCGAGGCGCTGGTGTCGGGCGCCGAGGGCCTGAACCGGCAGCTGCCCGCCGCGCAACAGGGCGTGCTGGACGTGCTCGCGGCCGTCCGCGACCTCGGGGTGAAGCTGGACGCCATCCACGCGCGGCAGGAGGTCGTGGCCGAGGAGCTCGGCGTGCTCGCCGACAACCCGCTGGCCGCGGCGCAGGCGGCCAAGCGCACCGCGGACGAGGCCCGGCGGGTCGAGCAGGCCCTGCACGCCACCGTCCAGGCGCTGCCGGACCAGATGGACCGGCTGCGCGAGGGCGTGCTCGCCGCGCTCGACCGCGAGCTGGCCGAACGCCGTGCCGCGGCCGACCAGGTCGGCACCGCGCTCGAGGAGTTCACCGGCTCCACCACGACCGCCGCGCGGACGCTGAGCAGGGCGGTGGACGACCTGGCGGCCGCGCCCGCGCTCACCGCGCCGGACCTGCGGGCGGCCTCCGAGGGGTTGGCGCACAGCCTCCGGCAGAGCCGGGAACTGGTCGAGTCGCTCACCCGGTTCGTCCAGTACGTCGACCAGACCGGGCTCCAGGGCGTGCCGCGCCGCCGGTGGCCGTGGTCCCGGTCGGACCAGGTGGACGACCGGGTGGCCGGATGAGCCGGCGCAAGCGCACCCGGTCCGGCGCCAACCTCGTCGGCATCGTCGGCTGGATCTTCGCCGACACGCTGCTGGTGCTCGTGGTGGTGTTCCTCGCGACGCAGACCGGCGGCGCGGTGAGCGTGGCGCCGTCGAGCACCACGACCACCACGCCGACCACGACGACGTCGACCGCGCCGCCGGGCGTGGACAGCGTCTTCGTGTGCTTCCGGGTCACCGCCGACCCGGCGCTGCTGGTCGCGCCGCCGTCACCGCAGCGCGACGGCGCCCTCAAGGCCGTCGAGGACCAGCTGACCGCGCGGCTCGCGCAACCGGACCTCGCGGGCCGCCGGGCGGGCATCGTGCTGGCGTTCGGGGTGGCCGACCAACCGCAGACCGGCGAGGCGCGCGCCGCCGCGTTCAACACCGACGTCCTGCCGAGGCTGGGCCGGTTCGCGCACCGCGACGACGGCGGTGTGGTGCCGAGCCGGGCCTTCTGGGGAGGCAACCCCCGACCGGACAAACCCGACGGGGCGATCACCGTCAACGTCTACCCGATGATCGAGGGCAGCTACGGGCCGCTCGCGCCCACGCCCGCCCAGGACTGCTGAAACCGCACTGTTCCACCAGATCCGACCGATTCGGGCGCCGGCGCGAGGCACGGGAGCACCGGCACCCCGGACAGGAGTTCGCTGTGACGTCAGACCTTCCCGGCGGGGCCGTCTCCCACCGGCCGCTCCGCTTCTTCTGGATGCTGGACGTGTCCGGCTCCATGGCGGGCGAGAAGATCGGCTCGCTCAACCACGCCATCCGCGAGTCGTTGGACCCCATGAAGGCCTCGGCCAGGGAGAACCCGCACGCGGCCGTGGAGATCCGGGCGATGACCTTCGGCTCCGGCTTCCGCTGGATGACGCCGAAGCCGATCACGCTGGAGGACTTCAGCTGGACCGACGTGCCGGTCAGCGGCATCACCGACATGGGCTCGGCGCTCAAGGCGATGGCGGCGGAGCTGTCCGTCGGCAACATGCCCGAGCGCGGTCTGCCGCCGGTGATCGTGCTGGTGTCCGACGGCCAGCCCACCGACGACTTCGACAGCGGCCTGCGCGCGCTGCTGAACGAGCCGTGGGGCAAGCGGGCGGTCCGGATCGCCATCGCGATCGGCGACGACGCGGACCTGGAGGTGCTGCGCAAGTTCATCGCGCACCCCGAGATCGAGCCGTTGACCGCGAAGAACCCGGAAGATCTGGTGCGGTTCATCAGGTACGCGTCGACCACCGTGCTCAAGTCGGCGTCCGCGCCCGCGAGCCGACCCGTCGGCACGCAGGTGATCGGCACCCCGCCGCCGCCTCCGCCGCCCGCGCCGACCCTGGCCAACCAGGACGACGTGTGGTGAACCTCATCCGGCGCTGGGTCGATCGCGGGCAGCCGGACGCGGACGCGCGGTCGTGGCGTACCGCGCACCACTCGACCACCGGCGCCGCGCACCTCAGGAGCGGGGCGCCGTGCCAGGACGCCGGCACGGCGGAGGTCCTGGACGAGGGCGCGTGGGCGTTCGTCGTGGTCGCGGACGGCCACGGCTCGGACCACTGCTTCCGCAGCGATCGCGGCGCGGCGTTCGCGGTCGCCGCGGCGCGGCAGGTCGTCGCGTCGTTCCACCGGGAACTCCGGCAGGTCGGGGGAACGCCGACGATCAAGACGCTGGCCGACCTGTGGGACACCGAGGCCCGGCGGCTGGTGCCGTCGTGGCGGTACCTGGTGCACGCCGACCTGGTGGACAACCCGCCGCGGCTCGCCGACCTGGACCGGGAACCGGGGTTGCGCCGGTTCCTCGACAAGGTCGTCGGCGAGGGTCGGCACGACCGGAACTACCAGACGTACCTGCAACTGCACTGGTTCGCCGAGTACGCAGGCAAGCGCCGGGACCTGGCGCCGGAGCGGCTCGGGCCGCTGCCCCTGCCGTCCGACCCGACCTGGGACGTCGCGACGCTGGGCGGCTGGCAGGCCCGCGCGTACGGCACGACGCTGCTGGCCGTGCTCGTCGGGCCGACGTCGGTGCACTGGCTGCGGATCGGCGACGGCGCGATGCTGCGGTTCGTGGACGGCCGGGCGCAGCGCCTGGTCGAGCCGCCCGCGGAGGCGTTCGCGAACGAGACCCCGTCGCTGTGCGACGACGACGCGGACCGGCGGTTGGTCGTGGACACCGACCCGCTCGCCGAGAGCGACCTGCCGTCCGCGCTCCTGGTGACCACCGACGGCCTGCCGAACTCCTACCCGTCGGAGGCCGAGTTCCTCCACTTCTGCGACGACCTGGTGGTCCGGGCGCGGCGGGGCGACGACGTGGCCGAGGGGTTGACCCGGTGGCTGCCCGAGTTGTCCCGGCGGGGCAGCGGTGACGACATGACCGTGGCGCTGGCGTGGGTCGGCGGTGGTCGGGGCGACCACGTCGCCGAGCCCGTGCGCGCGGCACCCGTCCGATCCGAGGCGCCCGCCGTGGAGCAGCCCGTCGTGGAGGAGCCTCCGGACGACCGGCCCGGCGGGGCGATGCACGAGGTCGTGGAAGAGGAACGCGCTCCGGGCGAACCGGACGAATCCACTCCGGGGGAATCCGCTCCAGGGGAATCCGCCCTGGGGGAACCGACTTCAGAGGAATCCAGTCCGGCGGAATCCGCCCCGGAATCGGAAGGGAACGAGTGCGAACGCGATGCTGACAGCGGGAGAGCAGCTCAGCAGTGAGTCCGGGGTGGCGGTCACCGTCGGGGCGGTGCTCGGCTCCGGCGGTCAGGGCACCGTCTACTCCGGACGGACGCCCGACGGTCGCGAGGTCGCGATCAAGTGGTACCTGCCGCAGTTCCAGACGGCGGACCTGCGGGAGAACATCACCGCGCTGGTCGAGGCGAGGTCACCGTCCCGGGCGTTCCTGTGGCCCGAGGACGTCGTGTTCCGGGACGGCGACTTCGGCTACGTGATGCCGTTGCGGCCCAAGGCCTACGCGGGCATGCCCGAGGTGCTCGGGCGCAAGGTGAAGATCCGGTTCCGCGAGCTGGTCCGCGCGGCCGGGCACATCGTGGCGGCGTTCAAGGCGTTGCAGGCCAAGGGGTTGTTCTACTGCGACATCTCCGACGGCAACCTGTTCGTCGACCCGGCCACCGGTGACGTGCTGATCTGCGACAACGACAACGTGGGCTCGAAGCGGACGGCGCCGCGGGTGCTGGGCACGCCGCGGTTCATGGCGCCGGAGATCGTCCGCGGCGAGGTCAAGCCCGCCGCGCTGACCGACGGTTTCTCCATGGCGGTGCTGCTGTTCCTGCTGCTGATGAACGACCACCCGCTGCACGGCGCGGCCGAGGCGCGGATCCACGTGTTCGACGCCGCGGCGATGAAGCGGATCTACGGTGACGACCCGGTGTTCATCTTCGACCCGGTGAACAAGACGAACCGGCCGGTCGGCGGGGTGCACGTGAACGCGCCGATCTTCTGGCAGCTGTACCCGCAGGAGATCCGGGACGTCTTCACGCAGGTGTTCACCGACGGCATGGCCGACCCCGGGTTGCGGCCGTCGTTCGGGACGTGGGAACGCGCGCTGTTCTCCGCCTTCGACGCGATCTTCGCCTGCGACAACTGCAAGCGGGAGAACTTCTACACCGCGGGCAACCCCGGCGCCGCGTGCTGGGGCTGCCGCCGGGTGTTCCGCACCCCGCCGAGGTTGGTGCTGGACGGGAAGCAGGTGGTGGTGCTGAACCCGGACACGCAGTTGTTCGCCAGGCACCTCGCGGTCAAGGACGGCACCGCGGTGGTGGGTCAGGCGCTCGCCAAGCTCGCCAAGCACCCGACGCAGGACCTGTACGGGTTGAAGAACCTGACCGATTCGCAGTGGTACGCGACCCCGCCCGGCGCGGCGGCGACGCGACCCATCTCGCCGGGTCAGTCGATCGCGCTGCGCCAGGGCACGCAGATCGAGTTCGGGGCGGCGACGGCGGTCGTGGAGGAGTGAGCGGTGGGGTCCTCGGGCGGGGACCCCACCGCGGTCAGCGGTCGCCCCGGGTGGAGAACGAGCTGATCGACCCGCTCGGGGCGCCGTGCGACCGGCACGGCGCCCACCGGCAGCGCCACCGCCGTTCGCCGGCGCGCCAACAGGTGAACCGGCCGCACAGCCCGCACTTGACGAAGGAGTCGACCTTGCAGCGAGGGCACCCCGGGAAGTCGTCGGCCGTCAGCAGCAGCCCCGAGATGTCCGCGGCGCCGTACTTCTCGCCGCTCGCGCGCTTCTCGTCCAGGGCGAACGCCCACGTCACGTACCACGCGTCCGGGCGCTGCTCGACCCGCAGGCCGTACAGCGCCGAGTCCCGACCGCACCGCGCGAGCACCACATCCGCTCTCATCGGGCCAGTCTAGTCGATGAGAGCGGACGAATGCGTTGTGTGCCAACGACAATTGCGGTTCGTGTGGGTGGAGGACCACTTCGGCGAGACGCTGTGCCAAGGCTGCGCGGGAGGTCCGCCGTGCTGGAGCTGCGAGGCCGTCACCGGTGGCACGGGTGCGCGGGCCCGCACCGTGCTGGCCGACGGGCGGGTGCGCTGCGCGCGGTGTTCGCGGTCGGCGGTGGACCGGCAGTCCGACGTCGGCGGCGTGGTCGCGCTCGTCCGGCCGCTGCTGCACTCCTACGGGATCTCGTTGCCGAACCGGGTGAGGGTGTCGCTCGCCGGGCCGGCCGGGTTGACGCTCGGCGGCCAGGCGGTGCACGGGCTCACCCGGGTCGTGCAGTTCGGCCGGTCGGCGCGCGTGGTGTCGCTGGAGGTGGTGTCCGGGCTGCCTGCGACGGGGTTCGGCCGGGTGCTCGCGCACGAGATGGCGCACGCGTGGCTGGCCCGGTGCCCCGGTACCCGGTCGGCGGCCGTGGAGGAGGGGACGTGCGAACTCGTGGGCAGCTGGTGGTTGGCGCACCGGGGCGGCCCGCTCGCCGAGCACCTGCTGCGCGGCATGGCGGAGAGTCCGGATCCCTTGTACGGCAAGGGTTATCGCGACGTGGCGCGGCGGGCGCGCGGGTTGGCGCCCGCGCAGGTGGTGCGCCGGGTCGAGGCGACCGGGGCGGTGTGATCGCCTGGGTGTCCACTGTGGATGGTCAGGTGCGCGGCACCCGGATCAGGTCGCCGGGCTTGATCGCGTTCGGATCGGTGACGGTGCCCGGGTTGGCCGCGACGAGCCGGTGGAAGAGGTTGCCGGCGCCGTAGTAGCGGGTGGACAGGGCCCAGAGGGTGTCGCCCGGCGCGACGACGTGCTCCAGGTAGGCGCGGTAGCCGGGCAGGACGCGCGGGCCCAGCACGACCTGGACGACCTGCTTGTCCAGCTCCGCGCCGTCCTCGGGCGAGGTGTGGAAGACCTCCACGGTCACCCGGTCGAGGGTGAACGCCGCGCCCGAGACGTTCGCGGTGACCTGGAACTGGCCGTGCCCGCCCGCGCCGTCGCCCGCGGTGAAGAACCCGGTGACCTCGTCGTGCCCGTCGTGGACCCGGAACCCGAAGGCGGCCTCGAACGCGCCGCCGGCCGTTCCGCCGATCAGGATCCGGTTTCCCACCAGGTCGTTCGTCCTCGGTTGCTGCACGTGGATGGACATCGGGGCACCCTCCCGCGGTCGGTGCGCGGACCGTAGTCCGGGCGGGCGGCGCGGGCCACCACCGGTCACCCGGCGGACGGGCGCCCGACCGGGTGCCGCGCCGTGCCTGGCGGAGCGGGCGAGGTGGGCGCAGGATCGGGGGCGTGAAGAAGAAGTGGAGCGAACTCGGTCCGGTCGAACGGGCCGCGGTGCTGGCGCTGGGCTCGGTCCAGGTGGCACTGGCCGCCGCGGCGTGGGCGGACCTGGCGACCCGACCGGCGGCACGGGTCAACGGCCCGAAGAAGCTCTGGGCCCTCCTCATCGGCGTGAACTTCGTCGGCCCGCTCTCGTACTTCCGCTGGGGCCGCCGCCCGGCCCAGGCCGAACACCGAGAGCGCTGACCGGGCACCGCACAGCTTGGGGCGGACCGCGCCGGGCACCTTCGGCGGTGGGCGGCGTAGTACCCGCCGGGTGTCGCGCGGCCTGGAGCAGGCGAAGCGACTCCTCCGATGGCGGGCGGGTGGTGGCGGTCGGGTGTCGCCCGGCTTGGAGCGGCCCGAGGACCCCCGGCAGTGGGCGGCGCGGCGTCGGCCAGGCTTCGCACCGCCTGGGGCACGGCGCGCGGCACCTCGACGGCCGCGTGGTGTCGGTCTAGGCCAAGCCGCCGAGTACCTCCGACAGCGGGCGGCGCGGTGTGGGTGGGAGGGGGTCGGCGTTGAAGGCGGCCCAGCCGACGCGCAGCACCATCCGAGGGTGCAGGGTGCCGTCGAGCACGGCGTCCCGCACGTGTGCGCGGGTGTCGGGGATCTCCAGCGGTTGGCTCAGCGGGGACGTGGCGAGACCGGCGGCGGTGGCTTCCAGGAGCACGGCGCTCATCGCCTCGCCCGCCCGCAGCGCGGACCGACGGTCGTCCGACGACGTGCCGAGCACCAGCAGGGACGCGCCGTCGTCCTCCCACTCGCCGGACGGCCCGTCGACCAGCTCCCCGCCGGGGAACTCGCGGAGCCGCAGGTCGCCGTGTCGCGGCACGCCGGGCGGCGCGTTGCCTGCGGGCACCCCGTCGGGCGTGGCGTGCCGGGCGGACCACGCCCGCAACTCCCACCGGTACGCGGGGTTCGCATCCTGGCGCACGGCCGCGATCTCGACGGCCGCGGTCAGCTCGTGGCGGGCACGGGGTGTGACGATCTCTCGGACCACCACCCCTTCCCGGGCGGCCCGGTCCTCCAGTCGGCGGAGCACCGCGGCGGGCACGCGCCACGAGGAGTAGCGGCGTCGGTCGGTGCGGCGGTGGGGCACCGCGGCCGCGAGTGCCACGTCCGCGTCGGTCGGACGGCGCCGGGTGGTGGACTCGACCGCCGCCAGGTGGTCGGGTTCGGCGGGGTTCGGCAGCCGGTGCACCACCGCGTGCCGGCCCAGCGCGGCGAGCGCGACGCGGAGGTGGTGCAGCGCCGCGCCGCACCCCAGCAGCAGGTCGGACCCGGTCGGATCGGTGACCGGCAACCGCCGCGTCGGGTCCGCGTGGAGGTGCACGCCGCGGTCGCCGATCGTCCACCGCCACGGTTGGGTGTTGTGCACCGAGGGCGCTCGGCAGGCGAAGGCGATCGCCGCCCTGATCGTCTCGTCGTCCGGCCGACCGCGGTCCACCCGGCTCACCTCCGCGCTTCGTGGTCCCCGCACCGACCGTGGCACCGCCGAACCACGCCCGCGCAGAGCCGGAAGTCCCGTCCGATCGAGGACCGGGAGTGGACCAACGACTCTGGCCCGCCTCACCTCGCAGGACGACCGTGGTCCGCGGAGGAGACCCCGCGACACCCGGGAGGAACCCGTGCCCGAACCCGACACCGAGGCCGTGCCGGTGGTCGACGGCGGCGGCCGGCGCATCGGCGTGGTGTCCCGCCACGACCTGCTGACGCTGTTCGTGCGCCCGGACGAGCTGCTCGCGCCCGTCGAGCCCGCCGACACCGACCGCTGACGGCCGTCGGGTGTGGACGGCGGGTGGCGGGGTAACCGACGGGCGGGAGGTCGTCATGCCACGTGGGTTCAGCGCCAAGCGGGAACGGCAGTACGAGCACATCAAGGAGTCCGCGGAGAAGCGCGGCGAGTCCACCGCGCAGGCCGAGGAGATCGCGGCCCGCACGGTGAACAAGAACCGGGCGCGGGCAGGGGAGTCCAAGACCGCGAGCCGCTCGTCCCTGGAGGACATCTCCTCGCAACGACGCGGCGGGCTGCGGTCGGGCAAGCGGCAGGGGCCGCAGGGACCCACCCGCGACCAGCTCTACAACGAGGCCAGGCAGCGCGGCGTCAAGGGCCGGTCGAAGATGACCAAGAAGCAGTTGGCCGCCGCGCTCGGCCGCTGACCCCGCCCGCCGGTCGTGGCCCACGACCGGCGGACCGCGTCACCGACCGTCGGCCACCCCGGTGCCGATCCGGCCCTCGCCGCCGCGTTCGGGTTCGCCGCCGTCGTCGTCCGGGCGGTAGTCCGAGTCCGACGACGTGTCGTCCGACGAGGTGTCGGAGGACGTGTCGGAGGAGTCCGAGGTGTCGTCGGACCCGGAGGACGAGTCCGACTCGCTCGACCCGTCGTCCGCCAGCAGGCCGCGGGACGTGGCGTCCAGTCGCTCCAGCAGGTCCCTCTGGGTCTGCCGCTCGACGTGGTTGGCCTCGCACAGCTCGCGGACGGACGCGGCGGCCTGCCGGAGCGGGTGGTCGGTGAGGATTTCCCACGCCGTCACGAAGGTTCCGGTGCGCCCGTGCCCGAAACCGCAGTACACGAGGCTCGCGCCACCGTCGCGGCTGTTCGCGGCCAAGGCCGTGGACGCCCGGATCACCTGGTCCCGGGTGGGCGCGGTGTAGTCGGTGACGGGGAAGTGCCGGTAGTCGATCCCGGCGTCCCGCAACGCCGCGACGTCGGCGTCCTCCAGCGCGATCGAGTTGGCGGACAGCACGAGACTGATCGCGTGCGCGCGCAGGAAGAGGATCTGGGCGTCGGTGAACGCGTGCGGGGTGTCGCGGTCCAGCCGCGGCTCGTAGCCCGGCTGCTGGCACCGGTACAGCACGCCGGGCTCCACGGCGTCCCACTCCGCGAGCGGCGTCGGTTCGGCGGGCGCGGTCACGGGTAGAGCACCTTCGCCGCGGACACCGTCGACTCGATCGCGTCCGTGTGCGCCTCGATCCCGAGCAGGAAGTCCTTGGTTTCGGCCCACACCCGGCGGAACGTGGCGGTGATCGAGATCTCGACGGTCAGGTGCTGCTCGCCGGTCAGCCGCGGCAGGTAGAACACCGCCTGGGAGGCGATCGGCACGTTCGACACGCAACCGCGGTCGACCGCGTGCACCAGGTCGATGTGCCCGATGCCGATCGTGGTGATGTCGTTGTGGATCAGGGACTGCCAGTCGTCGTAGCGGCCGTGGCTGTGCGCGGTGAGGTTGTAGTAGTGCGCGGCCTCGGTGTCGCTCGACTGGTTGTCGACCTCGAACGCCTGGAGTTCCTTGGAGTACGAGTTGCCCCAGGAGATGCCCTCGTGGACGCCCGCGGTGACGGACCCGGTCGGCTCCTCGCCGAAGAAGCCGATGCTCGCGGCCTGGTCCGCGCCGATCGAGTAGTCCACGTGGCTCGCCACGGTGCCCCGCTCGTGGGTGGTCTGGGGCGAGTTCTGGCTCAGCTCGAGCTGTTCGCCGTCCTGGGTGGTCGCCTTGACCAGCACGGCGATCCGCTCCACGAAGTAGCCCTGGTCCTGGTTGTTGTTCCAGGCCATGTCGGAGGGGGTCGCGTCACCCTCGACGTGGGTGACCGCGGAGACGGTCGACTCGCTCAGGTCGACGTAGACGGCCGCCTGCTCGACATCCGCGTTGATCTTCGCGGCGTAGATGTCGGCGCGCAGGATCAGTTGCCCCGTCTGGCCGTCGGCGAGCGGGCACGGCTGGTCCTGGGTGACGACGAACTTGAAGTTTCCGTCCTGTGCCATCTGGGGTTCCTCGGAGTCCGGTGGGCGGCGGCGAGCACGTGATGACTCCCGTCCGCGACGTGCGGACGATCTTCATCAGTCACACTTCGCCGCACCGGCCCGCTTCGTTACCACCGTCCGACGGCGACCGTCCGGAGCGGACTCCACTCCGGACGGCCGCCGGGCGTCAGGCCGGCACCCAGAACACCGGCACCAGCGACGGCTCCCAGCCGGGCTGGGCGGTGTGCGACTGGAGGCACCGGTAGCGGTTGCCCTGGTAGGTCACGTAGTCACCCACCTTGTACGCGGTCCCGGCGCTCCACGTGCCGACGACCCGCGTCGTGGTCGTCGGAGCGGTCGGACCCGAGGGCGAGGTGGACGCGGTGGTCGTCGTGGTCGTCTGGTCGAAGGCCTCGGCCTGCGCCGAGGTCCACGGGATCTGCGGCGAGTGGTACCAGTCGATGCCCAGTGCGGTCCAGCGGGCGCCCTGGGCGGCCAGTCGGACCTTGAAGCTCTCCCAGTCGTGCGTGGACCACGGCGACCAGCCCAGTTCGGCGATGGCCGGCAGGCGCGGGAACGCCATGAAGTCGATGTGCGCCGGTGTCACGATGGTCTCGGTCCACAACGGCGCCTCGACGCCGCGCACGGACGACTCCGGCACACCGGTGAGGTACGCACCCGGGTTCCAGTCGTACGCGGTCCGCACCTCGACGTACCCCGCCCACTTCAGGCCGAGCGGGGTGGACGCGTCGTACTTCATGTCCAGGTAGGCCTTGTTGGCGGGCGAGAGCAGCACCTTGTTGCCGCGCGCGGCGGCGGCCTGCACGACCGCGTTGGTCGTCGTGGTGCCCCAGTACTGCGGCACGGCCGAGGTGTCGGTGGTCGTCTTGACGAACTCGTGCCAGCCGACGACCTTCTTGCCGTACTTGCCGACCAGCGGCAGCACCTTGTCCAGGAAGGTCTGGTAGTCCGCGTCCGTGGTCGCCTTGGCCTCGTCGCCGCCGATGTGCAGGTACTCGCCCGGCGTGATGGCGGCCAGTTGGCGGATGACGTCCTCGACGAACCTGTAGGTGACGTCCTTGGACACGCACAGCGAGCTGTAGCCGACCTCGATGTCGGTGCGCAGCGGCGGCGCGACGCCGTCGCAGTTCAGCTCGGCGTAGGAGGACAGCGCGGCGTTGGTGTGCCCCGGCAGGTCGACCTCGGGGATCACGGTGATCTTGCGCTCGGCCGCGTACTTCACGATTTCCCGGTACTGGGCCTTGGTGTAGAAGCCGCCGGGCCCACCACCCACCTGGGTGCTCGCGCCGTGCGCGGTGAGGTTGGGCCAGCCGTCGATCTGGAGCCGCCAGCCCTGGTCGTCGGTCAGGTGCAGGTGCAGGTAGTTGATCTTGTACAGGGCGAGCTGGTCGACGTACCGCTTGACGGTGGCGACCGGGTGGAAGTGCCGTGCCACGTCGAGCATCGCGCCGCGGTGCGCGAAGCGCGGGTAGTCGGTGATCCGCACGCCGGGCACGGTCCAGGTGACGTGCTGCCGGTCGCGCTTCTCGATCTCCGGCGGCAGCAACTGGCGCAGCGTCTGGACGCCGGCGAACAGGCCGGTCGTGGTGTTGGCGCGGATCGTCACGGCGGACCGGGTCACGGCGAGCTGGTAACCCTGGTCGCCGACCGAGCGGGGCGCGCCGCCGAGCAGCAGCGCGATGCCCCGGTCGGGGGTGGCGAAGGTGTTGCGGACGGGCAGCGGGTAGCCGGTGGAGGGGCGGAGGACCCCACCGAGGTACTCGCCGACCGCGTGCGCGGCCGGCGAGGTGTAGATCCTGGTCGACGCGGACAGCACGTGTCTGCCGCGCGCGTCGGGTTGGAGTGAGACGGGTGCGGGGACGAGGCGTTGCAGCGACGCGGCGGCGGACGCGGTGTCGGAGCCGGAGCTCCACACGACGGTGGCCCCGCCGACCACCAGCAGGGCGGCGAGCACGCGCGCCACCCGATGTCGGACATTCACCGTTGGTTCCTCCTCGGGACGGGAAGGCGGCCAAGCCCGTCACACGTTCGCGGAACCGGACAACTCACGTCAATGGGTCTGGACCATTCGGTGGCCGGGCCGTCGGCGACGCCCGTTCACGGTCGCGGATCCGAGGTCGGCGGCCGTCCCGGCAGGCCCGGATGTCCCGTGGTGGCAAGGAGTTCGGGCTTCCCGTCGGTGGCGGTGCACCCGGCCGGGCGCAGGTGGTCGGGTGCGGGCGCAGCAGGGCGCGTGCGGCGGCACGGCGGCGGGCACGCCGGTCGGGTGGCGGTACCCGGGCGTGCCCGCCTCCGCTCGGGTCAGCGGTGGGTGTCCTGGGTCAGCCAGTCCGCCAGCCGGGTTTCGCCGGTCACCGCGTCGGGCCCGGGCAGGAGCGTCCTGTCGTCCAGCACGGTGCCGAAGTAGCGGGCCGTCGGGTCGGTGACCACGGTCCGCGCGTCACCCCGGGCCGCCAGCGCGGTCCGGATCCAGCCGTCCAGGCCCAGCACCTCGGGACCGCCGATCTCGACCACGTCCGCGCGCGGCGCGCCGACCGAGGTGCGGGCCACCAGCGCGGACACCTCGGCCGCGGCCACCGGCCGCACCGCGCCGTCGGACAGCGTCACCACGCCGTCCACCGTCGCCGAGTTCGCGATGCCGGCCGCGAACTCGAAGAACTGCGTGGCGCGCACCAGCGTCCACGGCAGCCCGGACTTCCGGATCAACCGCTCCTGCGCCACCTTCGCGCGCAGGTAGCCCGAGTCCGGCGCGCGGTCCGCGCCCACCACCGACAGCGCGACGTAGTGGCCGACACCGGCGGCCTTCGCGGCCTCGACCAGGGTGCCGGTCGAGGTCCGGAAGAACGCGAGCACGTCCTCGTCGGCGAACGACGGCGAGTTCGACACGTCGACCACCGCGTCCGCGCCCCGCACCGCCTCGGCGACACCCTCGCCGGTGATCGTGTCGACCCCGGTCGACGGCGCCGCGACCACCGCCTCGTGCCCGTGCTCGCCGAGCCGGGCGACCACACCCGATCCGATCAGGCCGGTTCCGCCGATCACGACGACCTTCATCACGTGGCTCCTTCCACCGGCGTCCCGGCCGTTCCGGGACGCCCTTCACCCACCAGGACAAGACGGCGCGCGGATTTGTGACAGCGCTACGATCCGACCGGACCGCACGGTGGCGAGAGGACGTCCGATGCCGGAGCCCGACGCGGCGTTCGCGCAGGCGCGACCCCGGTTGTTCGGCATCGCCTACCGGATGCTGGGCAGCGCGGCCGACGCCGAGGACCTGGTCCAGGACGTGTGGCTGCGCTGGCGGGCCGCCGACCGGGCGTCGGTGCGCGACCCGCTCGCCTACCTCGCCACCGCCACCACCCGGCTCGCGATCAACGAGAGCCGGACCGCGCGGGCCCGGCACGAGGTCTACGCCGGTGCGTGGCTGCCCGAACCGGTCGACACCTCCGCCGACCCGCAACTGGGAGCCGAACGCGACGCCGCGTTGGAGGTGGCCGTGCTGGTGCTGCTGGAGAAGCTCACCCCGACCCAGCGCGCGGCGTACGTGCTGCGGGAGGCGTTCGACTACTCCTACGCCGAGATCGCCGAGATCGTCCACGCCACCGAGGCCTCGGCGCGGCAACTGGTCAGCCGGGCGCGCCGACAACTCGCCGACGGCCGCCGCGCCCCGGTGGCGGCACCCGAACAACGCCGCCTCCTGACCGCGTTCGTGGCCGCCGCCCGCGAGGGCGACCTGACCGCGCTGGAGGACCTGTTCGCCGCCGACGTGGTCAGCCACTCCGACGGCGGCGGCGTGGTCCGCGCCTCGCGGATCCCGGTGCGCGGCGCGACCACGGTGGCGAAGTACGTGCGCGCCTTCGCCGGCCACTTCTGGACCGACGTGGAGATCGGGTGGTCGTCGGTCAACGGCGCCGAGGCCGCCCTGCTGCGCCGGGACGGCACCACGTTCGCGGTCCTGACCGTGGCCGCGTCCGCCGACGGCATCGACGGGATCTTCTGGATGATGAACCCGGAGAAGCTCGCCGCCGTCGGCTGACGCCCGGGTGCTAGCGGGGCGGTGCGTCCGCCGCGTAGTCGGGCAGGGGGAGTGGGCGGTCGGCGAGGAAGTTCCGGATCAGGGTCAGGTACAGCTCGGGTTGGGGTGTGGCGATGGAGTGGCCCGCGCCGCGCACGTACACCAGGGTCGAGGCGGGCAGCGTCGCGCGGTAGTCGCGGGTGATCGGCCACCTCACGAAGTCGCACTCGCCGCGCATGACGAGGGTCGGCACGGTGACCCGGCGCAGCGCCGGGCGGGGGTCGGGGATGCGGGCGAAGTCGGTGTTGGTGAGCTGGTTGACGTAGAAGCCCTGCATGTTGCCGTGCGCGGGGCGGGTGGTTGGCCGGGGCAGCCGGTGGCGTCCTTGCCGGTGAGCACCAGGTCGTGCATCCAGGTGTCGGCCTCGGCGTCGGGCACCAGGGCGTGCGCGGCCCGGGGGTTCTGGTCCAGGAGGAGGAACATCGCCAGGGCGCGCGGGGTCAGGTCGGGTTCGGTGGTCCACGGCGAGCCCTCGTCGGCGTCGGAGACCACGTCGCCGCGCCAGATCGGGCCGGGCGAGGTGATGACCGCCTTCGCCACGTGGTCCGGGTGGGCCGCGAGGTACTGCGCGGTCAGCGATCCGCCCCACGACTGTCCGATGAGGACGAACCGGTCCGCGCCGATGGTGGTGCGGATCGCGTCCAGGTCGGCGACCTGGCGGGCGACCGTGTACCCGGTGACGTCGGCGAGCCGGGTGGACCGGCCCGCGCCGACCTGGTCGTAGGTGTACACGTCGTAGCCGTCGGCGGCGAGCGCGCGCCCGGCGGCCGGGATGCCCTCGCCGGGCGTGCCCGGACCGCCGTGCAGGAACACGATCGGGGTGGGACGCGCGGTGCCGGCGGCGGGCAGGTGCTGGTAGGCGATGCGGGAACCCGTCGGCAGGTCCCAGAACCGGACCCCGGGCGGTGGTGGCGAGCCCGGCACGACCGGGCCGGGCGCGAAGACGGTGGTGGCGGCGAGGACGCCGGTCAGCACCGCGGCGGTGGCCGCGAAGTAGACGGCGGCACGAAGACCGAGGCCGCCGAACACGCGGAAACCCGCCCAGGACAACAAGAACGCGGTACCGGCGAGCACCGCCAGCGCGGTGCCGGCGACGAGCGGGACGGTCGCGGTGAGCGCCGCGGTCAGCAGGAACGCGAACGCGCCCGCGGCGAGCGAGCCGAGCAGGGCGAGGAGGAGCAGCGTCGACCCGGCGACGCGGCGGAGGATGATCCGAGGCACGGTCCGGACGCTAGGGTCGGCGACCCGCCGGGCGGATCGTGCCGGAGGACCGTTCCCGACCCCCGCCGACCGGCGGGGGAGTCTACGACCGGGGTCGGACGAGCCCGCTCTCGTAGGCCGCGACGGCCGCCTGGACCCGGTTGCGCACCTTCAGCTTGCCCAGGATCGCGGCGACGTGGTCCTTCACCGTGGCCGGCCGCAACCCCGTCTCGGCCGCGATCTCCGCGTTGGACAACCCGGCCGCGAGGTGCGTCAGCACGGTCGTCTCGCGTGGCGTGAGCCCGGTCGGACCGGGGCCGGTGGGCGAGGGCCGGCAGTGCTCGAGGAGCAGCCGGGTCACCCCGGGGTCGACCACCGCCCCGCCCCGCGCGACGACCCGCACCGCGTCCACGATCCGCGCGGGCGGCGAGTCCTTGAGCAGGAAACCCGCCGCGCCCGCCCGCAGCGCGCCGAACACGTAGTCGTCGTGGCCGAACGTGGTCAGGATCAGCACGCCGCACCCCGGCGCCTCGGCGCGGATCCGCGCGGTGGCGGCGATGCCGTCGGTGCCGCGCATCCGGATGTCCACGACGCACACGTCGGGCCGCAGCTCGACCGCGCGCCGCACCGCGCCCTCGCCGTCCGCGTCCTGCCCTACCACGACCAGGTCCGGCTCGGCGGACAGCACGGCCGCGATGCCGGCGCGCACGATCGCCTCGTCGTCGGCGACGGTCACGGTGACGGGACCGGATCGGGTAGCCACACCCGTATCGTGCCATCCCTCTCCGCCGTGACCCGCCCGCCGACCGCGTCCACCACGCCCCGCACCCGCCGGTCCGGCCGGGCGCCCGCCACCACGAGCTCCACCCCGCCCGCCAGGTAGCCGACCGTCACCGCGGACCCGGGCCCGACGAGCCGTCCCGCGACCCGGTGCGCGAGCACGTCCACCACCGGCGACACCGCCCGCACCACGCCGACCCGGCGGTACCCGGCCCGCCGCCGCTCGGCGAGCACCGCGACACCGCCCACCGTCGGCGGCCCTTCGTCCACATCGGACGGTTCGACCGCGAGCAACCGCCGCAGCGCCACCACCGCGGCCCGCGCCCGCACCAGCACGACCCCCAGCCGCTCCTCCTCGGCCGCGACCGCGACCGCCCGCGCGTGCTCCCGCGCGTGCCGCCGCACGCCGACCGAGATCCGCCGCCGCTCGTCCGACGCGGCCTCCCGGGCCCGCCGGTCGAGCTCCGCCTGTGCCCGCACCACCGCCGCGCCCCGCCGTCGCCGTCCCCGACCCGCACCCCGGCCCGCGAACCACGCCCCGAACGCCGGCACCGCGACCGCCCCCGCCAGCACGACGGCCGCCGCGACCCGACCGCCGGTGATCCCGGCACCGCTCGCCAGCACCACCCCGCCCGTGCCGGCGACCGCGACCGCCGCGAGCCACGACCGCGCGAAGCCGGCCGACGCCGCCGTGTGCACCAGCACCAGGTCGACCCAGCACAGCACCAGGAAGCCGTCGCTCGCCGGTGTCGGCGTCCACGACAGCAGGTCGAACCCCAGCCACAGCCAGAACGCGCCCAGTGCCGTCGCCGCCGCGCGGCGGGGCGCGCGGTGCCGGAACCCGACCGCCAGCGCGTGCGGCACGTACACGGCCAGCAGGACCGCGGTCGGCGCCACCCCGGGGAGTGGGTCGTCGGCGACCAGCTGGAAGCCGATCGACGTGGCGGTCGCGAGCAGCACCGCGACCCAGTCCAGCGGCCTGCGCCGGTCCGGGCTCGCGGCCGAGGTCACCGGTACCCGGGCGCACACCGTCCACCCGGTCCCGACGCGGCCCGCGGTGAACCCGCCGCCGCACCCGACCACCGCCTCCCGCAACCCCGCCAACCCCCGGCCCGACCCGACGTCGGGCGCGGCGGCCCGGCCGCCCGAGTCGGCGACGGTCACCACCACCTCGGTCCCGTCGCCCTCGACCAGCACCCGCACCGCCGCGCCGGAGGCGTACCGGAGCGCGTTCGTCAGCGATTCCAGCACCACCCGGTACACCACGAGCACCACCTCGGGCGGTGCGTCCGGCACTTCCCGGCGGTACTCGACTCCGGGCAACCCCGCCGCGATCGCGTCGACCTCGGGCAGGGTGGGCGGCCGGTCGGTGTCCGCGAGCCGGTCCAGGTCGGCGACCACGCGCCGGCTCTCGACGGCGGCGTGCCGGATCGCCTCGGCGCGCAACGCCGGGTCGGCCAGCCTGGCCGCCGCGCCCGCCGCCACCACGATCGAGGTCAACCGGTGCGCGGCAACGTCGTGCAGCACCGCCGCCATCCGCCTGCGCTCCGCGGCGGCCGCCGCGTCGGGCACGGTCGCCGCCGCGGCGCGGTGCGCCAGGGTCGCGGACCGGACCGCCCACCACCGTCGGCACCACCGGCCCAGCGCCCACGTCGTGGTCACCGCGCCGGCCGCGACCAGACCTCCGCCGAGCGCGATCCGCGCGGGCACGCCGGCGAGCACGGCGACCCCGACGCCGCCGCACAGCACGGCGGCCAGCGTCACCACCGCGACCCGCACCGTGCCCCACGCGGCCAGGGCCAGGACGCCGAGCGCACCGCCGACGACGCTCCACACCACCACGGGGTCGCACGCTACGGGGAGCCCGGGACCGGGCATTGTCCGACCCGGCGCGCGCGGGCGTCAACCATTCGGGCGGCTGTCACCCGAATCGCGGGGAATACGGGTGACCACCCGTTCTCGAACACCTTTCACGAACCACCGGACCGGTACCGACTGCCTGCGGGAACGACGGTTCCGCCGGCTCAAACCGATTACCGGCAGACATGCCCCGAACGTGCGGCCCTTCCCCTGAACGCCGACTTCTCGCCCCGTGCCGGGCGGTGCATGGTGGAGGAGCCGGACTCAGTCCGGAGTGGACACTCGAAGGGGGAACCGATGAGAACCCGATTCGTGATCGGCGTCGCCGCGATCCTGCTGGCGGCCGGCGCGGGCGTCGCGACGGCGCAACCGGGAGTGGGTGACACCGCGGCGGCGCCGCAGGTGTCGGCGTTGACGAACCCGCAGGCCGTGGGGCGCAACGAGGACGGCCGGTTGGAGGTCTTCGCGCGCGGCACGGACGGCGCACTGTGGCACATCTGGCAGACCAAGCCCAACAACGGCTGGAGCTCCTGGGCCAGCCTCGGCGGCTTCTTCACCGGCACGCCGTCCGTGCGCAACAACGAGGACGGCCGGTTGGAGGTCTTCGTCCGCGGCGGCGACAACGCGGTGTGGCACATCTGGCAGACCAAGCCGAACAACGGCTGGGGCTCGTGGGCGAGCCTCGGTGGCGTGATCACGTCGGACCCGGTCGCGGGCAGCAACCAGGACGGGCGGTTGGAGGTCTTCGCCCGCGGCACGGACAACGCGCTGTGGCACATCTGGCAGACCAAGCCCAACAACGGTTGGGGTTCCTGGGCGAGCCTGGGTGGCGTGATCACCTCCTCGCCCGCCGTGGACAACAACCAGGACGGCCGGCTCGAGGTGTTCGTCCGCGGCACCGACCGCGCGCTGTGGCACATCTGGCAGACGAAGCCGAACAACGGGTGGGGTTCCTGGGCGAGTCTCGGTGGCGTCATCACGACGGACCCGGTGGTGGGCAGCAACCAGGACGGGCGGTTGGAGGTGTTCGCGCGCGGCACGGACGGCGCGTTGTGGCACATCTGGCAGACGAAGCCGAACAACGGCTGGGGCTCGTGGGCGAGTCTGGGTGGGGTGATCACCTCTTCGCCCGCCGTGGGCAACAACCAGGACGGCCGGTTGGAGGTGTTCGCGCGCGGCACGGATGACGCGTTGTGGCACATCTGGCAGACGAAGCCGAACAACGGCTGGGGTTCCTGGGCGAGCCTCGGTGGCGAGATCACCTCGCTGCCCGCGGTGAACAACAACAAGGACGGCCGGCTCGAGGTGTTCGCGCGCGGCACCGACGACGCGTTGTGGCACATCTGGCAGACCAAGCCCAACAACGGTTGGAGTTCCTGGGCGAGCCTGGGCGGGCAACTGACCTGAGGCGCGGGCCGCCGGGCCCGGTCCGGAGACGCCCACCCCCGGCAGCGCGGTCGTGCTGCCGGGGGTGTGGTCGTCGCCCGCACCCCGGGTCAGCGCACGCGGTCGTAGACCACCGCGGTTTCGCCCAGGTCGCCGGTTTCCAGGTGGGTGACCGACCACCGCGACCCCGGCAGTCCGTCCTCGAACAACCGCTCGCCGCCGCCCGCGATCTCCGGGCAGACGATCAGGTACAGCCGGTCGACCAGGTCCGCGGCGAGCAGCGGCTTGATGACGCTCGCGCTGCTGTTGACCAGGATGTCGCCCTCGCCGGTCCGCTTCAGCTCGGCGACCACGTCGGCGGCGGGCGCGTCGACCACCCGGGTGCGCTCCCACGGCGCCTCGGTCAGGGTGCGGGACAGGACGACCTTCTCCGCGTCCACCAACCACTTCGCGTAGCCGCGGTCGCGGGGGTCGGCGTTCTCGTCGCCCGCGACCGACGGCCAGAAGCCGAGGAAGCCCTGCGCGTTGAGCCTGCCGAGCACCGCGGTGGTGGCGTTCTCCCAGATGCGGGTGAGGTGGTTCCGCGCGACCTCGGTGGTCGCGTACGGGATGATCGCGCCGAGGTCGCCGGGACCGCCGGGGCCGTTGTAGCGGCCGTCGAGCGTGAGGCTCAGGTTCGCGGTCACCCTGCGTGCGGTCGGGTTGGTCATGCTCGTGGTTCCTCTTCTTCTTGGTGCGGTGCGGTTGTGGCGCGGACGGTGTCCGCGAGGGTGTCGAGCACCTGGTCCCAGCCGGTCCGGATGCCGGCGACGAACGGAGCGGCGTCGACGGTCGTGCCGGTGACGCGCAGGTCGAGCCGGAGCCGGGTGCCCTCGGCGGTGTCGGTGAGCGCCAGGTCGTGGTGGCCGGTGAACGCGATCCCGCCCTCCGGGTCCAACACCGACAGGTCGAACGCGAGGCGCGTCGGCCCGGTCGCGGCGCGGACCCGGCCCTCGGACCGGTAGCGGCCCTCGGCGTCGCGGTACTCGAGGACCACCCGGCCGCCGGGCTCGGGTTCGAGCACGCAGTCCGTGATCGTCATCGACGGCGGCGCCCACCAGGTCGCCAGGAGTTCCGGGTCGGTCCAGTGCCGCCACACGACGTCGGGGCGCGCGGCGAGCACCCGGTCGAACGCGAACGTCCGGCCGTCGGCCCACCGGTCCCGGTCGGCGAGCGCGGTGTCCGCCTCCAGGGCGGCGCGGTACCGCTCCAGGACGTCCCGCTCGCCCACGTTCGCCTCGGCGGTGTCGACCAGCTCCCGCAGCCTGCCGACGAGGGCGGTCAACGGGGTGGTGTCGACCGCGTAGACGCGGCGCTGGCCGAGCGGGGTGACGGTGACGAGCCCGGCGCGGGCCAGGGTTTGCAGGTGCTTGGTGGTTTGCGGTTGGCGCGAGCCGGTCAGGTCGGCCAGCTCGCCGACGGACCGCGGGCGCTCGGCGAGCAGTTCCACGATCCGCCACCGCGCGGCGTCTCCGAGTGCTGAGGCGATCCGGTCCATGGGCCGAAGTATTCCTCGCCTCGAATATTCGTGTCAAGGAATATCTTGGTCGAGGTCGCCGGGGCCGGTCGCCGTGCGAGAGTGATCACCGCGCGGAACGGGGTGGTGGACGTGACGGAAGCCTTGGACAGGCTGGTGGGCGCCCGGTCGGGCGGTGCGCAGTGCGCGCCGGTCCGGGACGTGGTGGCGGACCTCGACGCCGCGTACGCGGTGCAGGCCGGGTGGGTGGGCACGCGACGGGCGGCCGGCGCGCGGGTGGTGGGGCGCAAGATCGGGTTCACCAACCCGGCGGCGCGCGCCCGGCTCGGCGCGGACCACCCGGACTTCGGCGTGCTGCTGGACGAGATGGCGCGCCCGACCGGCGGCACGATCGAGGCGGGTCTGCTGCGGCAGCCTCGGGTCGAGGTCGAGATCGCCTTCGTGCTGGCGCGCGACCTGGCCGCGGTGGACGACCCGCGGGACGCGGTCGGCGAGGTGGTCGCCGCGCTGGAGATCGTGGACAGCCGGATCGCCGACTGGGACATCACGCTCGTGGACACGGTGGCGGACAACGCCTCCGCCGCGCTGTTCGTGCTCGGCGACGCCGTCGACGCGGGCGCCGTCGAACCCCGGGACTGCGCGACCACGTTGTGGCACAACGGGGAGGTCGTGGCGCACGGCGTCGGCGCGGACAGCTACGGCGACCCGTACCTGGCGCTGGGGTGGCTCGCGGACGCCGTGCGGCGGCACGGTGAGCCGGTGCGGGCCGGTGACGTGGTGCTGACCGGCGCGCTCGGCCTGGTCGTGCCCGCCCTTCCTGGCGGGGAGTTCCGCGCCGTCGTGGCCGGGGTGGGCGAGGTGTCGGCGACCTTCGCGCGCTGACTACGATGGGCGGCCCATCCCGGTTCGGCTGTTGGAGGAACACCGGTGGCGGAAGACCGCTTACCCATCCGATCCCGGCCCGGCGCCGCCGTCCCCGCGCGGCGTGACGGGCGGCCACCGGCGCCGTCCGGTGGCACCGGCCCGATCCACGCCGCGACGACACTGGGGTTCGGCGGCTCCTCGCTCACCCGCGAGCAGGTCTGGGACCGGCTCGGCGACAAGCTCCGGGACCGGGTGAACGCCCGGGTCGGCGAGCTGGTCGAGTGGTGGGCGTGGGACGTCGACGGTCGCGGTTCGGCCGTCGTGCTGGGGACGCGGGAGTTCGTGACGGTGCTGCCGACGGTGAACGCCTCGGGCGGACCGGCGCACGAGATCCGGGCGCTCAAGCTGGACGGGTCGACGTTCCGCCGCGCGTCGGTCAGCGGGCCGCCGGACGCCAGGCCGGACGCGGCGCCCACCGGGTCGGGCAGTCGACCGGGCACGCCGCCCGCCGCGCCGAAGACCAGGCTGAGCGCGGGGATGAGCGGGTTCCTCGGCAACCTTCCCGTCCGGGCCCAGCAGCTGTTGCAGGAACCCTTCGTCGGCGGCGAGGGCGACCTGTGGCACGACCACCACTACTACCGGCACGGGTCGGCGAGCGCGATGGGCGGCGCCTCGCTCCAGGTCTGGTGCTACCTCGCGGACAAGCGGCACGTCACGTTCGCCACCGGCGTCGGGCAGGGCTACCGGCCGGAGACCGGCCCCCGCTCGTGGGACCTCACGTGCTGGCGGGTCGAGGTGCTGGGCACCCCGCGGTGAGCAACCACGACCGGGACGACCTCGACGGGTTCGATCCCTACGAGCTGCTGGGCATCCCGTCCTCGGCGACCCGCGCCGAGATCATCGCCGCGCACCGCGAGCAGGTCCTGCTGGTGCACCCGGACCGGCCCGGCGGCGACGAGTACACGACGAAGTTGTTGCACATCGCCAGGGCCGTGCTGCTGAACCCGGAGGAACGCGCCAAGGTCGACGCGGGCGACTCGTCCGACTCCGACGAACCGGATCGGGACGACGACCCGCCGGCCGGTGTGTGGGACGAGGAGGAACTCGACCGGGACGACGAGCCCGAGTCGGTCTGGGAGAGCGAGGAGGTCGTCTCCGGCGTGCACCCGCCGGTCGCCGACCCGCCGCCCACCACCACCTGGCAGTCGCCGATCGTGCCGCCTCCGCGGCACTGGCCGCCCGCCGCGCCGCCTCCCCCGACGTGGCAGGCCGCGCCGGTACCGGTGTACCTGAAGAGCACCTCGACGTTGCCCATCGTGGCGTTCGCGATGTCCTTCTTCTGCTGCCTGTCGCCCGTCGGCCTGGTGCTCGGGGTGATCGGCGTGGTGAACCCGAAGGGCCGCTACGACCGCGCGCTCTCGATCGGCGCGATCGTGCTGGGCGTGCTCGGCACCGGCGCCCTGGTGCTCTGGGTGCTGGTCGCGGGAGCGCAGCGCGTCCGGTAGTGCCGCATTGCGCCCGAAGTATTGTTTTTCAAGTTCGGCGTAGGCCGGCTGTGAAATGCGTGTCATTGCTCTCAACGGAGCAGCGGGGCAGAGTTGCCCGCACGGCGGGAAGTCCCGTCGGCCGGGGACGGACCATTGATCGAATGTGTCGCCATTTCTTTTGCGCACTTCTTTCCCCTGTGGTGGTCCGCCCCGGTTGCGAAAGGTTGACACCGTGTCTCGAAACCGTGTGCTCGGCGCCGCGGCCCTTTCCTGTCTGATCCCCCTCACCCTGCTGTCCGGCGGCGCGACCGCGTCCGCCGCCGGATCCGACTACCAGCCCGAGATGGTGGCCGCCCTGGCCCGGACCCTGGGCGTCAGCGAGAACGCCGCCGTGCAGCGCCTCGACGGCGAGGCGGCCCAGCAGCGCGCGCTGTCCGGTCTCGTCGGCAGCGGCGTGCGCGTGGACGGCGCGTACTTCGACCAGTCCGGCAAGCTCACCGTGAACGTCGACCAGGCGGGGGCGGCGAAGGCCCGCTCGGTCGGGCTGGCGACCCGCACGCCCGCCCGCGGCGAGAAGGCGCTGACCGACGTGCAGGCCGACCTCGACCGGCTCGCCGAGAAGCAGGCGCCCACCGGCGTCGTGTCGTGGGGCGTCGACGTGGCCTCCGACGTGGTCACGGTCAAGGTGGTCGACCGGACCAGGCCGCCGGCCCGGTCGTTCCTCGCCGAGGCCGCCAAGCACGGGTCCGCGATCCGCGTGGAGCAGGTCTCGCAGTCGCTGAGCACCCAGGCGGCGGTGTACCCGGGCAGCAAGATGACGATCAACGGCGGCTCGGGCTACTGCTCGGTCGGGTTCGGCGCGCGGACCAGCACGGGCGTGCAGTACCTGGTCAGCGCCGGGCACTGCATCGCGGGCCTGCCCTCGCTCTACTACAACGGCACCCGGTTCGCGAAGGGCACCAGCACCCGGTACGCGCTGGGCAGCAACAGCGTGGACATGGGCGTGGCGAGGATCGACTCCGGGAACTCGATCACCACCCAGGTCGGCACCTGGGGCGCGGCCGGCCTGATCACCGTCAAGGGCGGCAACCGCGGCGCGGTCGGCGCGTCGCTCTGCAAGTCCGGCGCCACGAGCGGCTGGACCTGCGGTTCGATCACCGGCTATAACCAGACCGTCACCTACACCGACCCGAACGGCGGTCCCTCGACCGTGGTTCGCGGGCTCGGCGCGTCGACCGTGTGCACCATGGGCGGCGACAGCGGTGGCGCGTACATCTCGGGCAACCAGGCCCAGGGCATGACCTCCGGCGGGCCTACTGGCCAGCAGTGCACCTACAACGGTGGGGTGCAGAGCGGTAAGTCGTCGTACTTCCAGCCGCTGAGCGACGCCCTGTCCTACTACGGGCTGACCCTGAACGTCGGGTGACCTCAGCGTGACGATGCGCGTGCCGATACCCCCAACAGGGGGTATCGGCATTCACCAATTTGGAGGACGATGCTCGGTCGTGGCAGCTCCCCAGGAAAGACCCGGCCCCGAGCAGGTGCTCAACCAGGAGAAGTTCGCCGACGCCCTGCGTGCCGCGATCGCCCGACGTGACCTCACCCTCGACCGCATCCGCGCGCGGCTCGCCGACCGGGGTGTCGAGATCAGCCTGGCGACGCTGAGCTACTGGCAGCAGGGTCGCAGCCGGCCCGAACGCCCGAAGTCGCTGCGCGCGCTGCGCGAGTTGGAGGCGATCCTGGACCTGCCCAGGAACACGCTGTTCGACTTCCTCGAACCCCGTCGGCCGCGCGGCCGGTGGCTCGGCGACACCGGGCTGAGCTTCCGCGCCCTCTACGGGGACGACTCGCCGATCCGCACGGTGCTCGGCGACGAGTTCGCCAACCCGAACCCGGACGTGACCGTGCTGGCGACCACCGAGCAGTGCTTCGTGGACGCGCGCCGGTCGCTGCGCCGGATCGCGACCAGGCAGGTGCTGCGCGGGGTGAACAACGGCTGCGAGCGCTTCCTCGTCGTGCACGGGGTGGACGAGGGCGACGTGATGCCGCACGACCTGCTGGTGCGCGGCGGCACGCTCGGCGATTACCGGGTGGACGAGGAGGGTGGTTATGTCGCGGCCGAGATCCACCTCGGTCGCACGCTGGACAAGAACGAGACGGCGGTCGTCGAGTACGACTGGCGGATGGGCGAGAGCGACATCCCGTCCCGGCAGCACGAACGGCGGATGCGTACCACCACGAGCAGTTACCTGTTGCAGGTGTGCTTCGACCACGTCACGGTGCCCGCGCGCTGCTACGAATACCGGCGGGCCAAGGTCGACGCGCCGCTGGAGGACCGGCGGCGGTTGCCGATGGACGCCACCCCGTCGGTGCACTCGTTCCAGGCGAAATGCCAGCCGGGCGTCTACGGCATTTCCTGGGAATGGGAGTGAGGTCCGCTCGCGACGTGGGCGGGCGGGGCGTGCCCGGGCGGTCGGGGAGGGTTGTCCGGTCCGCCCGGGAAAACGCCGTTTCGGTTGGTCCGGATTGGTGATCGGCCGTCAAGCGCGTTCACCAAGTGGGACGGGTTCGCGGGCCGCGGCAGAAGGCTCGGAGTCCGAGGCAGCGGCGTCCGGGTAAATCGACGGCGCGGCGGTTTTCCGGTTTTGCGGCGGAGGGGTAAATCGCGACCGGGTCGGGCTGTCGGCGAACTGAAGGCTGTCCAGGTGGTGGGACGTTACGCGGGGGTGATCTCCTGCGCCGGATTGGTGTGCTCGCACGGCGAACGGTGTAGATCAACTGGGCGGAACGGGTGAACGACGGCCGTTTTCGGTCGCTCTCCGCGCTGGTCTGACCGCGCTTCGTGTCGGCGCCGCGACCTGGCGAAATGGCCGTGCCGAGCCGGTCCGGCGAAGTTGATCATGTCGTTGACGAGGTCGCGCGCGGGTTCGTATCCTCCCGTGCAGAAAGCGCGCCGGTGGAATCCGTGAATTCCCCGGTCCGCCGCACCCGGTCGAGGAGGGTGCGTCGGGTCGGGAATCCCCGGAGATCGACGCGTCTGTTCGACCACCCTTGTCGACCGACCGAGCCGTCCCCGGTGGGACGGTCGACTGCCGTGCCCTCGTCACGGTTTTTGCTGCCGCTGCCGATCGCTGACGTGGAGATGGAAGACAATGCACCTGGTTGGGCGCGCTGGTGAATTCGGGACGCTGACCGCCGCGCTGCGGCGCTGCGGCACCGGGGAGGGCGTCGTGGTCACCGTGACGGGGCCGGCGGCGGTCGGGCGCACCGAACTGATCCAGACCTTCCTGAAGCAGGCCGACGCCCTGGTGCTCGCCGCGACGGGCGCGGAGGCCGAGCGGGACTTCCCGCTCGCGGTCGTGGGACAGCTGTTCCACGGCGCGACCCTGGACCGGGACGCGGCGCGGGTGGTCTGCGCGCTGCTGGACGAGGGCGCGCACGCGACCGCCGACGGCGACCGGGTGCCGCCCGCGGTCCTCCAGGGGTTGGCGACCGCGGTGCTGGACCTCGCCGCGACGCGACCCGTCGTGGTCGCCGTGGACGAGGTGCACCACGCCGACCCGCAGTCCCGGGCGTGGCTGCTGTACCTGGCGCGCCGGATGCGGACCGCGCGGGTGCTGCTGCTGACCGGCGCGCGCGACACCGGCCACCCCGACGACACCCGCTTCGAGACCGAGCTCGCGCGGCTGCCCTACCACCGGTGGATCGCGCTCACCCCGCTGACCCGGTCCGCGCTGGTCGAACTGTTCGGCGACGAGCGGGTCGCGGCCGACGCGCACCGGGTGTGCGGCGGCAACCCGGTGCTGGCGCGGGCGCTCGCGGAGGACGGCTCGGGCCCCGACGGGCTCGTGGTGGGCGAGGCGTTCGCCCGGGCCGCCCGCTGGTGCCTGTTCCGGTTCGCGCCGGACGCGATGGCGGCGGCCCGCGCGCTGGCCGAGGGGCGACCCGCCGAGCCGCGCGCCGTGGCCGCGCTGACCGCGTCCGGGTTGGTCCTGGCGGGCGCGCTGCGGCACCCGGTCATCGCGGCGCAGGTGCTCGCCGCGACCACGGCGCCCGCCGAGTCCACTGTGGACGATCGACGCGACGTGGCCCGGTTGTTCTGGCACGGCGACGTCGCGGCCGGGTTCGCGGCGCTCGCCGGCGGACCCGCCTCGCCGCGCGTCGCCGACTGGTTGTCCTTCTGGTACCCCGCGTCGCGCGGGCGGTGGACCGACGACGACGTGCCGCGCGCGCCCGACGCCGTGCCGGACGGACTGCGCGTGCTGGCCGGGCTGGTGCGCGGGGAACACCCGGACGCCGCCGTCGAGCAGGCCGAGCAGGTGCTGCGGGACTGCGCGATCACCTCGTCCACGCTGGAGTCGTTGACCGGTGCGCTCGCCACCCTGGTCTACGCCGACCGACCGGACCGCGCGGCCCGGTGGTCCGCGCCCCTGGTCGAGCAGACGACCGCGCACTGCCGCCCGGTGTGGCAGGCGCTGTTCGCCGCGATCCGGGCCGAGACCGCGCTGCGCCTCGGTGACGCGGCGGAGGCCGAGCGGTGCGGTCGGGCCGCGATCACGCACTTCTCGGTGGAGCAGTGGGGAATCGCGGCCGGCATGCCGCTCGCGACGCTCGTGCGGGCGAAGTTGGCGCTGGGCAAGCTGGAGGACGCCGCGCGCTACCTCGCGGTGCCGCTCGCGGACGCGGTGTTCGAGTCGGTCGCCGCGCTGCCCTACCTGGAGGCGCGCGGTCGGCACCTGCTGGCGCTCGACCGGCCGGAGGCGGCGCTGGCGGAGTTCCGGCGCTGCGGCGAGCTGGCCGCGCGGTGGGACGTCGACGTGCCCGGTCTGGTGCCGTGGCGGCTCGGTGTCGCCGAGTCGCACGTGCGGATGGGCAAGGTGTCGGCGGCGCGGGCCGTGGTGGACGAGCAGCTGCTGCGGTTACACCCCGGTCCGTCGAGAACCCGGGGGCTGTGCCTCCTGCTGCGGGCCCGCGCCTCGGACTACCGCGACCGGCCGCGCATGCTGGAGGAGGCGGTCGAGGTGCTGCGGCAGGCGGGCGACCGGCTGACGTTGTCCGCCGCGCTGGCCGAGCTGAACGACGCCTACCGCTTCACCTCCGACACCGGCCGCGCCGTGACGGCGGATCGCGCGACCCGGTCGGGGCGCCCGGTCGAGGAGTCCACTGTGGACGGTGTGGCCGGGCTCAGCGGCGCCGAGCGCCGGGTGGCCGGGCTGGCCGCGCGGGGGTTGAGCAATCGTCAGATCGCCGCCAAGCTCTACGTGACGGTGAGCACCGTCGAGCAGCACCTCACCCGCATCTACCGCAAGCTCGGCGTCGGCAGGCGTGCCGAGCTGCCGTCCTGGTTGGACCGGTTCACCGAGGACCCCGGTGTCGGGGTCGCGGGAGACCTAGGGGTGCATAGGGGTGCCTAGGGGTGCTACCCCTCCGCTCCGCGCGGCAGGTTGGAATCGGGCGTGACCGCCCTTTCCGACCGCCGGGTGAAGGAGCGTGGAGCACGCGATGACCAGCGACGACCGTCAGCACGTCCAGGATCGCGGTGCGGCCGTCGCGGTGGTGGGACTCGCCTGCCGGCTGCCCGGCGCCCCCGACCCGGCCGGGTTCTGGCGGTTGCTGGACACCGGGACGAGCGCCATCGGGCCGACGCCCGCCGACCGCTGGGGCACCGCGCCCGGCGGTGGTGACCGGCTGGGCGGCGCGCTCGAGGACGTCGCCGGGTTCGACGCCGGGTTCTTCGGGGTGTCGCCCGCCGAGGCGGCGGCGACCGACCCGCAGCAGCGGTTGGTGCTGGAGTTGGCCTGGGAGGCTTTGGAGGACGCGGGGATCGTGCCCGGTGCGTTGGCGGGCAGCGCGACCGGCGTGTTCGTCGGCGCGATCGGCGGCGACTACGCCACCCTCGTCGCCCGGCACGGCGGGCTCACCCGGCACACGCTTCCCGGGCTCAACCGGGGTGTCATCGCGAACCGGGTGTCCTACGTGCTCGGGTTGCGCGGTCCCAGCCTGACGGTCGACTCGGCCCAGTCCTCCGCGCTCGTCGCGGTGCACCTGGCGTGCGAGAGCCTGCGGCGCGGCGAGTCGACGGTCGCCCTCGCGGGCGGCGTGAACCTCAACCTCGTCCCGGACAGCACCGCCACCGCGCAGGAGTTCGGCGGGTTGTCGCCGGACGGCACCAGCTACACCTTCGACGCGCGGGCGAACGGGTACGTGCGGGGCGAGGGCGGCGGCGTGGTCGTGCTGAAGCCCCTGGCGGCCGCGCTGGCCGACGGCGACCCGGTGCACGCGGTGATCCTCGGTGGCGCGGTCAACAACGACGGCGCGACGGACGGGCTCACCGTGCCGTCGGCGGACGCCCAGCGCGACGTCGTGCGGGCCGCGCTGGCGGCGGCCGGTGTGGCGGCGGGCGACGTGCAGTACGTGGAGTTGCACGGGACCGGCACCAGGGTCGGCGACCCGATCGAGGCGGCCGCCCTGGGCGCCGCCCTCGGCGACCGCACCGAGCCGCTGGTGGTCGGGTCCGCGAAGACCAACGTCGGGCACCTGGAGGGCGCGGCGGGCATCGTCGGCCTGCTCAAGGCGGTGCTGGCCCTGCGCGAGCGCCGGATCCCGGCCAGCCTCAACTTCACCACCCCCAACCCCGCGATCGGTTTCGCGGACCTGCGCCTGAGGGTGGCCACCGAGTCCGGCCCGTGGCCGCGCCCCGACCGGCCTCTGGTCGCGGGGGTCAGCTCGTGGGGGATGGGCGGCACCAACGCCCACCTGATCCTCACCGAAGCCCCGGGCCGCACCCCGACGACCGCCGCCCCGATCACCGCCGCCCCGATCACCGCTGTGCCGACGGCCGCCGTCCCGACGGCTGGCGTGCCGACGGCTGGCGTGCCGACGGCTGGCGTGCCGACGGCTGGCGTGCCGACGGCTGGCGTGCCGACGACCGGCGCTCCGATCACCGCTGTGCCGACGACCAGTGCCCCGACGACCAGTGCCCCGACGACCGGCGCCCCGATCACTGGCGCCCCGATCACCACCGTGCCGACCACCGCTGTGCCGGCGACCGGCGTGCCGACGGCCGACGCCCCGGAAACGCCCGCTGCGGCCGGACCCGCGATCCCTTCGGCGTTCGACCTCGCCGACGGATTGGCCGACGGCTCGGCCGACGCGCCCGCGGGGCGTTCGCTCGGCGGTTCCGCGAGCGGCCTGACCGGTGGGTCCGCGATTGGTTCGGCTGGTGTGTCCGCGGATCTTTCGGCCGGTGTGTTCGGTGGCCTTTCGGCTGGTGGTTCGGACGGTGGTGTGGCCGGCCCGTCCGCGACTGGTTCGGCCGCTGTGTTTGCGGGTCCTTCGGCTGGTGTGGGTGCGCGTGGTTTGGCTGGATTGGCTGCGAATGGTGCTGCGGGAGGTGCGGCGAATCGTTTCGCGGATGGTGTGGTTGGTGGGCCGGCGAACGAGGTGCCCGAGGGTGCCGCGAATCGGTCGGCGGTCGAGTCGGCGCGGGGTTCTGCTGGTGTGGGCGCGAATGGTGGGGTTGAGGATTTCGCGAAGCGTTTCGCTGGTGGTGTTGCGCTTGGTGTGACTGGCGGAGTGGCGGGTGGTTCGGCTGGTGTGGTCGCGAATCCGTTGAGCGGCGCGGTGGCGGTGCCGGTGTCCGGGCGGACCGAGGCGGCGTTGCGGGAGCAGGCGGCGCGGTGGGCGGACGTGGTGGCGGGGACGGAGCCCGCGGATGTGGCGTGGACCGCCGGTACTGCTCGGACCGTCTTCGCGCGGCGGGCGGTGGTGGTCGGGGCGGACGCGGCTTCGCTTGGCGCGGGGTTGCGGGAGTTGGCGGCGGGGCGGCCCGCGGCGAGCGTCGTGACCGGGACCGTTCGGGCGACCGGGGGCACGGTGTTCGTGTTTCCCGGGCAGGGCTCGCAGTGGGTCGGCATGGCGAGCGGGTTGTTGGCGCAGTCGCCCGTGTTCGCCGGGTACGTCGCCGAGGTGGACGCGGCGCTTCGGGCGCACGTCGACTGGTCGCTGGTCGAGTTGTTGCGGGACGGGTTGCCGTTGGACCGGGTCGACGTGGTGCAGCCCGCGTTGTTCGGCGTGATGGTGTCGTTGGCGAAGCTGTGGATCGCGTCGGGCGTGCGGCCGGACGCCGTGATCGGGCACTCCCAGGGTGAGATCGCCGCCGCCCACGTCGCGGGCGCGTTGTCGTTGGCGGACGCGGCCGCCGTGGTGGCCCTGCGGGCGCGGGTGATCGCGGCCCACGCGACGGCCGGCGGGATGGTCTCGGTGCCCGAGCCCGCCGCGCTGGTGCGCGAGAAGTTGGCTGCCTACGAGGACGAGCTCGCGGTGGCGGCGGTGAACGGACCGGCGGCGACCGTCGTGTCCGGTGAGCCGAAGGCGCTCGCCGAGTTCGTGGCCGGGTATCGGGACGCCGGCGTCGACGTGCGGACCATCCCGGTCGACTACGCGTCGCACTCGCCCCTGGTGGAGGCGTTGCGGGACGAGTTGGCGCGGGTGCTGGGCGGCATCGCGCCGCGCGCCTCGGACATCGCGTTCTACTCGACGGTGACCGGCGGGCTCCTCGACACCACCGCGCTGACCGGCGACTACTGGTACCGGAACCTGCGGCGGACCGTGGAGTTCGCGGACGCGGTGACCGCCGCGATCGTGGCCGGGCACGGGGTGTTCGTGGAGGTCAGCCCGCACCCGGTGCTGGCGTCGGGACTGCGCGCGATCGGGGACGACGCCGACCTCACCGTGGTCGGCACGCTGCGCCGGGACGAGGGCGACACCACGCGGTTCCTCACCGCGCTGGCCGGCGTGCACGTGCGGGGGGTGAAGGTCGACTGGGCGGCGCTGGGCCGCGGCGAGCGGATCCCGTTGCCCACCTACCCCTTCCAGCGGGACCGGTACTGGGTCGACACGAGCACGACCGTCGAGGTCGTGGTGGGCGAAGCGCCGCGGGACGAGCCGCGGAAGTCCACTGTGGACCCGAGCTCGGCGGCGGAGACCGTGCGGGCGGTGGCGGCGGTGGTGCTCGGGCACGCGAGCGCGGACGCGGTCGACCCGGCGGCGACGTTCCGCGACCTCGGGTTGGACTCCGCGGGCGCGGTCGAGTTCCGGGACCGGTTGGCCGACGTCACCGGCGTGGCGCTGCCGTCGACGCTGACGTTCGACCACCCGACGCCCGACGCCGTGGCCCGGTTCCTCACCGGGCGGCGGGAGGTCGCGCCGGAGGTCGTCGCGCGGCCGGTGGACGACGACCCGGTGGTGCTGGTCGCGGCCGGTGGCCGGTGGCCGGGCGGCGCGGACACCCCGGAGGCGTTGTGGGACCTGCTCGCCGGCGGGGTCGACGCCATCGGGCCGTTCCCGGTGAACCGGGGCTGGGACCTGGAAGCCTTGTACGACGCCGAGTTGCGCCGTCCCGGCACCACCTACACCCGGGAGGGCGGGTTCCTGCACGACGCCGACCTGTTCGACGGCGCGTTCTTCGGGCTCGCGCCGCGCGAGGCGGCCGTCACCGACCCCCAGCAGCGGCTGCTGCTGGAAACCGCGTGGGAGGTCGTGGAACGGGCGGGTGTGGACCCGGCGACGTTGCGCGGCAGCAGGACCGGTGTGTTCGTCGGCGCGATGACCCAGGACTACGGCCCGCGGCTGCACGAGACGCCCGAGGGCTACGAGGGGCACAACCTCACCGGCAGCCTGACGAGCGTGGCGTCCGGTCGGCTCTCCTACACCTTCGGGTTCGAGGGCCCGGCGCTGACCGTCGACACGGCGTGCTCGTCGTCGCTGGTCGCGATGCACCTGGCGGTGCGGGCGCTGCGGGCGGGCGAGTGCGACCTGGCGCTGGCGGGCGGCGTGACGGTGATGTCGACCCCCGGTATGTTCACCGAGTTCTCCCGGCAGCGCGGGCTCGCGCCGGACGGTCGGTGCAAGCCGTTCGCGGACGCCGCCGACGGCACCGCGTGGGCCGAGGGCGTGGGGTTGGTGCTGCTGGAACGGTTGTCCGACGCGCGCCGCCACGGTCGCCGGGTGCTCGCGGTGGTGCGGGGCAGCGCGGTCAACCAGGACGGCGCGTCCAACGGCCTGACCGCGCCGAACGGCCCGTCGCAGGAACGCGTCATCCGCGCCGCGCTGGCCGACGCCGGCCTGGAGCCGTCCGATGTGGACGTTGTCGAGGCGCACGGCACCGGCACCGCGCTGGGCGATCCCATCGAGGCGCAGGCGATCCTCGCCACCTACGGCCAACGCTCCGGACACCCGCTGCTGCTGGGCTCGGCGAAGTCGAACCTCGGGCACGCGCAGGCCGCGGCCGGGGTGACCGGCGTGATCAAGATGGTGCACGCGCTGCGCGAACGCGTCGTGCCGGCCACGCTGCACGTCGACCGGCCCTCGCACCACGTGGACTGGACGGCGGGCGCCGTCACGGTGGTGGACCGCGCCACGGCGTGGCCCGAGGTCGACCGACCCCGGCGCGCGGCGGTGTCGTCGTTCGGGATCAGCGGCACGAACGCGCACCTCATCCTGGAGGAGCCGCCCGCCGAGCCGGTGCTCCCCGAGCGGGGCGCGACCGTCGGCGCGGTGCCGTGGGTGCTGTCCGCCCGGTCGCCGGAAGCGTTGCGGGACTGGGCTTCCCGGCTGCGGGAGCACCCGGCGGAGGACGTCGCCGACACCGGCTTCACCCTGGCCACCGCCCGGGCCCGGTTCGACCACCGCGCGGTGGTCGTCGCCGAGGACGCCGACGGGTTCGCGCGCGGACTCGACGCGCTCGCCGCGGGCGCCGAGTCGGCCGACGTGGTGGTCGGGACGGCGAGGCCGGTCGGGAGGACCGCGTTCCTGTTCACCGGCCAGGGCAGCCAGCGCCCCGGTGCCGGAAGTGGCCTGTACCAAGCGTTTCCGGCGTTCACCGAGGCGTTCGACCAGGTGGTCGCGGTACTCGACGCGCACACCTCGCGACCGGTCCGCGACCTGGTGTTCGCCGAGCCGGGCACGCCCGAGGCCGCGCTGCTCGACCGCACCGAGTTCGCCCAGCCGGCGCTGTTCGCGCTGGAGGTGGCGCTGTTCCGGCTCGCCGCGTCCTTCGGGGTGCGCCCGGACTTCCTGATCGGCCACTCGGTCGGCGAGATCGCCGCCGCGCACGTCGCGGGCGTGTTGACGCTGGACGACGCGGCCCGGTTGGTCGCCGCCCGGGGCGCGCTGATGCAGAGCGTGCCGGCGGTCGGCGCGATGGCCGCGATCCAGGCCACCGAGGAGGAGATCACCCCGGAGCTGACCGACGGGCTCGACCTCGCCGCGGTCAACGGACCGCGGTCGGTCGTGGTCTCCGGTGACGCGGACCGGGTCGACGCGGTGGTCGCGCGGTGGCGCGAGCGGGGCCGGAAAGCCAAGCGGCTCACCGTGAGCCACGCGTTCCACTCGGCGCACCTGGACCCGGTGCTCGACGCGTTCCGCGCGGTCGCGGCCGAGCTGTCCTACGCCGAGCCGACGATTCCCCTGGTGTCCACCGTGCACGGTCGCCTGGCGGAGTTCGGCGAGCTGACCACGCCGGACTACTGGGTCGCGCAACTGCGTGGCGCGGTCCGGTTCCACGCCGGGATCGGCGCGGTGCACGACGCGGGCGCGCGCACGTACCTCGAACTGGGGCCCGACCCGGTGCTGACCGCGTTGACCCTGGAGGGCGTCGAGGCGACCACGGCGGTCGCGGCGCTGCGGTCCGGGAAGCCCGACGCGCACGCGTGGTCGACCGCGCTGGCCGGGTTGCACGTCGCGGGTCTGCCGGTCGACTGGACCGCGGCGTTCCCCGACGCGCGCCGGGTCGACCTGCCGACCTACCCGTTCCAGCGCCGCCGGCACTGGCTCGACGCCCCCGCCGCGACCGACGTGACGGCGGTGGGTCTGGCCGAGGCCGGGCACCCGTTGCTGGGTGCGGCGGTCGAGCTGACGGACGGCGGGCTCGTGCTGACCGGTCGGCTGTCGACCACCACGCACCCGTGGCTCGCGGACCACGTCGTCGGCGGCCGGGTCCTGGTGCCCGGCACGGCGTTGCTGGAACTGGTCGCGCACGCGGGTTCCCGGGTCGGCGCGCCGACGGTCGCCGAGCTGACGCTGCACGCCCCGCTCGTCCTCGGCGTCGCGCCGGTGGTGGTGCAGGTGGTCGTGGAGTCCGAAGTGGACGGTGTGCGGGCGGTCGCGGTGCACTCGCGGTCCGACGGCGGTTGGGTTCGGCACGCGGAGGGCGTGCTCACCGCGGAAGTGGCGGCGGCGCAGGAGGTTCGGGTGCCGGCGGACGCGCGGCCGGCGGAGGTCGGGTCGCTGTACCCGGTGCTGGCCGGTCGCGGTTACGACTACGGCCCGGCGTTCCGGGGGTTGGCGGCGGCGTGGCGGCACGGTGACGAGGTGTACGCCGAGGTGCGGCTGCCCGGCGACGACGCGGCCGGCCACGTGCTGCACCCGGCGCTGCTGGACGCCGCTTTGCACGCGGTGGTGGGCCTCGCGCTGGACGACGACCGCCCGCTGGTGCCGTTCGCCTGGCGCGGTGTGACGCGGTATTCGACCGGCGTGTCGACCCTGCGGGTCCGAATCCGCCGGACGGGCCCGGACTCGGTGGCCCTGCACGCGGTGGACGCGGCCGGTACACCGGTCGTCGCGGTGGAGTCGTTGCTGCTGAGGGCGGTCGCGGACCGGGCGCCGGCGTACCGGGTGGACTGGATCCCCGCACCCGTAGCGAACACCGAGGCGAGCTGGGCACCGCTGGGCGACCACGGGTCGGAGCACGCGTTCGCGGTGGTCGAGGTCGGCGGGTTGGTGTCCGAGGCCGGCCCGGTCGAGCGGGCGCACGCGGTCACCAAGGCCGTGCTCGCGCTGGTGCGGGACTGGAGGGACGACGCGACGCTGGTGCTGGTGACCCGCGGCGCGGTGGTCGCCGCGTCCGGCGATCGGGTCGTGGACCCGGCCGGCGCCCCGGTGTGGGGTGTCGCGCGGGTCGCGCAGGCCGAACTGCCGGGGCGGGTCGTGGTGGTGGATCTCCCGCCGGGACAAGGGTTTGACGGGCTCGGCGCCGCGTTGGGCACCGGAGAGCACCAGGTCGCGGTACGGGCCGGCGTGGTGCTCGTGCCGTCGTTGGCGCGGGTCGGTGACGCGCTGGAGGTGCCCTCGGGGGACTACCGGCTCGACGTCGCGGTGCCCGGGTCGCTCGCGAACCTGGCGCTGCTGCCCGATCCCGAGGCGGCGCGGCCGTTGGCGGTCGGGGAGGTGCGGGTGGGGTTGCGCGCGGCCGGGGTGAACTTCCGGGACGTGCTCATCGCGCTCGGCATGTACCCCGGTGGCGCGCGGATCGGGGCCGAGGGCGCGGGCGTCGTGCTCGAGGTCGGTCCCGGCGTGACCCGGGTGCGGCCCGGGCAGCGGGTGATGGGGCTGGTGCACGGTTCGCTCGGCCCGGTCGTGGTGACCGACGAGCGGGTGCTCACCGGGTTGCCCGCCGGCTGGACCTTCGCGCAGGGCGCCTCCGCGCCGGTGGCGTACCTGACCGCCTACCACGGGCTGGTCGACGTGGCCCGCACGGCGGCGGGGGAGCGGGTGCTGGTGCACGCCGCGACCGGTGGCGTCGGCACGGCGGCGGTGCGGTTGGCCCGGAGGCTGGGCGCGGAGGTGTTCGGCACCGCGAGCCCGGCCAAGTGGGACGTGCTGCGGGCCGCCGGGGTGGACGACGCCCACCTGGCGTCGTCGCGGACGCTGGACTTCGAGACCGCGTTCGGGTCGGTCGACGTGGTGCTCAACGCGCTGGCGCACGAGTTCACCGACGCCTCGCTGCGGCTCGCCGCCGGCGGTCGGTTCGTGGAGCTGGGCAAAACCGACCAGCGCGACCCGGCGGAGGTCCTCGCCGCGCACGGGGTCCGCTACACCGCGTTCGACCTGTTCGAGGTCGACCGGGACCGGATCGCCGCGATGCTGGACGAACTGGCCGACCTGGACGTGGTGCGGCCGCTGCCGCTGCACGCCTGGGACGTCCGGCACGCCCACCGCGCGCTGCGGCACCTGTCGCAGGCCAGGCACACCGGCAAGCTCGTGCTGACCCTGCCCGCGCCGCTCGACCCGGACGGCGTCGTGCTCGTCACCGGCGGCACGGGTGCGCTCGGCGCCCTCGCGGCCCGGCACCTGGCGCGCCGGCACGGCGTCCGCCACCTGCTGCTCGCGAGCCGGCGGGGTCCGGGCGCGGGCGCGGCGGACCTGGTGGCCGAGCTGGCCGGGCTGGGCGCCACGGCCGAGGTCGTCGCGGTCGACGTCGCGGACCGGGACGCGCTCGGCGCGGTGCTCGCGGGCCTGTCCCGCCCTCTGACCGCCGTCGTGCACACGGCCGGCGTGCTGGCCGACGCCACTCTGTCCACTGTGGACGAGGCGAGTGTGACGACCGTGCTGCGGCCCAAGGTGGACGCGGCGTGGCACCTGCACGAGCTGACCCGCGAGCACGACCTGGCCGCGTTCGTGCTGTACTCGTCGGCCGCCGGCGTGCTCGGCAACCCCGGCCAGACGACCTACGCCGCGGCCAACGGGTTCCTGGACGCGCTGGCCGAACTGCGGGTCGCCGCCGGTCTGCCCGCCACCTCGGCCGCCTGGGGCCACTGGGCCGACGCGGGCGGCATGGGTGGCGCGGACCGGGGCGCGCTCGCCCGCACCGGTCTCGCGCCGATGTCGAACGAGGTCGCGCTGACCCTGCTGGACACCGCGCTCGAGAGCCCCGACCCCGCGCTGGTCACGGCCAGGGTGGACGCGAGCCGGGCCACGTCGCCGCTGCTGCGCGCCCTCGCGCCCGGCCGGACCGAGGTCGTCGCGCCGGCGCCGGTCCTGGCCGACCTCGACGCGCTCACCCCGGCCGAGCAGGAGCGGACGTTGCTGCTGCTGGTGCAGACGACCGGCGCGGCCGTGCTGGGGCACACCTCGCCGGACGCGGTCCGGCCGGACCAGGGCTTCCTCGACGGCGAGTTCGACTCGCTGAGCGCGATGGAGCTGCGCAACCGGCTCGCCGCGCGGGTCGGGCGACGGCTCCCGTCGACGCTGGTGTTCGACCACCCGACCCCGATCGCGGTCGCCGCGTTCCTGCGCGTGCTGCTGGCGCCGGTCGACGGGCCGGACCCGGTGGTCGCCGACCTCGACCGGCTCGCCGAACGGCTGGGCACGCCGCTGGAGGACACCGTGCGCACGGCGGTCGTGGACCGGCTGCGCGACCTGCTGTCCCGACTGGACACCGGTGCCGTGCCCGACGTGGACGTCGAGGGCACCGACGAGCTGTTCGACCTGATCGACGCCGAACTCCGCCGGTCCTGACCGGTCGACCGCGAGCAGAAGGGGATTCACCGTGAGCGACGAGCAGAAGTTGCGCGACTACCTGGCCAAGGCCACGGCCGCGCTGCGGCAGACCCGGCGGCGGCTGGACGAGGTGACGGCGGCCGCGTCCGAGCCGATCGCGATCGTCGGCACCGCGTGCCGGCTGCCGGGCGGTGTCGACTCGCCCGAGGGCTTGTGGCGGCTGGTGGCCGAGGAGCGCGACGCGACCGGTCCGCTGCCCACCGACCGCGGCTGGGACCCGGGCCTGTACGACCCGGATCCCGCGCGCAGCGGCAAGTCCTACGCGCAGCGCGGCGGATTCCTCTACGACGCGGGCGAGTTCGACGCGGACTTCTTCGGCATCCCGCCGCGCGAGGCGCTGGCCGCCGACCCGCAGCAGCGGCTGCTGCTGGAGACCACCTGGGAGGCGTTCGAGCGCGCGGGCATCGACCCCGGCACGGTGCGCGGCACGGACGCGGGCGTGTTCGTCGGCGTCATCGCGCAGGAGTACGGCCCGAGCCTGCACCACAAGCCCGCGCACGACACCGACGGCTACGTGCTCACCGGCACCACCACGAGCGTCGCGTCCGGCCGGATCGCCTACACCTTCGGCCTCGAGGGTCCGGCGGTCACCGTGGACACCGCGTGCTCGTCCTCGCTCGTCGCGGTGCACCTGGCGATCGGGGCGCTGCGGTCGGGCGAGACCTCGCTCGCGGTCGCGGGCGGCGCCACCGTGCTGGGCGGTCCGGGCATGTTCGTGGAGTTCTCCCGGCAGCGCGGGCTCGCGCCGGACGGCCGGTGCAAGCCGTTCGCCTCCGGCGCGGACGGGACCGCGTGGGCCGAGGGCGTCGGCGTGCTGGTGCTGGAACGGCTGTCCGACGCGCGGCGCAACGGGCACCCGGTGCTGGCCGTGCTGCGCGGTTCGGCGGTCAACCAGGACGGGCGCAGCTCGCAGCTCACCGCGCCCAACGGGCCGTCGCAGCAGCGGGTGATCCGGGCCGCGCTGGCCTCCGCCGGCCTCGCACCGTCCGATGTGGACTACGTCGAGGCGCACGGCACCGGCACCCGGCTCGGCGACCCGATCGAGGCCCAGGCGCTGATCTCGACCTACGGCGCGGACCGCGCGGGCGACCCGCTGTACCTGGGTTCGCTGAAGTCGAACGTCGGCCACGCCCAGGCGGCGGCCGGTGTCGCCGGGATCATCAAGGTCGTCGAGTCGCTGCGCCGCGGCGTGCTGCCCAAGACCTTGAACGTGGACGCGCCGACCCCGCACGTGGACTGGGCGGACAGCGGCGTCGAGCTGCTCACCGAGGCCCGGCCGTGGCCGGAGACCGGGCGGGCGCGGCGGGCCGCCGTGTCGTCGTTCGGGGTGAGCGGCACCAACGCGCACGTCGTGGTGGAGCAGGCCGAACCGGTCGAGGCGACCGACGGCGGCACCCCGCCGCCGGTGGTGCCGCTGGTGCTCTCCGGCGCGACCGCCGAGGGGGTGCGCGCCCAGGCCGAGCGGCTGCTGCCCGTGCTGCGGGACGGCGCGCCGCTGGGCGACCTCGGCTTCTCGCTCGCCACGACCCGCGCGGCGCTGGCCGAACGCGCCGTCGTGGTCGGCGCGGACCGCGAGGCACTGCTCGACGGGGTGCGCGCGCTGGCCGACGGTACGGCGCCGACCGGCCGTTCCGGTGGCGCGCTGGCGTTCCTGTTCACCGGCCAGGGCGCGCAGCGGGTCGGCATGGGCCGCGAGCTGCACGCGACCTACCCGGTGTTCGCGGCGGCCTTCGACGCGGTGGTCGCGGAACTGGACCGAGCGTTGGGCGACGCGGTGCCGCACCCGGTGGCGGACGTGGTGCTCGGCGTCGCGGGGTCGTTGGACGACACGGTCTACACGCAGACCGGGCTGTTCGCGGTCGAGGTGGCGCTGTACCGGCTGTTCGAGTCGTGGGGCGTGCGGCCGGACTTCGTGGCCGGGCACTCGATCGGCGAGCTGGCGGCCGCGCACGTCGCGGGCGTCTGGTCGCTCGCGGACGCCGCCACGCTGGTCGCGGCCCGGGGTCGGCTGATGCAGTCGCTGCCCGCCGGTGGTGTGATGGTGGCCGTCGAGGCGACCGAGGAGCGGGTCCGCGCGGCGCTCGCCGAGGTGTCCACTGTGGACGTCGCGGCGGTGAACGGGCCGACGTCCGTCGTCGTGTCCGGCGCGCGGGACGCGGTGCTCGCGATCGCGGACCGGTTCGCCGCCGACGGCCTGCGCACCAAGGTGTTGCGGGTGTCGCACGGGTTCCACTCGCCGCTGCTCGAACCCGTGCTCGCCGATTTCCTCGCGGTGGCGAGGAGTGTGACCTACCGCCCGGCGACGATCACCGTGGTGTCCACGCTGACCGGCGCGGTCGCGACGTCGGCCGAGCTGGCCGAACCCGGCTACTGGGTGCGGCACGCGCGGGAGGCGGTCCGGTTCGCCGACGCGGTGACGACGTTGCGCGGCCGGGGCGTGACGACGCTGGTCGAGCTGGGTCCGGACGCGGTGCTCACCGCGTTGGCGCGGGAAGTCCTGGGCGACGAGCCGGTGCGCGCCGTCGCCGCGCTGCGCCGGGACCGGCCCGAGGCGCCCGCTGCGGTGGCCGCGTTGGGCGCCGCGCACGTCGGCGGCGCGACGGTGGACTGGACCGCGGTGTTCCCCGCCGCCCGGCGGGTCGACCTGCCCACCTACGCTTTCCAGCGCGACCGGTTCTGGCTGGACGCCAGCGTCGCGGCCGACGACTCCCGGTTCTGGGAACTGGTCCGCGCGGGCGACCCGGCCGGCTTGGCCGCCGCGCTCGGCGACGAGGGCCTGCGCGGGCCGGTGGAGGCGCTGCTGCCCGCATTGGCGGGCTGGAACTCCGGGCGGCCGAGCGGCGACCGGGTCGACTCGTGGCGGCACCGGGTCGTGTGGCGGCCCGCGCCCGACCCGGCCGGCCGGCTGTCCGGCACCTGGCTGCTGGTCGTCCCGCTGGTGTGCGACGACTGGGTGGGGCTCGCGGAACGGGCGCTGCGGGCGCGCGGCGCGGACGTGCGGGTGGTCACCGAGGTGACCGGAGCGGAACGGGTCGACGGCGTGCTGTCGTTGCTGGGCCTGACGAAGGGCGACCACCCGGACCACCCGGGCGTGCCGGCCGGGCACGTCGCGACGCTCGACCTGCTGCGCGTGCTGGAACCGGTGGACGCGCCGCTGTGGGTCCTCACCCGGGGCGCGGTCGCGGTCGAACCCGGTGCCGACGCCGATCCGGACCAGGCCCTGCTGTGGGGCCTCGGGCTGATCGCGGGCGCCGAGCACCCCGGCCGCTGGGGCGGGCTGCTCGACCTGGCCGCCGACGCCGACGCCGCGGCGTGGGACCGGCTGGCCACCGTGCTCACCGGCGCGGAGACCGAGGTCGCGGTCCGGGCGGGCGGCGCGTTCGCCCGGCGGATCGTCCGGGCACCCGCCGAGCGCACCTCCCGCACGTGGCGGCCGCGCGGCACGACGCTGATCACCGGTGGCACCGGCGCGCTGGGCGCGTCCGTCGCGACCTGGCTCGCCGAACGGGGTGCGCCCCGGCTGCTGCTGCTCGGTCGCCGCGGTCCGGACGCCCCCGGCGCGGCCGAGCTGGTGGACCGGTTGACCGCGCTCGGCAGCGAGGTCGAGGTGGTCGCGGTGGACGTGCGCGACCGGGCCGCGCTGGCCGGTGTGCTGGCCGCGATCCCCGCGTCGCACCCGCTGGACGCCGTGGTGCACACCGCGGCCGTGCTGGACGACGCGCTGCTGGCCGAGCTCACCCCGGACCGGGTCGCGACCGCGCTGTCGGTCAAGGTCGGCGCCGCGCGGGCGCTGGACGAGCTGACCCGGGACGTCGAGCTGTCGGCGTTCGTGCTGTTCTCCTCGTTGGCGGGGGTGCGCGGCACGGCGGGGCAGGGCAACTACGCGCCCGGCAACGCCTACCTGGACGCGCTGGCCGTGCGCCGCCGGGCCGCCGGGCTGCCCGGCACCGCGATCGCCTGGGGCCAGTGGGCCGGTGCCGGCATCGTCGCCGAGGACGCCGGGAAGGTGTTGGCCCGCAACGGGGTCCGCGCGCTGCCGGCGGACCTCGCGGTGACCGCGCTCGGTCCGGTGCTCGACGCCGACGAGACCGCGGTGGTGGTGGCCGACGTCGACTGGGCCACCCTGGCCGGCGCCACGCCGCTGATCGCCGAGCTGACCGGCGCCTCGAGCACGCCCGCGCCCGCCGACGACCGGGTGGACCTCACCGGGCTCGGCACGGCCGAGCGCACCACCCGGCTGGCCGCGCTGGTGCGCGAGCAGGTCGCGGCCGTGCAGGGGCGCGCGCTCGCCGCGGTCGACGTGGACCGCAGCTTCCGCGACCAGGGCTTCGATTCCCTGTCCGCCTTGGAGTTGCGCACCAGGCTCGGCGCGCGCACCGGGTTGAAGCTGCCGTCGACGCTGGTGTTCGACCACCCGACGCCGACCGCGCTGGCCGCCCACCTCGCGGCCGAGCTGACGCCGATCGCGCCGGTCGGCTCGATCGAGTCCGTCGTGGACGCGCTGGTCGAGGCGGCGGCGACGGCGGACGCGGCGACCAGGGCCGAGACCGCGGGCAGGCTCCGCGCGCTGATCGCGGGCTGGGACGTGCCGGCGCCGTCGTCGGTGGCGGAGCTCGAGCACGCGGACGACGACGAACTGGCCGCCTTCATCGGCAACACCCTGGGCATCCACTGACCGTCCGGTCGCGACCGGGGCACCCGCCGGGGTCACCAACGAGAGGCATGACGAAGAGATGAGCAGCGACGACCGGATCCGGCAGCTCCTGCTGAAGGTCACCGCCGAGCTGACCGACACCCGCGACCGGTTCCAGGCGTTCCGGCACGAGCCGATCGCGATCATCGGGTCGGCCTGCCGGTTCCCCGGCGGCGTGGACAGCCCGGAGGACCTGTGGCGGCTGGTGGCCGACGGCGGCGACGCGGTCGGCCCGTTCCCGGCCGACCGGGGTTGGGACCTCGACGCGATCTTCGACGCGGACCCGGACCGGTCGGGCACCTCCTACACCCGGCACGGCGCGTTCCTCGACCGGGTCGCCGACTTCGACGCGGCGTTCTTCGGCATCTCGCCGCGCGAGGCGCTCGCGACCGATCCCCAGCACCGACTGCTGCTGGAGACCTCGTGGGAGGCCGTGGAACGGGCGGGCATCGACCCGCACTCGTTGCGCGGCAAGGAGGTCGGGGTGTTCGCCGGGGTCAACGGGCAGGACTACGCGGCCCGGCTGCCCGCCACGCCGGCGTCGGTCGAGGGTCACCTCGCGGTCGGCACCGCGGCCAGCGTCGCCTCCGGCCGGATCTCCTACACCTTCGGCTTCGGCGGACCGGCCGTCACGATCGACACCGCGTGCTCGTCGTCGTTGGTGGCGCTGCACCTGGCCGTCCGGTCGCTGCGGTCGGGCGAGTCGACGCTCGCCCTGGTCGGCGGTGTCACGGTGATGTCGTCGCCGTCGTCGTTCGTGGAGTTCTCCCGGCAGCGCGGCCTGTCCGTCGACGGTCGGTGTCGCGCGTTCGACGACTCCGCCGACGGCACCGGCTGGGGCGAGGGCGCGGGTGTGCTGCTGCTGGAACGGCTGTCCGACGCGCGGCGCAACGGGCACCGGGTGCTCGCCGTCGTGCGGGGCAGCGCCGTCAACCAGGACGGCGCGTCCAACGGGCTCACCGCGCCGAGCGGGCCTGCCCAGCGCCGGGTGATCACCGCCGCGCTGGCGGACGCCCGGCTCGAACCGTCCGAAGTGGACGCCGTCGAGGCGCACGGCACCGGAACCCGGCTCGGCGATCCGATCGAGGCCCGGGCGCTCATCGCGACCTACGGGCGCGGCCGGGACAAGCCGCTGTGGCTGGGCTCGGTGAAGTCCAACATCGGGCACACCCAGGCGGCGGCCGGTGTCGCGGGCATCATCAAGGTGGTGGAGGCGCTGCGCCACGGCGTGCTGCCGCGGACGCTGCACGTCGACCGCCCGACCTCGCACGTGGACTGGTCCGGCGACGTGGTGCGGGTGCTGGAGCGGGAGCAGCCGTGGCCCGCCGGCCCGACGCCGCGCCGGGCCGGGATCTCCGCGTTCGGCGTGAGCGGCACCAACGCGCACGTGATCATCGAGGAGGCGCCGGCCGTCGAGCCCGCACCGGAGCCCGCCGGCGTGCCGGTCACGCCCTGGGTGCTCTCCGGGCACACGCCGGACGCGGTGGCCGCGCAGGCCGGGCGACTGGCCGAGGTGGCGGGCAACCTCGCCGAGATCGGGTTTTCCCTTGCCGTGCACCGGTCTTCGCTGACCGAGCGGGCCGTGGTGGTCGGCGCGGACCGGGCCGCGCTGGACGAGGGCCTGCGCGCGCTGGCCGCGGGTGAGCCCTCGGCCGGTGTGGTGCGCGGGGTGGCCGGTGGCGCGTCGGCGTTCCTGTTCACCGGTCAGGGCGCGCAGCGGGTCGGCATGGGGCGCGAGCTGCACGCGGCGTACCCCGTTTTCGCGGCGGCGTTCGACGCGGCCGTCGCCGAGCTGGACCGGGAGTTGGGCGTCGGCGTCGCGGACGTCGTGTTCGGCGGTGGCGCGGGATCGTTGGACGACACCCAGTTCACCCAGGCCGGGGTGTTCGCGGTCGAGGTCGCGCTGTACCGCCTGCTGGAGTCGTGGGGCGTGCGACCGGACTTCGTGACCGGGCACTCGATCGGCGAGCTGGCGGCCGCGCACGTCGCGGGCGTGTGGTCGCTCGCCGACGCGGCGAAGGTCGTCGCGGCGCGCGGTCGGCTCATGCGGTCGCTGCCCGCCGGTGGCGCGATGGTGGCGCTGGCGGCGGACGAGGAGACCGTGCGGGCACTGCTGGTCGGACTGTCCGATGTGGACGTGGCGGCGGTGAACGGACCGTCGTCGGTGGTCGTGTCCGGCGCGGAGGAGACCGTGCTGGCGGTCGCCGCGCGGGTGGCCGCGATGGGTCGGCGCACCAAGCGGCTCACGGTGTCGCACGCCTTCCACTCGCCGCTGGTGGAGCCCGTGCTGGCGGAGTTCCGCGCGGTGGTCGCGGGGGTGGCGTCGGCGGCGCCGTCCCTCGCGGTCGTGTCGGCGGTGACCGGCGGCGCGGTGACCGACGAGCTGCGCGACCCGGACTACTGGGTGCGGCACGCCCGGCACGCGGTCCGGTTCGCCGACGCCGTCGCGCACCTGGTGGCGGCGGGCGTCGACACGTTCCTGGAGATCGGCCCGGACGCGGTGCTCACCGCGTCGGCGGCGGACAGCGCGCCCGACGCCGTACTGGCGCCGACCCTGCGCCGGGACCGCCCGGAGGCGCTGACCGTCGTCACCGCCCTGGCCACCGCGCACGTGCGGGGTCTCGCGGTCGACTGGTCGGCGGTGTTCCCCGGTGCGCGCGGCGCTGACCTGCCCACCTACGCGTTCCAGCGGGAGCGGTTCTGGCTGGAGGCCGACCACGCGCCCGCCGACGCCGCCGGCCTCGGGCTCGCCGCGGTCGACCACCCGCTGCTGGGCGCGGCCGTCGCGGTCGCCGCCGACGGCGGGTTGCTGCTGACCGGCAGGCTCGCGCTGGGCACCCACCCGTGGCTGCGCGACCACGTGGTCGGCACGACGGTGCTCGTGCCGGGCACGGCGTTCGTGGAACTGGCCGTGCGGGCAGGCGACGAGGTCGGCGCGCCGGTGCTGGACGACCTGGTGGTGGACACCCCGTTGGCCCTGGCCGAACGGGCCGTGCAGGTGCAGGTCGCCGTGGGCGCGCCGGACGCGGCCGGGCTGCGCGCGGTGTCCGTGCACTCCCGCGCCGAGGGCGCACCCGACTGGACCCGCCACGCCCGCGGTCGGCTGGCGCCGGCGGTGGACACCGCGTCGGAGCGGCTGGACACCTGGCCGCCCGCGGCGGACACCGTGGACGTGGAAGGGTTCTACGCCGCGTTGGCCGAGGCCGGACTCGGGTACGGCCCCGCGTTCCAAGGGGTGCGGGCGTTGTGGAAGGACGGGCGCACCCTCTACGCCGAGGTGACCGCCGAGGACGTCGACGGGTTCGGCGTGCACCCCGCGTTGCTCGACGCGGCGCTGCACCCGGCCGCGTTCGCCGCGCTCGACACCACTCCCGCCGGCCGCAACCGGTTGCCGTTCGCCTGGCGGGGTGTGCGGGTGCACGCCACCGGCGCGACCGCGCTGCGGGTGCGGGTGACGATCACCGGTGACGACGAGCTGGCGCTGCTCGCGACCGACACCTCGGGCACCCCGGTGGTGGAGGTCGAGAGCCTGCGGTCGCGGCTGGTCGACGCGCGGGAGCTGGGTGTCGCCGGGCCGGCGGACGCCCTGTTCACCGTCGACTGGGCGCAGCTCGGCGACGTCGAGTCCACGGCCGCGCGGGTCGTCGTGCTGGACGCGCCCGAGCCGACCGGTGACGTCGTCGCCGACGCGCACACCGCGGCCGCCGCCGTGCTCGCCGGGATCCGGGTGCACCTCGCGGAGGACGAGCGGACGCTGGTCGTGCGGGTGCGCGACGGGCTCGCGCACGCGGCGGTCCGCGGCCTGGTGCGGGCCGCGCAGACCGAGCAGCCGGGTCGGATCCTGTTGCTGGACAGCGATTCCGACGTGGTGCCCGCGTTCGGCGACGAGACGCAGCTGCGGGTGCGGGACGGGAGGGTGGCCGCGCCGCGGCTCGCCCGGGCCGGCACGCCCGCCGGCTCCGCGCGACCGTGGAACCCCGACGGCACGGTCCTGATCACCGGTGGGCTCGGCACGCTCGGCGCCGCGTTCGCCCGGCACGCCGTCGTCGCGCACGGCGCGCGGCACCTGCTCCTGCTGGGTCGCCGGGGTGCCGACACGCCGGGCGCGTCGGAGCTGGTGGCCGAGCTGACCGGGCTCGGCGCGCGGGTGACCGCGGTCGCCGTCGACGTGGCGGACCGGGCCGCGCTCGCGGACGTGCTCGCCGCGGTGCCCGCCGACCACCCGCTGACCGCCGTGCTGCACACCGCGGGCGTGGTGGACGACGGGGTGGTCGACTCGCTCACCCCGGAGCGGGTCGCGGGTGTGCTGCGGCCCAAGGTCGACGCCGCGTGGCACCTGCACGAGCTGACCCGCGAGGACGACCTGGCCGCGTTCGTGCTGTTCTCCTCGATCGCCGGCGTGCTCGGCAGCGGGGGACAGGCCGCCTACGCCGCCGCGAACACGTTCCTGGACGCGCTCGCCGCGCACCGGGTCGAGCTCGGGCTGCCCGCGCGGTCGCTGGCGTGGGGCATGTGGGAGGAGGCGAGCGGCATCAGCGGTGGGTTGACCGCCGCCGACCACACCCGCAACGCCCGCGCGGGCGTCCGCAGGCTCCCGACCGCCGACGGCCTCGCGCTGTTCGACCTGGCCGCCCGGCTCGATCACCCGCTCGTCGTGCCCGCGCCGCTGGACCTGGCCGCGGTGCGCCGCTCGGGTCCCGTGCCGGCGCCGTTGCGCGGGCTGGTGCGCCCGACCCGCCGCGCGGCCGTCGCGACCGAACGCCCGCGCACCCTGGACCGGGGCGCGTTGCTGGAGTTGGTGCGGGCCGAGGTGGCCGTGGTGCTCGGTGTCGCGCCGTCCGCCGTCGGCCCGACGAAGGCGTTCCGCGACCTCGGGTTGGACTCGCTGACCTCCGTCGAGCTGCGCAACCGGCTCGACGCGGCCACCGGGCTGCGACTGCCCGCGACCTTGGCGTTCGACCACCCGACCGCGACCGACCTGGTCGAGCGGCTGGTGGCCGAGCTGTCGCCGGACGAGCCCGAGCAGGTGGCCGTCGCGGCACCGGTGCGGACCGACGAGCCGATCGCGATCGTCGGCATGGCCTGCCGGCTGCCCGGCGGCGTCGCCTCGCCGGACGACCTGTGGGACCTGGTGCGCGACGGCCGGGACGCGGTGACCGGGTTCCCGGACAACCGGGGTTGGGACCTGGAGGGGTTGTACGACCCCGATCCCGGCACGGCGGGCACCTCCTACACCCGGCACGGCGGGTTCCTGCACGACGCGGGCGACTTCGACGCCGAGTTCTTCGGGATCTCGCCCCGGGAGGCGCTCGCGACCGACCCGCAGCAGCGGCTGCTGCTGGAAACCGCGTGGGAGGCCATCGAGGGCGCGGGCATCGACCCGACCTCGTTGCGCGGGTCGCGCACCGGGGTGTTCGCGGGCGTGATGTACCACGACTACGCGCCCCGCGTCGGCGAGGCGCCCGCGCAGCTGGAGGGTTTCGTCGCCAACGGCTCGGCGGGCAGCGTCGCGTCCGGCCGGGTCTCCTACACCTTCGGGTTCGAGGGTCCGGCGGTCACCGTGGACACCGCGTGCTCGTCGTCGCTGGTGGCGCTGCACCTGGCCGCGCAGTCGCTGCGGTCCGGCGAGAGCGACCTCGCGCTGGCGGGCGGTGTCGCGGTCATGTCGACGCCGGCGGTGTTCGTGGAGTTCTCCCGGCAGCGCGGGCTCGCGCCGGACGGTCGCTGCAAGGCCTACTCGGGCGCCGCCGACGGCACGGGCTGGGCCGAGGGCGTCGGCCTGCTGCTCGTCGAACGGTTGTCCGACGCGCGCCGCAACGGGCACCGGGTGCTCGGGATCGTGCGCGGCACGGCGGTGAACCAGGACGGCGCGTCCAACGGCCTCACCGCGCCGAACGGGCCCGCGCAGCAACGGGTGATCCGGCAGGCGCTCGCCAACGCCGGACTGTCCACTTCGGACGTCGACGTGGTCGAGGGGCACGGCACCGGCACCACGCTGGGCGACCCGATCGAGGCGCAGGCCCTGATCGCCACCTACGGCCGCGACCGCGAGGGCGAGCCGCTCTACCTGGGTTCGCTCAAGTCCAACGTCGGGCACACCCAGGCGGCGGCCGGCGCGGCCGGGATCATCAAGGTGCTCCAGGCGTTCCGGCACGGCGTGCTGCCCGCGACCCTGCACGTGGACGAGCCCAGCCCGCACGTGGACTGGTCGGCGGGCTCGGTGCGGCTGCTGACCGAGTCCCGCCCGTGGCCGCTCACCTCGCGACCGCGCCGGGCCGGCGTGTCGTCGTTCGGCGTCAGCGGCACCAACGCGCACGTCGTCCTGGAGGAGGGCGACCCCGAGCCGGTGCCCGCGGCCGGGTCGGACGATCCCGCGCTGCCGTGGGTGCTGTCGGCCCGCACCCCGGACGCGCTCGCCGCGTGGGCGGGCGCGGTGGCCGGTGTCGACGCGCCGCCGGCCGCCGTGGCCGCCGCGCTGCCGGGTCGCACGGAGTTCGCCGAGCGCGCCGTGGTGGTCGGCGGGCACGGCGCCGGACTGGCCGCGCTCGCCGCCGGGCGGTCCGCGCCGAACGTGGTCACCGGTGTCGCGGGCACGCCCGGCCGGACCGTGTTCGTGTTCCCCGGCCAGGGTTCGCAGTGGGCGGGCATGGGCGTGGAGCTGCTGGACGGAGCGCCCGCGTTCGCCGCGCGGTTCGCCGAGTGCGCCGCCGCGCTGGCACCGCTGGTCGACTGGTCGCCGGTCGCCGTGCTGCGCGGCGAACCGGGTGCGCCCGGGTTGGACCGGGTGGACGTGGTGCAGCCGGTGCTGTGGGCGGTCGCGGTGTCGCTGGCCGCGCTGTGGGAGGCGCACGGCGTGACGCCGGACGCGGTGGTCGGGCACAGCCAGGGCGAGATCGCCGCCGCCACGGTGGCCGGCGCACTGTCCCTTGTGGACGGTGCGCGGGTGGTCGTGCTGCGCAGCAAGGCGATCACGGCACTGTCCGGGCGCGGTGGCATGGCTTCGCTCGCGTTGCCGATCGACCGCGTGGTCGAGCGCATCGCGCCGCACGGGGACCGGGTGTCGGTGGCCGCGGTCAACGGGCCGGCCGCCGTGGTGATCGCGGGCGAGCCGGACGCGCTCGCCGAGATCGTGGCGGCCGCGACCGAGGAGGGCCTGCGGGCGCGGACGATCGCGGTCGACTACGCGTCGCACTCGGCGCACGTCGAGCCGATCCGGGACGAGATCCTGACCGCGTTGGGCGACATCGCGCCGCGCGCGAGCGCCGTGCCGCTGTTCTCCACGGTCACCGCGGACTGGGCCGACACCACCGGGCTCGACGCCGACTACTGGTACACCAACCTGCGCCGGACCGTGCGGCTGGAGGAGGCCGTGCGAGGCCTTTCGGCGCAGGGGCACGACGTGTTCGTGGAGATCAGCCCGCACCCGGTGCTGACCGCGAGCGTGCAGGACACCCTGGAGGCCGTGGGCGCCGCCGCGCCGGTGGTGGCCGGGACGCTGCGCCGCGACGAGGGCGGGCTCGACCGGTTCCGCCGCTCGGCCGCCGAGCTGTGGGTGCGCGGTGTGCCGGTCGACTGGGCCGGGGTGACCGGACGGGCGCGCGTCGCGCTGCCGCCGTACCCGTTCCAGCGGAACCGCTACTGGTTGACGCAGGCCACCTCCGACGGTCGGGCCCGGGCCGACCTGCCCGAGCCGGAGTCCCGGTCGGTGCGGGGCGTCGCCGGGTTGCCGCCGGCGGAGCGGGCCGCCGCGGTGCTCGAGCTGGTGCGCGCGGAGACCGCGACCGTGCTCGGGCACACCGACACCTCGGGCGTGGACGACGCGCGACCGCTGCGGGAACTGGGGCTCGACTCGCTGACCGCCGTCGACCTGCGCAACCGGCTCGGCGCGGCGACCGGGTTGGACCTGCCCGCCACGCTGGTGTTCGACCACCCGACGCCGGCGGACGTCGCGGCGTTCCTGGTGTCCGAACTGGACGGTGGCGAGGTCGACCGGTTCCCGAACGCGGACGCCTCGGTCGACTACCTGGAGGCGGTGTTCGCGGCGGGCGACCAGCCGGAGCTGGCCGCCAGGCTGCGCGCGCTGGTCGACCGGCTCGGCGGCGTCACCGCCACCGCCGCCGGTGACATCGACTTCGACGCGGCCTCGGACGACGAGCTGTTCGCGTTCATGGACAACAACTTCGAGGAACGGGTCGACCATGGCGAATGACGAGAAGCTCCGCGACTACCTGAAGCGGGCGCTCGCGGAGTCCCAGCGCGCCCAGCAGCGGGTGCGCGAGCTGGAGTCGAACAGGCGGGAGCCGATCGCGATCACCGCGGCCTCCTGCCGGCTGCCGGGTGGCGTGCGTTCGCCGGAGCAGCTGTGGGACCTGGTGGCGGGCGGCGTCGACGCGGTCGGCGAGTTCCCCACCGACCGGGGCTGGGACCTCGACGGCGTGTTCGACCCGGACCCGGACTCGCCCGGCACCTCCACCACCCGCCACGGCGGGTTCCTGGACGGTGTCACGGAGTTCGACGCCGAGTTCTTCGGGATTTCGCCCCGGGAGGCGCTGGCGACCGACCCGCAGCACCGGTTGCTGCTGGAGACCGCGTGGGAGGTGCTGGAGCGCGCGGGCATCGACCCGGTGTCGCTGCGCGGTTCCCGCACCGCGGTGTTCGCGGGCATCGCGGGCGAGGACTACACGCCGCGGGCCGCGACACCGGTCGAGGTCGAGGGGTACCTGGGCACCAACACGTTGCGCAGCGTCGCGTCCGGCCGGGTGGCCTACACGTTCGGGTTCGAGGGTCCGGCGGTCACCGTGGACACCGCGTGCTCGTCGTCGTTGGTGGCCCTGCACCTGGCGGTCCAGTCGCTGCGGTCGGGCGAGTCGGACCTGGCGCTCGTCGGCGCGGCGTCGGTGATGACCACCCCGTTCGGCTTCGTGGAGTTCTCCCGCCAGCGCGGCCTGTCCGCCGACGGCCGCTGCAAGGCCTTCGCCGCGTCCGCCGACGGCACCGGGTGGGCCGAGGGCGTCGGCTGGCTGCTGGTGGAACGGCTGTCGGACGCGCACCGCGCGGGTCGCGAGGTGCTGGCCGTGGTGCGCGGCACGGCGGTGAACCAGGACGGCGCGTCCAACGGCCTGACCGCGCCCAACGGCGGTGCGCAACAACGCGTCATCCGGGCCGCGCTGGCCTCGGCCCGGCTCTCGCCGGCGGACGTCGACGTGGTCGAGGCCCACGGCACCGGCACCGCGCTCGGCGACCCCATCGAGGCCCGCGCGGTGATCGCCGCGTACGGCCAGGACCGCCCCGAGGACCGGCCGCTGTGGCTGGGGTCGTTGAAGTCCAACATCGGCCACACGCAGGCGGCGGCGGGTGTCGCGGGGATCGTGAAGCTGCTCGGCGCGCTGAGGCACGGCGTCCTGCCGCGCACGCTGCACGTGGACGAGCCCACCCCGCACGTCGACTGGTCGGCGGGTTCCGTGCGCCTGCTCACCGACGCCCGTCCGTGGCCGGAGACCGGCGCACCCCGCCGGGCCGGCATCTCGGCGTTCGGCGTCAGCGGCACGAACGCCCACGTGATCGTGGAACAGGCACCGGCCGCGACGAGGACCGAGGCCACCGGGGCTGTCGATCAGCCGGCCGGCGCGGCCGGTGTGGTGCGGGCGGCGGGCGGCCCGAAGATCGAGGCCGCGGGTCTGCCGGCCGGCGCCGAAGCCGGGGCGGCCGATCCGGCCGCGGCACCGGTTTCCCCCGCGGGTGGGAGCGCCGCCGCGCGGACCGAAACCGAGCAGGCGGTCCCGACCGTCGCCGGCACGCCGATCCCGGTGGTGCTGTCCGCGCGGTCGGAGGCCGGACTCGTCGCGCAGGCGGCGAAGTTGGCCCGGCACGTCGAGGAGCACCCGGACCAGCGGCCGGTCGACCTCGGCTTCGCCCTGGCCACGAAGCGGTCCGCGTTGCCCCGGCGCGCGGTCGTGGTGGCGGCGGACCGGGACGCGCTGCTCGCCGGGCTCGGTGTGCTGGCGCGCGGTGAGCAGCACGCCGACGTGGTGACCGGCGCCGTCGGCGGCGGGCAGGCCGTGCTGTTCAGCGGTCAGGGGTCGCAGCGGTTCGGGATGGGGCGGGAGCTGTACCGGGCGCACGCCGCGTTCGCCACCGCGCTGGACGCCGTGGTGTCCGAAGTGGACAAACACGGTGACGGGTCGCGGTCGCTGCGGGACGTGCTGTTCGCCGAGCGCGACACCGGCGAGCTCGACCGCACCGGGTACACCCAGCCCGCGCTGTTCGCGCTGGAAGTGGCGCTGTACCGGCTTTTCGAGTCGTGGGGGCTGCGGCCGGACCACGTCACCGGGCACTCGGTCGGCGAGATCTCGGCCGCGCACGTCGCCGGCGTGCTGTCGCTGCCCGACGCCGCCGCGCTGGTCGCCGCGCGGGCCAGGCTGATGGCCGCGCTGCCCGAGGGCGGCGCGATGGTGGCCGTCCAGGCGACGGAGGACGAGGTGCTGCCGCTGCTCGCCGGCCGGGAGCACGAGGTCGGCGTGGCGGCGGTCAACGGGCCCACGTCCGTGGTCGTCTCGGGCGTCGCGCACGCGGCCGAGGAGGTGGCGGCGCACTTCGCCGCGCTCGGTCGGCGCACCCGCCGGCTGTCGGTGTCGCACGCGTTCCACTCGCCGCTCGTCGACCCGGTGCTGGAGCCGTTCCGGGCGGTCGCCGAGGGGTTGACCTTCCACCCGCCGACGATCCCCGTGGTGTCCAACCTGACCGGCGAGGTCGGCGACGTCGGCTCGGCCGACTACTGGGTGCGGCACGTGCGCGGCGCGGTCCGGTTCGGCGACGTGGTGAACCACCTCGCCGACGCGGGCGTCCGCACGTTCCTCGAACTCGGGCCCGACGGCGTGCTCACCGCGCTGGTCCGGGACGCGCTCGCGGACCGACCGGTCCGGGCCCTGCCCGCGCTGCGCCGGGACCGGTCGGAGGTCGCGACCGCGTTCGCCGCGCTGGGTCTCGCGCACGCCCAGGGCGCGAAGGTCGACTGGCAGGCGGTGTTCGCCGACCACGAGCCGCGCACCGTCACCCCGCCCACCTACGCGTTCCGCCGCGACCGGTACTGGCTCGCCGACGTGGTCCGGCCGGCGGGCGCGGCGCAGTCGCACCCGCTGCTCGGCACCGCGGTCGCGTTGGCCGGCGGCGGTTTCGTGCTGACCGGCGCGCTGTCCACGCGCACCCACCCGTGGCTGGTCGACCACGCCGTGCGGGGGACCGTGATCCTGCCCGGCACCGCGCTGCTCGAACTGGCCCTGCGCGCGGGCGACGAGGTGGGCGCGTCGACGGTGGAGGAACTCGTCGTCGCCGCGCCGCTCGTCGTGCCCGAGCGCGGTGAGGTGCGGGTGCAGGTCGTGGTGGAGGAGTCGGACGGCTCGGGGCGCCGGGCGTTCGGCGTGCACTCGCGCGTGGGCGAGGCCGAGTGGACCACCCACGCCACCGGGGCGCTCACCGAACAGGCCTCCGCCGCGCACCCGGAGTTCGACTGGCCGCCGGCGGGCGAGCCGGTCGACGTCGCCGACCTCTACGCCGAACTGGACGCGGCCGGGTTGCACTACGGCCCGGTGTTCCGGGGTGTGCGTGCCGCGTGGCGCTCCGGCGAGGTCTTCCACGCCGAGCTGGAACTGCCCGAGGGCACCCCGGCGGGCGACTTCGGCCTGCACCCGGCGCTGTTCGACGCCGCCCTGCACGCGCCCGCGCACCACGACCTGGCCACCAACCCGCCGGGCGCGAACCGGTTGCCGTTCGCCTACCGCGGGGTGCGGCTGCACGCGTCGGGCGCGCGCTCGCTGCGGGTTCGGCTCACCCTGACCGGACCGGACGAGTTGGCGCTGCACGCGGTCGACCCGTCCGGCGCGCCGGTCGTCTCGGTCGACGCGTTGCGTTCCCGGCTGATCACCGCCGACCGGCTCGCCGCCGCGCGGTCCGACCGGGACGCCCTGTTCGCGCTCACCTGGGTCGAGGTGGCCGAACCCGGGCCGACGCCCGAGTGCGACGTGCTGGTGGTGCCGCCCGGCGACCGGAACGCGGTGCTGCCGGAGGAGATCCGGTCCACGCTGCTCGCCGTCGCGGCGCAGGTGCGGGACCGGCTCGCCGACGACCGGGTGCTCGCCGTGGTGACCCGCGGTGCGGTGTCCACTGTGGATGGTGAGCTGCCGGACGGCGTCACCGCGCCGCTGCTCGGCCTGCTGCGCAGCGCCCAGGCGGAGCGGCCGGGTCGGGTCGTGCTGGTGGACCTCGGCCCGGACGACGAGTTCGACCCGGCCGTGCTCGGGCTCGGCGAGCCGCAGGTGGCGGTGCGCGGCGACCGGGTGCTGGCGCCCAGGCTCGCCCGGGTCGCGCCGCCGGAGGACGGCGGCCGGCCGTGGAACCCGGACGGCACCGCGCTGATCACCGGCGGGTTCGGCGTGCTCGGCGCGATCGCGGCCCGGCACGTGGTCCGGTCGCACGGCGTCCGGAGGCTCGTGCTCGTCGGCAGGCGTGGCGCGGACACCCCGGGCGCGGCGGAGCTGCTGGCCGAGTTGGCCGAGGCGGGCGCCGAGGTCGTGGTGGCGGCGGGCGACGTGGTCGACCCGGACTTCCTCGCCGACGTGGTCGCCGCGATCCCGGACGAGCACCCGCTGACCGCGGTCGTGCACACGGCCGGCGTCGTCGCGGACGGCACGCTCGACACGCTCACCGCCGAGCGGGTGGACGCCGTGCTCGCGCCCAAGGTCGACGCCGCGTGGCACCTCCACCGGCTCACCCGCCACCACGACCTGGCCGCGTTCGTGCTGTACAGCTCGGTCGCGGCGGTGTTCGGCGGACCCGGTCAGGGTGCCTACGCCGCGGCCAACGCGTTCCTGGACGCGCTGGCCGTGCACCGGGCGAGCGTCGGCCTGGCCGCGACCTCGCTGTCCTGGGGCCAGTGGGCCACGCCCAGCGGCATCACCGGGCACCTGACCGAGGTCGACCTGGCCCGGTCCGCGCGCGCCGGGCTCCGGCTGATCGACGACGAGCAGGGCGCCGCGCTGTTCGACGCCGCGCTGCGACTGGACCTGCCCACCGCCGTGCCGGCGCCGCTCGACCTCGCCGCCGTGCGGAACGGGAGCGCGGTGCCGGCGGTGCTGCGCGGTCTGGTCCGGCCACGTCGGCGTGCCGCGAGCACGGACGACCCGCGCGGTGCCCGGTCCCGGTTGGCGGCGCTCGACCCGGCCGCGCGCCGGGCCGCGCTGCTCGACCTGGTGCGCGCGGAGGCGGCCTCGGTGCTGGGCACCGGGATCGACGCGGTGGAGCCGGACCGGCCGTTCGCGGACCTCGGGCTCGACTCGCTGACCTCGGTCGAGCTGCGCAACCGGCTCGACGCGGCCACCGGCTTGCGACTGCCCGCGACCGCCACGTTCGACCACCCCGACCCGACCGCGCTCGCCGCGCACCTGGACGCGGGCCTCGGCGACCTCGCCGACACCCCGCCCGCACCGCCGGCCGACCGGCAGGGTCCGCTCGCGACGCTCTACCGGGCGCTCGCGGGCAGCGGGCAGTACCCGGCGGCGGCCGAGATCATCGGCGTCGCCTCGCACCTGCGGACGAGCTTCACCGCCGAGCAGACGCCCGAGCACGTGCTGCCGCCGATCGAGCTGGCCACCGGGCCGGGTCGGGTCAAGCTGGTGCTGTTCCCGGCGGTGAGCGCGATCTCCGGGCCGCACGAATACGCCCGGTTCGGGCACGGCCTGGCGGGCGAGCGGGACGTGCTGGTGGTGCCCTCGCCCGGCTACCGGGAGACGGACTCGTTGCCGGACAGCGAGTCCACCTACGTCCGGATGCACGCCGACACGGTCCGGGCGTGGGTGGGCGACGCGCTGTACGTGATCGTCGGCCGCTCGATGGGCGGGTGCATCGCCAACGCCGTCGCCGCGACGCTGGAGGCGGACGGTGTTCCGCCGCTCGGTCAAGTCCTGATCGACTCCTACCTCATCGAAAGCCCGAAGTTGCCCGGATTCCGGGACTGGTGGCTCCAGGCGATGCTGGACGGGATGCTTGAGCGGATCGAGCGCTACCGGATGGTGTGGAGCGACACCAGCCTCACCGCCATGGGCGGCTACGGCCGCGTCCTCGCGGACTGGGCGCCCAGGCCGATCGGCGGTCGCACCCTGCTCGTCCGGGCCGGGGAACCGCTGCGCGGCACGATCACCGACGGACCGCACGACTGGCGTGCGGCGTGGCCCTTCCCGCACGAGGTGGTCGACGTGCCCGGCGACCACTTCACCGTGCTGGAGGACCACGCGGACACCACCGTGGCCGCCGTGCGCGACTGGCTCGACACCCTCGGCGCAGCAGCCGCCGGGTGAGACGAAAGGAAGCGAAGAACCCAGTGTCCGCAACAGAAGAGCCGACCCGGGTGGTGGTCGTGACCGGCGCCGGTTCCGGCATCGGCCGCGCCGCGCTCGACCTCTACACCGAACGCGGCTGGAACGCCGTCGCGGTCGACATCTCGCCCGCCGGTCTCGGCGACCTGGCCGACCGCCCGGACGTGGCCGCCGTGGTCGGCGACGTGGCGAGCGAGCGCGTCAACGCGCAGGCCGTCGCGACCGCGCTGGAGCGGTTCGGCAGGCTCGACGCGGCCGTGCTGAACGCCGGGTACGGCGGCGGCGGTCCGATCGAGGCGCCCGGCGCGCTCGACCGGCTGGCCGAGGTGCTGACCGTGAACGTGCTGGGCGCCGCGGCCGGCATCCGGGCCGCCGCGCCCGCGCTGCGCCAGTCCGGCGGCGGGGCCATCGTGGTCACCTCCTCGGTGTCCGGGCTGCGCGGCGACCCGTCCACCTGGGCGTACAACGCCGCGAAGGCCGCGCAGATCAACCTGGTGCGCGGACTCGCGATCGACTACGCGGCCGAGGACATCCGGATCAACGCGATCGCGCCCGGCGGCACGGTCACCGCGATGACCCGGTCGCAGGTCGAGCACCCGACGTTCGGCGCCACCATCGCCCGGCGCATCCCGCTGGGTCGCTGGGCACAACCGCGCGAGCAGGCCGAGGCGATCTTCTTCCTCACCTCGCCCGCCGCGTCCTACATCACCGGGACCGTGCTGTCGGTCGACGGCGGCCTGTCCGCCAACGGGGGCATCCTGCTCCCGCCGGCCGGTCCCGGCGAACCTCCGGGCTGAGCACCGAAACCCCACCGAGAAAGGCGTGCAGTGAGCATCGAGATCAACAAGGAAGTCGCCCGGCGGTACTACGAGGAGTTCGTCAACGAGCGCCGGCTCGACCTCGTGGACGAGATCATCGCCGAGGACGCGGTGGACGAGGCCGCGGGCATCGGCGGCGCGGGGCGCGAGGCGTTCCGCCAGCACGCCACGTGGTTGTGGGAGACGGTGGAGGACGTCAAGACCACCATCACCGACCTGGTGGCCGAGGGCGACCGCGTCGTCGTGTACTGGCGGATGGACGGCATCCACCGCGGCAACATGTTCGGCGTGCCCGGCACCGGCCGCCGGTTCGTGGGCCACAGCGTCAGCCTGATCACGTTCCGGGACGGCCAGGTCGTGCGCTACCGCGTGCTGCCCGACCGCCTGGGCATCATCCAGCAGGTCGCGTCCTGAGCGCCCGGCCGACGGCGGCGGAGATCGGCGCGGTGGACCAGGTCCGCGCGCTGTTCCCGCACGTCTTCGACAACAGGGACGTCGACCGGTTCGGCCTGGTGTTCACCGAGGACGCGGTGATCGAGCTGACCATGGGCGGCGGCCGTGAGGTGCGCGGCCTGGCGGCGATCCGCGAGTTCGCGCTCGCCATCGGACCGGACCGGGTGGACCACCACACCCTGGACTCGGTGGTGTTCCGCGCGCCGGGCGACCCGGCGGAGGTGCTGCGCGTGCGCAGCCGCTACCTCGCGGTGCTGGTCGACGGCAGCGTGACCAACGGGGACTACCTGGACGAGTTCCGGGACACCCCGGCGGGTTGGCGGATCGCGCGCCGCGTGTCGGTGCCGAGGTTCCCGCTCGGACCGAAGGTGGCGCTGCCGGCGAGGGAGTGGGACCGCTGGCTGCCCGACACCGGGGTGCCGGCGGAGGCTGCGGAGGCTTAGGCGGTGCGGGCGGCCGGCGGGGGAGGGCGCACCGCCGGCCGCCTCGCCGCCGGGCGCGCGGGCACGTGCCGGGTGACCGGGGCAGCTCCACGATCGCCCCGCCGAACAGCACCCGGGCCGGGGTGACTAGGGGGCGCTAGGGGTGCGTAGGGGTGCGGTGACTTCGGTGTCCCGGACTACGTTCGAGTCAGCCGCTCGGCGGATTTCCTTTGTCCCAAGGGAAAAATCCAGTACTCGACGTTGTGGAGCCCCACCATGCGCAGGCGAAGAGCCACCGCGGAGTCCTCTTTGTTGTCCCGCCGGGCCGCCGCCCTGGTCTGCGGTCTCGCGTTCGTCCTCTCCGCCTGCGGCGGGGCGAACGCGGGACCCGGCACCACGGCGTCGGCACCGGTGTCGGGTGGTGAGCTGACGGTCGCGGTCGACAGCGAGCCCGTCTCGTTCGACGTGCACGTCAGCCCGCAGGACATCACCGGCGAGATCCTGCGCCACGTGGTCGACTCACTGGTGTCGGTCGACGCCGACGGCAGGTTCACGCCGTGGCTCGCGTCCTCGTGGGACGTCGCGCCGGACCTGAAGTCCTACACGTTCCACCTGCGCGACGGCGTGAAGTTCACCGACGGCACCCCGTTCGACGCGGCGGCCGTGAAGGCGAACTTCGACCGGATCGCCAACCCCGCCACCAAGTCCCAGCTCGCGGCCAGCCTGCTCGGCCCGTACGCGGGCACCGAGGTGGTCGACCCGCGCACCGCCAAGGTGTCCTTCACCGCGCCCTTCGCGCCGTTCCTCCAGGGCGCGAGCACCCCCTACCTCGGGTTCTACTCGCCGAAGACGTTGGCGGACAACGCCGACAAGCTCGGCGGCGGTGGCGCGGTCGAGGTCGGTACCGGGCCGTTCACCTTCACCGAGTACACCAAGGGGCAGAACCTCGTCCTGACCAGGAACGCGGACTACAACTGGGCGCCGACCGGCGCGGCGCACACCGGGGCTGCGTACCTGGACAAGCTCACCGTGCGGTTCCTCTCCGAGGACTCGGTCCGGGTGGGCGCGCTGACCAGCGGCCAGGTGCAGGTGGCACGGGCGATCTCGCCGGTCGACGTGAAGAACCTCGAGGCGGACCAGAGCGTCGGTCTGCTCAAGAACGACGTGCCGGGCGGCAACTACAACATCTACCTCAACGCGTCCAAGGCGCCGTTCGACGACCCGTTGGTGCGCAAGGCGATCCAGCGCGGCATCGACCTCGACCAGGCCGTGAAGACCGTCTACTTCGGACAGTACAAGCGCGCCTGGAGCCCGCTGTCGCCGTCCACCACCGGGTACGACGCCACGCTGGAGAACAGCTGGCCGCACGACGCCGCCGAGGCCGCGAAGCTGCTCGACCAGGCCGGCTGGACCGGCAAGGACGCCGACGGCTACCGGACCAAGAACGGCGCCCGGCTGGTCGTCAAGTGGCCCGTCATGCCGCCGCCGTACCTGCGCGAGCAGCGCGACGTGCTGGGGCAGGCCATCCAGGCCGACCTGAAGAAGCTCGGCGTCGAGGTCGTCCGCGACCAGCCCGACATCGGCACCTACATCAAGCAGGTGTACGGCGGGCAGACCGACTTCACCGACTACAGCTGGAACCGGTTCGAGCCGGACGTGCTGTGGCTGTTCTTCAACAGCGCGAGCCAGCCCGGTAAGGGCGGTCAGAACGCGACCTTCACCCAGGACGCCGAACTCGACCAGCTCACCGAGTCGGCCCGCGGGTCCGCCGACCCGGCCGCCCGCGCCGGCGCCTACGCCAAGGTGCAGCGCCGGGCCACGGTCGACCTCGCGCTGGGGACCCGGTCTACACGCCGCTGAACACCGCGGGTGTCGCGAAGACCGTGCACGGCCTGTCCTACACCAAGGACGCCCGGCTCGGCTTCTACGACGTCTGGCTCGACAAGAAGTGATCCGCCCGCTCCTGCGCGGCGCCGCGCACCGGGTCCTGGCCGCGCTCGCCGTGCTCCTGGGCGCGGCCGGACTCGCCTTCGCCGCGCTGCAACTGATCCCCGGCGACCCGGTCGCCATCATCCTCGGTCCGGCGACCCAGGCGTCCGCGCAGGTGCAGGCGGCCATCCGGGCCGAGTACGGGCTGGACCGGCCCGTGCTCGGCCAGTTCCTGCACTACCTCGGCCGACTGGCGACCGGTGACCTAGGCCGGTCCTACCAGTTGCAGCGCCAGGTCGTGGACCTGATCGGCGACCAGCTCGGTCCGACCGCCGAGCTCGCGCTGGCCGCCCTGGTCCTCGCGGTGGCGATCTCGGTCGGCTCCGCGATCGCCACCGCGGGTCGGCGGCGCGGGCTCAAGGCGGTGGCGTCGGGGTGGGAGCTGCTCGCGGTCTCCAGCCCGCCGTTCTGGGTCGGGATCCTGCTGCTGACCGTGTTCTCCTTCACGCTGCGGTGGTTCCCGGTGTCCGGCGCGGAGGACTTCTCGGCGCTCGTGCTGCCCGCGCTGACCCTGGCGCTGCCGGTGGCCGGTGTGCTCTCGCAGGTGCTGCGGGAAGGGCTGGAGGCCGCCCTGGCCGAGCCGTTCGCGGTGACCGCCCGGGCGCGCGGGCTGAGCCGGACCGCGGTGCGCGCCCGGCACGCGCTGCGGCACGCCGCGGTGCCGCTGGTGACGCTGACCGGTTGGCTCACCGGCTCGCTGCTGGGCGGCGCGGTGCTGGTCGAGACGGTGTTCGGCCGTCCCGGCATCGGCGCGCTGACGCTGCAAGCCGTGACCAACAAGGACATGCCGCTCGTGATCGGCCTGGTGCTGTTGTCCGCGTTGGTGTTTGTGGTGATCTCCACCCTGGTCGACCTGCTGTACCTGGTGGTCGACCCCCGATTGCGGACGAGGTGACGAGCGTGCGCAGGACTCCTCGCGCGGCCGTGGTGCTGTGCGGCCTGATCGTCGTCGTGCTGGCGCTGGCGGCCGTCGCGCCCGGCCTGTTCACCTCGGTGTCGCCGATCGAGGCCGACCCGGTCAACGCGTTGCGGCCGCCCGGTGGTGGGCACTGGCTCGGTACCGACGAACTCGGCCGCGACGTGTTCTCCCGCGTCGTGCACGGCGCGCGCTCGTCGCTGTCGGTCGGACTGGGCGCGATCCTCGTCGCGGTCACCGCCGGCGCGCTGCTCGGCATCGCCGCCGCGCTCGGCGGCGGCGTGGCCGACACCGTCCTCATGCGACTGGCCGACGTGCTGCTCTCGTTGCCGGAGTTGATGATCGCGCTGCTCGTCATCGCGGTGCTCGGACCCGGCACGGGCAACACCATGATCGCCATCGCGGTGTCGCTGGTGCCCGGCTACGCCCGCATGGTCCGCGCCGAGGCCCTGGTGGTCCGCCGGTCCGGGTACGTGGAGGCGGCGGTCGGACTGGGCCTGCCGCGTCCGGTGCTCATCGCCCGGCACGTGCTGCCCAACGCGCTCGGTCCGCTGCTCGTGCTCGCCACGGTCGGGTTCGGCACCGCCATCATCGCGGTGTCCGGCTTGAGCTTCCTCGGCCTCGGCGCGCGTCCGCCGGCACCGGAGTGGGGCACGATGCTCTCCTCCGGGCGCAAGTTCCTCGCCGTGGCCTGGTGGACCGCCGTGTTCCCGGGCGCGGCGATCACCCTGGCCGTGGTGTCGGTCAACGTCGTCGGCCGCCGGCTCCAGGCGGCGTTCACCAAGAGGACTTCCGCATGAGCCTGCTCGTGGTCGACGGTCTCGACGTCGCGTTCCCCGGTGTGCACGCGGTCCGCGACGTCTCCTTCACCCTGGACGCGGGGGAGTGCCTCGCGATCGTCGGCGAGTCCGGCTCGGGCAAGAGCGTCACCGCGCGCACCCTGGTCGGCCTCGCCGGCGACACCGCGACGGTCCGCGCCCGCGCCCTGACCTTCGACGGCCGCGACCTCACCGGCGTCCGCGAGGCCGGCTGGCGCCGGGTGCGCGGCCGGGAGATCGGGCTCGTGCTCCAGGACGCGCTGGTGTCGCTCGACCCGTTGCGCACCGTGGGCGCGGAGGTCGGCGAGGCGCTGCGCGTGCACGGGGTCGTGGACCGCGCCGACCGGCCGGCGCGGGTGCGCGAACTCCTCGACGGCGTCGGCGTGCCCGAACCCGACCGGCGGGCCCGGCAGTACCCGCACCAACTCTCCGGCGGGTTGCGCCAACGCGCCCTGATCGCGTCCGCGCTGGCCGCGGCGCCCCGCCTGCTGATCGCCGACGAGCCGACCACCGCGCTCGACGTCACCGTGCAGGCCCAGGTGCTGAAGTTGTTGCGGCGCTTGAAGGACGAGGGCACCGCGCTGCTGCTGATCAGCCACGACCTGTCCGTGGTCGCGGGCATCGCCGACCGCGTGGCGGTGATGTACGGCGGCGTCGTGGTCGAGCACGGACCGGTCCGCGAGGTGCTGGACGACCCGCGCCACCCCTACACCCAGGCCCTGATCGCGGCCGTGCCCGGCACCCGGCCGCGCGGCGTGCGACTGTCGATCACCCCGGTCGACGGCGCCGCGCCCGGTCCCGACGGCTGCCCGTACGCCACCCGGTGCGCCCGCGCCGACGACGACTGCCGCGCGGCACTGCCCGCCCACCCGACCTCCGGCCCCCGCTGCCGGCACCCCGGGCCCGCCGAGCCCGCACCCGTCGAGCCCGACCGGATCGCGCCCGCCTCGGTCGTCGGCGACGCGCTGGTCGAGGTCACCGGCATCGCGAAGCGGTTCCGCGCGCCCGACCGCACCTGGTACGACGCGGTGAAGGACGTCTCGTTCACCCTCGCGCGCGGCGAAACCCTCGGTCTGGTGGGCGAATCCGGCTCGGGCAAAACCACCGCGGCCCGCATCGCGCTCGGGTTCGCCGAACCCGACGAGGGCGAGGTGCGGCTGTTCGGCGAGCCGTGGAGCGGGCTGCGGGAGCGGGCCAGGCGCGCCCGCCGCACCCGGATCCAGACCGTGCCGCAGGACCCGCTCGGCTCGTTCGACCCCCGCTACCCGGTGGAACGGGTCATCGGCGAGGCGGTGGCCCGCACCGGTCGCCGCGGCGCCGACCGGCGGGCCCGGGTGGCCGACCTGCTGGACCGGGTGGGCCTGTCCCGCACCGTGCTGACCCGTCGACCGCGCGAGCTGTCCGGAGGTCAACGGCAACGGGTGTCCATCGCCCGCGCCCTGGCCACCGACCCGGACGTGCTGGTGTGCGACGAGCCGGTGTCGGCGCTGGACGTCTCCATCCAGGCCCAGATCCTCGACCTCCTGCTGGACCTGCGCCGGGACACCGGCGCGGCGGTGCTGTTCATCTCGCACGACCTGGGCGTGGTGCGGCACGTGAGCGACCGCGTCGCGGTGATGAAGGACGGCGCGATCGTGGAAACCGGCCCGGTGGACGACGTGTTCGACCACCCGCGCCACGACTACACCCGGGAACTGCTCTCCGCGCTGCCCGCGAGGGCCGGCGCGGCGACCTGACGGCGGCTGCCGGCCGCGGGACAGGTCGCGTGCAGGTGGCCGCACTACCGTCGGTCCGGCCACCGAGGGGCGGTGGCGCGTGAGGGGGGACCGTGTTGCGGAGAACTCTGCTCCGGACGGTGGGAGTGGCGGCGGTGGGGCTGGTGCTGTCCACCGGTTCGGCCGTCGCCGTCGGAGCGCCGGTGGACGCGCGGGCGACCGTCGCGGCGAGTCCGGTGGTCGAGGGCGGTCGGGCGATCGACTACCAGGCCGACAACTCGACCGCCCAGTACTACTTCGAGCGGGTCGACCGCTCGATCCGATCCACGTCGTGGATGGCCGAGTACGGCTTCGGCACCTACGAGTGGGCTCCCTACGGGTCGGTGATCAGCGATCCGGTCGTGGTCAAGTACAACGACCAGATCCACGTCTTCGCCCGCGGGGTGAGCAACCAGCTCCGGCACTTCTACTGGGGCCCGACGTTCGGGCTGCGCAACGACACCTGGGACGGCGGCACGATCGCCGACGAGCCGGCGGCCATCGTGATCGGCGACCAGCAGCACGTGTGGGCGCAGGGCGCGAACAACGAGCTGCGGCACTTCTACTGGTCGCCGTCGCTCGGGCAGCTGTCCGACGTGTGGGGCAACGACGTGGTCGGCAAGCCGTCGGTGGTGGTGCGCGGCAGCGAGCAGCACGTGTTCGCGCGCACCCCGGCGGGGCGGCTCAAGCACTTCTGGTGGAGCCCGGGCTCGGCCATCCAGCAAGAGCTCTGGGGTGACCCGATCGCGGGTGACCCGGTGGCCGGGGTGTCCGGGGACAAGCTGCTCGTGTGGGTGAAGAACGCCACCGGCAACCTCCGGCACTACGCCAAGGGCACGACCGGCGCGGTGACCCAGGAGGACTGGACCACCACGGAGATCACGGGCCGCCCGGTGTACCTGCCCTACGGCGACCAGCGGCACGTGTGGGTGCGCGACCCCGCGGGCAACATCCAGCACCTCTACTGGGGCCCGTCGTTCGGGCGGCAGCAGGACGTGTGGGGCAACGACCCCGGCTCCGACCAGCTGGTCGGCGCGATCTTCGGCGACCAGCAGCACGTGTGGCTGCACGGGGTCGGAGGGTTGCGGCACTTCTACTGGGGTCCGACCATCGGGCGGCACTCGGACATCTGGGGGTGACGACTCTCCCCGCACGCGCCCCGGGGTGCGTGCGGGGAACCCCGTGCCCGAAGATCGGGACGGGGTGACGGGGCGGTCCGCGGGCGGGCAGGATCCGTGGGGTGCCGGAGGCGGTGGCGGGGGGTTCGGCGTGCGCGTGCTGGTGTTGGGACCGGTCGAGTTGTGGTCGGGTGGGCGGGAGGCGCAGGTCGGCGGCGCGAAGCCGAAGGCGGTGCTCGCCGCGTTGGCGCTGGAGCGCCAGGTGCTGTCGACCGAAAGGCTGATCGACCTGCTCTGGGAGGAGCCGCCGCGGACGGCGACCGCGCTGGTGCACACCTACGTGTCCCGGTTGCGGCGCGCGTTGGCGTCGGTCGGCGCCGAGGACGCGCTGGTCACCCGCGCGCCGGGGTACGAGCTGCGGATCGGCGTCGCGGACACCGACCTCGGCGAGTTCGAGCGGCACGTGGACGTGGCGCGGCGGGCCGAGCGGGGTGGTGAGCACCGGGAGGCGGTGGCCCACTACGAGCGGGCCGTGGCGCTGTGGCGCGGTCCCGCGCTCGGCGGGGTGGACGCCGCGTTCGCCCGGGTCCGCGTCGTCGGGCTGGCGGGCGGCCGGGCGGCGGCCGAGGAAGGCTTGGCGCGCACCAGGTTGGCGCTCGGGCTGGCGCGCGAGGCGGTGTCCGGGCTGGAACGGCTGGCCGCCGCGCACCCGTTGCGCGAGGAGACGCACGCGCTGCTGATGCGGGCGTTGCACGTGTTGGGCCGGCCGGAGGAGGCGCTGGCCGTGTACCGGGAGGTCCGGGACCGGCTGGCCGACGAGCTGGGCATCGAGCCCGGTCCCGTGCTGCGGGACCTGCACCGGGAGGTGCTCGACCGCGCGGTGGAGCCGCCCGGGGTGCCCGCGCCGCGGGTCGCGCCGGAGGTGGTGCCGCCGCGCACCCTGCCGCCGGACGACGCCGACCTCACCGACCGGGAGGCCGAGCTGGCGCGGATCGTCGCCGACCACCGGGCCGACGCGGTGACCACGCGGGTCGTGGTCGTCGCGGGACCGGCCGGGGTCGGCAAGTCGGCGGTGGCCGTCCGCGCCGCGCACCTGGTGCGGGACCGGTACCCGGACGGGCAGCTGTACGCCGACCTGGGCGACGGCGAGCCCGACGCGCGGCACGTCGCCGGCCGGTTCCTGGGGCTGCTGGGCGTGCCGGCGGCGGACCCCGGGCTGTGGGTGGAGCTGTTCCGGCGCGAGCTGGCGGGCCGGCGGGTGTTGTTGGTGCTCGACAACGTGCGGTCCGAGCGGCAGGTGCGCGGGTTGCTGCCCGCCGGGCCGGGGTGTCTGGTGCTGGCGACCAGCCGGTCGCGGCTGCCCGGTCTCGCGGGCGCGGACGTGGTCGAGGTCGGTCCGCTCGGCGCGGCCGGCGCGGTGGAGGTGCTGCGCCGGGTCGTCGGGTCGGACCGGGTGGACGCCGAACCCGGCGCGGCGGCGGACATCGCGGCCTACTGCGGCGGGTTGCCGCTGGCGTTGCGGGCCGCGGCGGCCCGGCTGGTCGCGCGGCCGCACTGGCGGTTGAGCGTGCTGGCGGACCGGTTGGCCGACGACCGGCGGCGGCTCGACGCGCTGTCGGTGGGCGACCTCGCGGTGCGGTCCAGCCTGGAGGTCGAGTACGCCGGGTTGGACGACGTGCACCGGCGGGTGTTCCACCTGCTGTCGCTGCTCGGGTTGCCCGACTTCGCCGGGTGGGTCGCCGGCACGCTGGTCGGCGTCGCCCGGCAGGACGGCGAGGACGTCGTGGAACGGCTGGTGGACCTGCGCCTGCTCCAGGTCGTCGGCGCGGCGGGCGGTGTCCGGTACCGGGTGCCCGAGCTGGTGCGGCTGTTCGGCGTCGAACGGGCGGCGGTCGAACCGCCCGACGTGGTCGCCGAGGCGGTGACCCGGTTGCTGCGCGCGTGGACCGGACTGCTCGCGCTGGCCGGACGTCGGTTGCCGATGGTGCTGGTCGGACCGGTCGTCACCGCGCCCGTCGACCCGGCGCCGGCCGACGTGGCGGTGTGGTCGGCGGCGGAGAGCGCGGCGCTCGCGCACGTGCTGGAACGGGCGCGCGGACTCGGCGTGCCCGACCCGGTCGGCGCGCCGGCGGCGATCCTGCTGGGGCGGGAGTGCGCCGTGCGGCACGACGTGGACACGTGGCGGCGCACGCACGAGGCGCTGCTGCCGTCGGCCGAACCCCGGGTCGAGGCGGCCCTGCTGCTGAGCCTCGGCCAGGCGCACCACGCGCGGGCCGACCACCGGTCCGCGACGGCGACCCTGGCGCGGGCGTTGGACTCGGCGGACGACGAGACCGCGGTGGCCGCGTCGATCGCGTCGGGCCTGGTGCGCCGCGACGAGGCCCGCTTCGTGGCCGCGCGGGCCGACCTGGAGGCGGGCCTCGCGGCGGCCACCCGGATCGGCGCCACCGGCCTGGTCGCGGCGGCGTGCCACGGTGTGGCGTCGGTGGCGTTGGCGGTGGGCGACGTCGCCGAGGCGCGCGCGATGTCGACTCGCGCCGCGGAGCTGTTCCGGTTGGTCGGCGACCGGCGCGGCGAGGCGTCGGCGGTGCTGGAGACGGGGTTGTGCGCGCGGGCGGTCGGTGATCTCGCCGAGGCGGAGCGCTCCACCCGCTGGGCCGAGGTTGTGCTGCGGGACGCGGGCGACGACCTGGGCGCGGCCCGGGCGGCGGTGGCGTCGGCGAAGACCGCGGTGCGCCAGGGCCGGTTCGAGGGGGTCGCGGACACGCTGCGCGGCGCCCTCACCCTGTTCCGCGACCACGACGACACGTTCGGCGTCGCGCTCGCGACCCGCACCCTGGGCGAAACGGCCCTGGCCGCGGGCGACCTCCCGGAAGCCCGAGCCCGCCTGACCGAAGCCCTCCGCCTGTGGGCCCGGCACGGCTCGAAACTCTGGCGAGCCCGAACCCTGCGCGACCTGGGCGCCTCGATCCGAGGCCCGGGAGCCTCGTGCTGCTGGACCGAAGCCCAGGAACTCTTCACCGAGTTCGGCACCAGGGAAGCCGCCGAAACCGCCACCACCACCCCGCCGGCCTGGCGCACCGCGGTCACTCCCTCGAACGCACGGATCGGCTCGGCCTCCAGATCGTGCGCACGCTGGTGGAATCCGAACTGAGGGGCTCGTTGAGCTTGCGACGACGGCCCG
>NZ_JBFAEO010000012.1:0-63588 GCF_040642015.1 Actinosynnema sp. NPDC020468
AGCCGATGCTCGCGCCGGGTCTCCAGGAGTTGGCCGAGCGGTTGTCGGACAGCTTCGACACCCGCGTGAAGGTCGAACTCGGGCAGCGGAAGGGCGATCGCCGCGCCGAGCAGCAGGAAGTAGTTGCCCCACACCGTCTCCAGGTCGTTCTGTCCACTGTAGACACCGCCGCGCAACCGACCGCGCCGCACCCGGTCGGCGACCCGCTCCAGCAGGTCGGCGCCGAGCCCGAGCTTGAGCCGCGCCACGGCCGCGATCGCGCCGGCCGACGTGTCGGCGAACTCCCCGCCGGTGTCGCTCTCGTGCCGCACGCCGAGCCAGTGCGCGGTGTCGGCGGCCACCAGCGCGTGCCACGCCCGGCCGCGGTCCCACACACCCGTCGGCCGCGCGAGGTGAAAACGGCTGTGCGCCAAGGCTTCCGTGCGGTGCCCGGCCCACGCGAGCAGCGGCACGGTGCCGGCCGCGCCGTCGACCCGGCACTCCGGCTCGGGTCCGAGCGCGGTGCCCCAGGGGATCTCCCGCCCGTCGAACGAGGACGCGAGCGCCGCGGCGGCGTCGGTGGCGACCGAGTGGTCGGCGGTCACCCCGAGCCGGTGCCCGGCCGCGCCGTACCAGAAGATCAAGCCCCGGCACGCGGTGTCCTCGTGCGTCCAGCGGACCAGCCTGCGGGTCCACGCCTCCGCCGCGCCGACCTCGCCGGTCAGCTTGGCGCGCAACCACAACGTCCCGACCCAGCACCCGCCCGCCCACGAGCCGCGCGCGGTCGTCCGCCACTGCTCCCCTTGCGCGTACAGGGGAAACCGGTCGCCCACCGCCGCGGCGACCCCGTCGACCCGGTCCAGCAGCGCGCCGATCAGCGCCTCCACCGCAGCACCACCGCTCCCGCGCCCGCGAACAGCGCCGCCACCAGCAGCCACCCCGCGCGGTACCCCGCCGCGTCCACCAGCACCCCGACCACCGGCGGTCCGAGCGCGAACCCGGCGAAGAACCCCGCCGACACCAGCGCCGAGTCGCGCCCGGTGTGCCCCGGCGTCGCCGTCGCGAGCACCAACGACATCGACACCGCGTTGGCCGACACCGCGAACGCGCCGACCGCGAGCACGCCGACCCACGCGAACCCGCCGCCGAGCACGCCCGCGAACGCCAGCGACAGCGCCGCGAGCACCGCGCCCGCCGCCAACGGCGCGAGCAGCACCCGCGGCGTCCCGACGCGCGTCCACAGCACCCGCCCGACAATCCCGGTCACCCCCAGCCCGGCCACCAGCGCGGCGGCCGACCGCGGCGGGAAACCCAGGTCCTGTCCCGCGAACAGCGCGACGTAGGTGTTCACCGCCGCGATGCCCGCGCCCAGCGGCACCGAGAAGGCGAGCAGTCGACGGACCGTCGGTTCCGCGGTCCACGCCACCCGCACCACCGTCCGCCGCACGGGCTCCGGATCGGCGGGCAACCCCAGTGCCGCCACCGCGGCCACCCCGGCGAGCACCGCCGCGCACCCCACCGCGACCCGCCAGTCCACCGCCTGCGCCACCCACGCCAGCGGCAACCCGGCGGCGAACGCGCCGAGCTGCACCCCCGACTGCTTGACCCCCACCGCGCCCGGCCGCCGCGCGGGCGCCACGTGCGCCGCGATGACCCGGTTCGTCGCCGGGTTCGCCAGCGCCTGCGGCACACCGCCCAGCGCGACCGCGCCGACCAGCGCCCCGTACCCGCCCGCGACCGCGAACACCCCGAGCGCGACCGCCGACACCGCGAACAGCGCCACCGTCGCCCGACGCGCGCCGACCGCGTCCACCACCGACCCGACGATCAGCGACAGCACCGCCGCCACCCCGAACCCGGCCGTGACGAGGACGCCGAGCAGCGGTCGTGCCACGGCCAGGTCCGCCACCAGGAACGGCGCCAGCGCGCCCAGCAGGAACAGCGGCAGCATGGAGAAACCCATGGCCGAGGTCAACAGGGCAACCAGTCGCACGCTTCTCCCCCCGGGGTACCGCCACTAGTCGCGGCCGGCCGCCCCGGAGTTCCCGTCACCCCTGGGGGAACAGCGCGCGCGGCGGCGGCAGCCGTTCGGTGAGGGTCACGCACTGGGTGGTGATCCGGGCCGCGGCGGCCGGCAGGAACGGGGTCAACTGCACCGACAGCGCCCGGCACGCGGAGAGCACCGCGCCGAGCACCACGTCCAGCCGCCGACCGTCCTGCTCGGTCGACCGCGCCAACTCCCACGGCCGCGCCCCGTCCAGGAACTCCGCCGCCCGCTCCACGATCCGCCACACCGCGCCGCCCGCGCCGACCAGGTCGAACTCGGCCAGCGCGCGGTCGACCAGCCCGGGCGCCTCGCGGCACGCGTCGGTCAAGCCCGGCACCTCCGCGGGGGCGGGCGGGCGGCCGTCGCGGTACCGGTGCACCATCACGGTCACCCGGTCGACCAGCGCGCCCAGGTCCTTGCGGCGCACGTCGCCCAGCAGCCACCAGCGCGCCCCGTCCGGACCGCCCACCAGGTCGGCCCGCGCGTCGACGCGCACCACGTCGGTCGGCGGCGGCAACCCGGCCGAGAGCAGCAAAGCCTCCAGCAGCAAGGGATCCCCGTCGGTCACGTGCACCCGTCGATCGGCCTCGAGCCACCAGCGCCGGTACCGCGCGCCGAAGCCCGTCACCGGTCGCAGTTCGGCCAGCCCCGGCGACAACCGCACGTCGCGCAACCCGGCCGGGTCCACCTCCGCCGACACCCGCAGCCGACCGCTGTCGATCAACCCGGCCAGCGGACCGGCGAACCGGGACAGCCGGAACACCCCGTCGACCAGGTCGCCCGCCTCGGCGCAGGCCCGTCCGATCCGCTCCGCACCGGCCCGGTGGGCCTCGTCGTCGACCTCGGGCAACACGGCGGTCGAGGACAGCGCCAACCCGTCGCGCAACTCGGGGTGGCACGCCGCGAACCACACCCGGTCACCGCGCAGTCGGTGGTGGCGCGCCAGCACGTCGGCGGGCACGAGGGCGGCGGACGAGTCGGCCGTGACGCAGCAGCGCGGCATGCGCGCGACGCTAACAGCGCCCCACCCGGACTCCACGCCGATTTTCGGCCCACCGCGCCGTGACCGGAGCCCGACGCCCGCGTCGATCCCGGCGGGGCTCGCACCGACTTCGGCAGCGCGCAGCCCTAACGCTGCGAACCGCGCGCACACCGTGAACAGTGCTCGCACTGCGGCCGTGCGACCCATCGCGACGGCCGCCGGCCGGGTGCTCAGCCGGTGCCGGTGTCCTCGTTGCCCTGGCCGCGCAACAGGTCCTCGCGCGCCCGCGCGACCCGGGACCGGACGGTGCCGATCGGGCACCCGCACACCTCGGCCACCTCGGCGTAGGACAGGCCGAACACCTGGGTCAGCAGCAGCGCCTCGCGGCGGTCCGGGGTCAAGCCCGCGAGCAGCAGGTTCAGCTCCACCACGTCCTCGAACCCGGCCGAGCGGCCGTGGTCGGCGGACTGGCGCGCGTCCGACACCACCTCGTGGTCGGCGGCCCAGGCGATGGACGGGCGGGCCACGGCGGCGCGGATGTGGTCGACCACGGTGCGGCGGGCGATCGACAGCAGCCACGTGCGCGCCGAGGAACGGCCTTCGAACGCGGGCAGGCTGCGCAGCGCGCGCAGGTAGACCTCCTGGGCGAGGTCGTCGGCGCGACCGACGTCGGTCAGGTGGGCGACCAGCCGCCACACGTCACGCTGGGTGGCCCGGATGAAGCGCTCCAGTGCCACGCGATCACCCGAACCGGCAGCGAGCGCCCACGCGGTGACCGCGTCGTCATCACCGTGTGAGATCGACACGATTCCGAAGGTTAGTGCACGACACCCCGGGAACTTCTACGGCCGGTCGGACGACAATCAACCACGTGGACTGCGAGACCTGCCGCGAAGCGCTCTCGGCGAGGCTGGACGCCGAGTCCGAGCCCGTGCCCGCCGCCGACACCGACGCGCACCTGGAGGGCTGCCCGTCCTGCCGCGCCTGGCAGGACTCCGCCGCCGCGCTGACCAGATCACTGCGACTGCGCCCGGCCACCGCGACCCCGGACCTGGTCGACGCGGTCCTGGCCGCCGCGCCGCCGCCACCCCGTCGTCGCACCGGCTGGTACCCGCGACTCGGGCTCGGCGCGGTGGGCGTGGCGCAGGTGACGCTGGGCCTCGGCCAACTGTTCGGCTCCAGCACGAGTCCCGACGCGACCTCGGGCCACGGCCTGCACGGCGCGAGCAGCGGGCACCTGTTCAACGAGTCGACCGCGTGGAACCTGGCCCTGGGCCTCGGATTGCTGTGGGCGGCCCTGTGGCCGCGCGGCACCTCGGGCCTGCTGCCGGTGACGGCGGCGTTCGTCGCCGTGCTGACGCCGTACTCGGTGGGCGACCTGGTGTCCGGTCAGGCGACCGTGCAGCGCGTGACATCGCACGCGATCCTGTTGCTGGGCTTGGCGTTGCTGATCACCGTGCACCGCGGCCGCCGCGACCCGGACGGCCACCGCGCGCCCGCGCCGACCCCAACCGTCGACCTCACCTCGACCACCGAGCTCACACCACCGTCGTCCACACCCCGCCGCACCCGCCTGCGCCCGGTGAGCCGCAAGGCCGCCTGACCCCGTGCTCGACCTGCGCGCCCTCGGTCCGGCCAAGGCGTGGGTCGACGGTGTGCGGGTCGACGCGGGCCACGCCCGGCAGCGCTGCGTCCTCGCGGTGCTGCCGGTCGACGCGGGTCGCGCGGTGCCGGTGGACGCGCTGGTCGACCGGGTGTGGGCCGATCCGCCGCGCCGGGCCAGGGGCCGTGGTCGCGGGGTGTGTGTCGCGGCTGCGCCGGGTGCCGGCGGTCGGGATCACCCGCGGTCCCGGCGGCTACGCGGTGTCCGTCGACTCGGGTCATGTCGACCTGCGCCGCTTCCGCAGACACCGCTCGGCGTCCAGGTTGTGCACGAGGACCGGGCCCGTACGAATCCCCGATCCTCGCAGTGCCGACGAACCCGCACCGCCGGCCGCACCCACCGCGCCGACACCACCGGCTGCACCCACCGCGTTCGCGACACCGACACCTGCCGCCCCGCCGGCCGCGCCGGTCGTGCCGGTCGCATCCGCCGTGCCGCTCAACACCGGCTCGGCGTCGGTCGTGCCGAAGGGCTGAGCCAGAACCGCCGTGACCGTGGTGATCGCCACCTGTCTCCACCGCATCGAAGCCGCCTCCCCTGACCTCACCGGAGCCCCGGATTTGCCGCCGCAGATGCCCCATTCCTGCAATTCCCCGCTCAATGCTCCCTTGCCCGGCGGGTCGATTGTTCAACAAGCAGACAACTCCACAATTCCATCCACCCCGCCGTGAACAAGCCGATGAAAAAGCCCGCCCTGGCCGAGGACATTGTCGGATTGAGGGATTGTTGAACAACTACACAAGGGAGCAAGGGGGCAAGGGAACGAAAAGGGGGCGAGGTCAGCGGAGGAGGCGGCGGGCGGTGGTGTCGATGTGGAGTTCGTCGGCGCCGTCCAGGATGCGGGCGGTGCGGGCCAGGCGGGTGAGCATGGGGAGTGGGGTGGTGGGGGTCAGGCCTTCCGCGCCGTAGACCTGGGTCGCGGAGTCGACCACGCGGGTCAGGGTGCGGGCGGCGGCGACCTTGGCCAGGCCGATCTCGATGCGGGCGTCCTCGCCCGCCGCCACCAGCGCCGCCGCCTCGTGGACCAGCGCACGGGCCGAGCGCACCGCCAGCGCCGACTCGAACACGTGCTGGCGCACGAGCTGACGATCACCCAGCGGCACCCCGCCCACCTCCCGCGACACCGCCCGCGCGCACAACAACCGGTAGGCCCGCTCCGCCTGCCCCACCCACCGCAGGCACCGCAACGTCCGCCCCAACGCCAACCGGGTCCCCGCGATCACCAACCCCTGCCCCACCTCGCCCAGCAACGCCTCCTCACCCACCCGCACCTCGTCCAACTCCACCTCGACCTGCCCGAGCGCACCCAGCACCGGCAGGTCCCGCACCACCCGGAACCCCGGCGCGTCGGTCGGCACCACGAACAACGACGCCCCCGCCGCCAGCACCGTCGTGAACGCCGCCTCCCGCACCCCGGACACGAACCACTTCCGCCCCGACAGCACCCACCCGCCCGCCACCCGCGTCGCCCGCAACCGCACCGCGCCCGGATCCGACCCGGCCACACCCGGTTCGGTCATCGCGTAACTCCCCCGCGCCTCCCCGGACACCAGGGCCCGCACCCACCGCTCCCGCACCGCGCCCGTCCCGAACGCCGACAGCATCCGCACGTCCAGCAGGCTCGCCGACCCCAGCGCCGCCGGACCGTGGTCGCTCGCCCCCTCGGCCTCGGCCACCGCGAAGTACTCCCCGAGCCCCCACCCCTGCCCGCCGCACGACCGGGGCAGCGGCAACGCCCAGAGCCCCGCCTCCTTGGCCTCCCGCCGAAGTCCGGCCAACGCCGAGGACGCCGCGGGCCCACCACCGTCCAGCACCGACTCCCACGGCTGCACGCGCGACGTCACGAAGCGACCGACCTGTTCCACCCCGACCAACCCCCACAACTCCCGACCGCCGGGAACCCGGCCGCCCGTCGATCCGACTGGTGGGACGCACCCCACCGGAAGGAGGACCGAGTGATCCAGCGGACGTCGGCCGACGCGACCGTGCGCGGCGACTCGGCGGCGGCGGACGTCCTCGGCGTCCTGCTGCACCAGTCGGGCGCCGGGGTCTCCCGGTTCCCGGACCACGACCGGGCGGCGTGGGCCCGGCACGGCGACACGGACGTCGAGGTCGACTGGGCCGGCCCGCTGCACGGCGACCAGGTCGTGGACGAGGCGAGCGCGCAGGCGGTCTGCGGCGTGATGCACGTGCACGGCCGCAGCACGGGCGTCCCGGCCGGACTGGGCCTGGACTACTGCGGCACGGCGGCGGGCGTCGTCGCCGCGACCGGCCTGAAAGCCGCCGCGCTGGGCGGTTTCCGGCACGTCACCACCTCCGTGGCCCAGGTCGCGCTGCTCACCGTCTCGCAGTACCTGGCCGCCGCCACCGGCGAGGAAGCCGCCGAAACCGGGCCGGGCGGACCGCCGTTCCGCAGCGCCGACGGCGTCCTGTTCGAGCTGGAAACCCTGGACCCCCTGGTGTGGCGGGACTTCTGGCGCGACCTCGACGTGCCCGGCCCGGTCGCCGGCACGTCCTGGCGCCCCTTCCAGTTCCGCTACGCCACCGCGACCGCGCCGCTGCCCTACGCCCTGCACCGCGCGTGCGCCGACCGCCTGTTCGCCACCCTGGCCGACCACGCCCGCGCCACCGGCATGGACATCTGCCCGCTGCACGACCCCGCGCCACCGACCGGCCCGGCCATCAATATGTCCACAATGGACACCGAGGCGAAAACCTCACCACCAGGCGATCTCCCGCTCTCCGGCGTGGTGGTGCTCGAGGCCGGCCGCCGGGTTCAGGCGCCACTGGCGGCCCACCTGCTACGACTGCTCGGCGCCCGGGTCACCCGGATCGAACCGCCGGGCGGCGACCCGTTGCGCGGCATGCCACCCACGTGCGGCGACACCTCCGCCCGCTGGCTCGCGCTCAACCGCGGCAAGGACGCGGAGGAGGTCGACATCAAGACCGAGGCGGGCCGCCGCCACCTGCGCGAGCTCACCGCCGCCGCGGACGTGTTCCTGCACAACTGGGCGCCGGGCAAGGCCGAGGAGCTGGCCCTGGGCGCGACCGACCTGGTCCGGGTCAACCCGAGCCTGGTGCACGTGCACACGTCGGGTTGGGCGGGCCGGCTCGAGAACCCGCCGCTGGGCACCGACTTCATGGCCCAGGCGCGCACCGGCCTCGGTGCCCTGCTGCGCCCCGCCGACGAGGCGCCCGCGCCGTCGCTGATGACGCTGCTGGACGTGCTGGGCGGTCTGCTCGGCGCCTACGCGGCGGTGTCGGGTCTGCTGCTGCGCCGGGACACCGGTCGCGCGGTGCGCGCCGAGTCCTCGCTGCTCGCCGCCTCGGACCTGTTGCGGCACAACGCGACCACCCGTCCGGAGCCGGGGTTCCGCCGACCGCGCCGCACCGACCGCGGCTGGTTCCACGAGGGCGTGCCGGTGACCGACGACCTGGCGGCCCTTCCCGACGACCCGAGGTTCGCCGACGCCGTGCGGCGCGACCACGACCACTGCCCGGAAGTACTGACACCCTGGGGTTTCCGATGACCGCTGTCGCCGCACGAGACCTGGTACCGCACGAGCTCCGCCGAACGTGGGCCGCGCGCGGCCACTACCCGGACCGCGACCTGCACGACCTGTTCTCCGTCCAGGTGTTCCTGCACCCCGACAGGCCGGCGGTGGTCGACGACGACGGCGTGCTGACCTACGCCGACCTCAACACCCTGGTCCGCCGGATGGCCGTCCGCCTCACGCGTCTCGGCGTCGGCGCGGGCGACGTGGTCGCGACGCAGCTGCCCAACGGCAGGCACGCCTGCGCGGTGGACCTGGCGGTGGCCGCGATCGGCGGTGTGGTCCTGCCGTTCCCGGTCGGTCGCGGCGAGCTCGAGGCCCGCTCGCTGGTCGGTCGCAGCGGCGCGGTGGCCGTGGTGCTGGACGACGGGGTGCACCACGACCTGGGCGCGCCGCCGTGGCTGCGGCACGTCCTGACGCCCGCCGACCTCCTCGGCCCGGACGAGCCGTTCACCCCGGTGCGCTCCGACCCCGACGGCCCGGCCCGGATCCTGGTGTCGTCCGGCTCCGAGGCCGAGCCGAAGATGGTGCTGTACTCGCACAACGCGCTGCTCGGCGGGCGCGGCGCGTTCGTCGGCCGGCTGATGGAGCCCGGCCGCGAGCTGCGCGCGCTGTTCCTGGTGCCGCTCGCGTCGTCGTTCGGCAGCAACGGCACCACGGTCACCCTGGCCCGGCACGGCGGAACCCTGGTGCTGCAACGGAAGTTCACGCCCGAGGGCACGCTGGCGCTGATCGAGCGGGCACGGCCGACGCACGTGTTCGGCGTGCCGACGATGTTCCGCATGCTGCTCGACCACGTCGGGGAGCACGACACGTCCTCGGTGCGGGTCCTCGCGCCCGGCGGCGCGCAACTCGACGCGGTCACCGCGCGCCGCTGCCGGGAGGCGTTCTCCTGCACGGTGGTCAACGTCTACGGCTCGGCCGACGGCGTGAACTGCCACACCGCGCTGGACGACCCGCCGGAGCGGGTGGCGGGCGCGGGCCGGCCGAACCCGGCGGTGGCCGAGATCCTGGTGGTGGACGAGGACTTCCGCCCGCGACCGACCGGCGAGGTCGGCGAGATCGTGGCCCGCGGCCCGATGTCGCCGATGCGCTACCTCGACGACGACCTCAACGTCCGCCACCGCACGCCCGACGGCTGGGTCCGCACCGGCGACCTGGGCGTGTTCGACGCGGAGGGCTACCTGACCGTGGTGGGCAGGCGCGACGACGTGGTGATCCGCGGCGGCGAGAACATCAGCCCGGCCGAGGTCGAGCGGCTGCTGGTCGGGCACCCGGCGATCACCGACGTGGCGTGCGTCGGCGTGCCGGATCCCCTGATGGGCCAACGGTTGTGCGCGTGCGTGGTGGGCGAGGTGGACGTGGCCGACCTGGACGCGTTCCTCACCGCCGCGGGCCTCGCCCGCTACAAGCACCCGGAACGCGTGGTGCGCCTGGCCGCCCTGCCACTGACGCCGGCGGGCAAGGTGGACCGGGACACCCTGCGCGCGCTCACGGGATGAACGTGACGATCCGGGCGACTTCCTCCGGCGTGGCGGGCAACCGGTCGAGCAGCGCGGCGATCTTGCGCTCCTCGTAGGTGAAGTGCGTTTCCAGCAACGCCGCCACGGTGTCCACTTCGGACCGCAGCCGCTCCGGGTCGTCGGGCGGCACGACCAACCGCGCCAACGCCTCGGTGATGATGTGGTGATCACGGGTGAGTTCGGCGAGCACCGGCGCCAACTCCGGGTGGTGCGCGCCGAGGACCGGGAACACGTCCCGGTCCTCGGCGGTGTGGTGCCGGGTGAGCGCGTCGCAGAACGCGACGCAGTACACCCGCAGGTCGTCCACCGGCAATCCCTCGCGCAACCGGTCGAGCTGGTCGCGCAACGCCAGGTGCACCTGCACCAGCTGGTTGCCGAGCGCGGTGATCCGGTCCCTCACGACGCCCTCCGAACCTGGAACGCCCGCAGCGCGCGCAGGAAGTCCACCTTCCGGAACCCGGGCCAGTGCACGTCGCAGAAGTGCAGCTCGGCGTGCGCGGCCTGCCACAGCAGGAAACCCGACATCCGCAGCTCGCCACTGGTCCGGACGACCAGCTCCGGATCGGGCCGCCCCGCACCGGGCAGGTGCCGCGCGATGTCGTCGGCGGTGAGCGACCGGGCGAGCACCGCCGGGTCCGACGTCGGCGCGGAGTCCAGCAACGACCGCACCGCGTCCACGATCTCCTCCCGCCCGTCGTACCCGATCGCGACGGTGAGCACCGAGTCGCCGTCGCCGCCCAGCGCGGCCTTCAGCGCGTGCGCCGTCGAGTCGGGCACCAGGTCCAGTCGCCCCGCCACCGCGAGCCGCCACCGCGGCGACCGCGGCAGCACCCGCCCGACGACGACCTCCTCCACCACCCGCATCAGGAACGCGACCTCGGCCTCGTCCCGCTTGCGCAGGTTGTCCGCCGACGCCACGTAGACGGTGACGTGCCGGATCCCCAGTTCCGCGCACCACCCCAGCACGGTCTCCAGGTGCTCGGCACCGTGCCGGTGCCCGACGCTCGGGTTGGCGTACCCCGCGCCCCGCGCCCACCGCCGGTTGCCGTCCATGATCATCGCCACGTGCGCGGGCACCGGTCCCCGACGCACCCTCCTCGCCCACCGCGCCGCGTACCAGGCGCGCAGCACCCCGTTCATGATCGCGACCCTAGTACCGGAACGACCGGCGCGCCGCCCCCTTCCGAGGGGTGGTCGCCCGGGTGCCGGTCACCGATCCGGCGTGCGGGTGAACGCCCTGGTCTCGGCCCCCGACCGTCCACTCAGGACTTCCGCCACACCGTCCCGCGCCGCTCGTACTCCAGCACGGTCTCCGCCCGTTGCGCGGCCTGCGCGCCCAGGAACCGCTCCACCACCCACAGCGCCGCGTCCAACCCCGACGTGATGCCGCCCGCGGTGATCAACGTGCCGTCGTCCACCACCCGCGCGTCGACCACGGTCGCGCCCTGCGCCGCCAGGTCCGCCTTCGCGCCGGAGTGCGTGGTCGCCGGACGCCCCTTCGTGAGCCCGGCCGCGGACAGCACCATCACGCCGGTGCAGACACCCACCGGCAACGCCTCGGCGGAGGCCAGCGCGGCCAGGAAGCGGCGGTCGGCGTTGACCCGGTGCACACCCGGCCCGGTCCGGTCGGTGTACCCGCCGCCGGGCACCACGAGCACGTCCGCGTCCCGCGGCGACCAGCCCTGGCGCACGTCCACGCGCGTGCCGTAGGTGCAGGTCACCACCGCGGGTCGACCGGTGGTGACCTGGCTGACGACCACCCGCCCGGTCATCTTCCCGACCAGTCCCAGCACCTCCACCGGCCCGGCGAAGTCCTGCTCCTCCACGCCGTCGAACATCAGCACCTGCACGCGCAGCGGCGACGAGGCGGACGCGACCGGCGCGGCGGCCAACCCGCCCGCGGACAGGGCCGACGCCTTCAGGAAAGCACGGCGCTCCACCGGGCTCACCGCAGCGCTTCCGCGATCGACTTCGCGTTCACCCGGTACACGCCCAGCAGGTCCAGGTCGTCCTCCGGGTAGTTCACGATCGACACCTGCTTCGCGGTGGTGTCCGGCAGCACGGTCCCGGTGCTCATGTGCGCGTTGTCGAACACGAAACCGGGCTGCTTCGCGGACAGCTCCGCCACCTGCGACGCGGTGACCGGCGCCGGGCCGTAGGTGCCGAGCACCTCCGCGCCCGCCAACGCCGCCGCGTAGCCGACGAACGCCTGCGCGACCACGGTCGGCCGCCGCCCACCCGGCCACGCCGCCTTCACCTCGTCGGCCAGCCGCGCGTACTCGGTGTCGAACGCCGCCGTCCACTTCTCCGCCGCCGACCGGGTGCCGAACAACTCCCCCAGCCGCAGCACCTCGGCCTTGACCTTGTCCCGGTCGTTGTCCAGCGCGACCTCGACGGTCTTCGCGGACGACCCGGCCGCCGCGGTGATCTTCGTGGCGAACCCCTCGAAAGGCGCGTACAGCACGAAGTCCGCCTTCGCGACGGTCGCCAGGTCCGACGGCTTGGGGTCGTAGTCGGGCGCGTGCACGACGGACTTCGGCACGATCACCGTGACGTCGAGCGCGCCGGCGGCCTTGGCGAAACCGGCCTCCCACGTGGTGGTCGCGACGACCTTCGGCCCGGTGGTGGAGGCCGGCGTGGCCTGGGTGCCGCACCCGGTCAGCACCAGCGCGAGGGCGACTAGTGCGTGGCGTGCTGCCATGTCGTGGTTCTCCGTTCGGGGATCAGGTGTGCGGCGAGGGCGACCACGCCGGCGAGCAGGACGAGCACCGGACCGGGCGGCTGGTCCAGCAGGAGCGCCAGGACGAACCCGGCGGCGTTGACCACGACGCCGATGCCGACCGCCCACGCGGCCATGCCCGACAGCGAACCGGCGAGCCGGCGGGCGGCCAGCGCGGGCAACAACGTCAGCGCGTCCACGAGCAGCGCGCCGGTCAACCGGATCGCGCCCGCCACCGCGACCGAGACCAGCACCAGCAGCACCAGGGTGAGCCGGTCGACCCGGACACCGGAGCACGCGGCCAACTCCCGGTCGTGCAACAACAGCGCGACCTGCTTGCGCCGCACCAGGAACAACCCCGGCACCACGACCGCGAGCACGCCGAGCAGCACCACGTCGCCGGTCCGGGTGGCCAGGATCGAGCCCCACAGCAGCTCGAACGCGCCCGCCGCGTTCACCCCGGACACCGACAGCACCAGCAGCGCGGCCGCGATCGCCATGCTCATCACCAACCCCATGGCGCCGGACAACCCGCTCGCGCCCCGGGCCAGCGGCGCGAGCCCCGCGCCGGAGAGCCCGCACGCGACCACCGCGCACAGCAACGGGTCCAGCCCGGTGAGCAGGCCGATCGCGATGCCCAGCAACGCGATGTGCATCATGGCGAACCGCACCGGCATGATGTCCAACCCGATGATCACCACGCCCACCACCGGGAGTCCGATCGCGCCGAGCACCAGCGCGACCGCCGCCCGCTGCACGGCGCCGAGCGCGAACAGGTCGACCAGGTCCGCGCTCACGACACCTCGCGCAACCGGCCGGCGGCCATCTCCAGCACCCGGTCGCAGCGCCGCACCACCGCGCGGTCGTGCGTCACCACCAGCACGGTGACCGGCAACGACGCGAGCAGTTCGGCCGCGGCCTCCTGACCGGCGAAGTCGAGCGCCGCGGTCGGTTCGTCGGCCGCCAGCACCCCCGCGCCCGCCGCCACGCACCCGATCGCCCGCGCCAGGTAGGTGCGCTGGAGCTGCCCGCCGGACAACGTGTGCAGCGCGCGTCGGCGCAACGCACCGACCCCGAGGTCGTCGGCGGCCCGCCCGGCCTGCTCGGGCGCGCCGGAGGACGCCAGCAACTCCTCCGCCAGCAACGGGAACCGACCGGCCTGGCGCTGCGGGATCCACGCCACCTCGCGCCGCCTGCGCGCCCAGTCCCGGGTGGACGCGGCGCGGTGACCGCCCACCTCGATCACCCCGGAGGAGTCCCGGTGCAGACCGAGCAGCGCGCGCAGCAGGGTCGTCTTGCCCGACCCGTTGGTGCCGGTCAGCGCGACCCGTTCCCCCGGCTCCACGACCAGGTCCACCTCGTGCACCACGTCACGTCCGCCGTGCGCGCACCGCACGCCCCGCAACACGACCCCCAGTCCCGCCACCCCGGTTGGCCTCCTCGCCGTCTCGCCGCACTAGTCGGCCGTCGTGGCGGGTTGGTTCCCGTTGATTCGATCGGGTGACCCCGGGAACTCGGCGGTCCGCCGAACCGACCTGGTACACGGCGGACCCGCACCCTTCGCGGGTCCGACCACCCGCACGCGTGCCCACACCGGGTCGGTCCGCCCGGACGGCCCACCGACCCGGTGTCACACGCCGTGCCGGCCGGCATTCGCCGTGACATGGATCTGCCCGCCTGATGACATGCGGCGGGGTCATCGTCTCTCCCGACGGAACACTTCCAAGGGGGATCCGATGACTTACGCCTTCGAGGCGGAGGGCCTGGTCAAGCGGTACGGCAAAACCACCGCCCTGGCCGGGATCGACCTGGCCGCCAGGCAGGGCACCGTGCTCGGGGTGCTCGGCCCCAACGGCGCCGGCAAGACGACCGCCGTGCGCATCCTGGCGACGCTGCTGCGGCCGGACGGCGGCCGGGCGAGCGTGGCCGGCTTCGACGTGGTCAAGCAGGCCGCGAAGGTGCGCCGGGTGATCGGCCTGACCGGCCAGTACGCCTCGGTCGACGAGGACCTGACCGGCGTGCAGAACCTGGTCCTGATCGGCCAGTTGCTGAACCTGCGCACCGGCGACGCCAAGGCGCGCGCCGCCGAGCTGCTGCGCCAGTTCGACCTGACCGAGGCGGGCGGGCGGCCCGCGAAGACCTACTCGGGCGGCATGCGCCGTCGGCTGGACCTGGCCGCGAGCCTGGTCGGCCGACCGGACGTGATCTACCTGGACGAGCCGACCACCGGCCTGGACCCGGCCAAGCGCGACGACATCTGGAACGTGGTCCGCACGCTGGTGTCCGAGGGCGTCACGGTGCTGCTCACCACGCAGTACCTGGAGGAGGCCGACGCGCTGGCCGACGACATCTCGGTGATCGACCACGGGCGCGTGATCGCGCACGGCACGCCCGCGTCGCTCAAGCGCGTGGTCGGCGGTCAGACGATCCTGGTCCGGCCGCTGGACCCGGAGCGGGTGGCCGACGCGGCCGGGATCCTCGCCGAGGTGTCCGGCACTCGACCCGAGTCGCCGAGCCGCGGCGTGGTGACCGTGCCGGTCGAGGACGACCGGGCGTTCACCGAGGTCGTGCGTCGACTGGACCACGCGGGGGTGTCGGTGGCCGAGCTGTCGCTGCGGCTGCCCAGCCTGGACGAGGTCTTCTTCACCCTGACCGGCAAGCACACCGAGGACAAGGAAGCGGAGGACGCGGCATGACCGCCGTGGCGGAACGGGTGTCGCCACCCACCCGGTTGACCGAGGAACGGCCGTTCGGCATCGTCCGGCACAGCCTGGCGCTGGCCCGCCGGTCGCTGATCAAGACGGCGCGCACGCCCGAGCAGCTGCTCGACGTGACGCTCCAGCCGATCCTGTTCGTGGTGATCTTCGTGTACCTGCTGGGCGGCGCGGTCGCCGGCAACACGCACGACTACCTCCAGCAGCTGCTGCCCGCGATCATGGTGCAGACCACCCTGTTCGGCGGCATGGCGACCGGCGTGAACCTGAACACCGACATCGGCAAGGGCGTCTTCGACCGCTTCCGGTCGCTGCCCATCGCCCGCTCGGCGCCGTTGATCGGCTCGGTGATGGGCGACCTGATCCGGTACGTGGTGGCGGTGATCTCGCTGTTCGCCTTCGGCACCGCGGTGGGCTTCCGCGTGCAGACGGACCTGTTCCACGCCCTCGCGGGCTGCCTGCTGGTGATCCTGTTCGCGTTCTGCGTCAGCTGGGCGTTCGTCCTGGTGGGCATGCTGGTCCGCGAACCGGGAGCCGTGCAGGGCGTGGCGTTCCTGGCCCTGTTCCCGCTGACCTTCGGCACGTCGATGATCGCACCGTCCTCGACCATGCCGGGCTGGCTGCGCACGTGGGTCGACTGGAACCCGGTCACGCACGTGATGAACGCCAGCCGAGCCCTCCAACTGGGCGGCCCCACCGCCGGACCGGTCGGCGTGACCCTGCTGTGGTCACTCGGCTTCCTGGTGGTCTTCGCGCCACTGGCGGTCCGCGCCTACCGACGTCGCGCCTGAACCGGGGGTAGGCCGAGGTGGCCGCGACACGGGGGTGCGCGGCCACCTCGACCTCTTAGTTCCCTCTGGCGTTACTCAGAAACGCACCCCAGGCCCGCCCGGACAGGGCAATGGCCCGGGGTGCGTTCTTGCTGTCCCGAACCCGCACCACCGGCCCGTCGAACCGGACCTCGACACACTCTCCGCCGGGGTTCGAAAGCTCGACTTGACCGTCTACAGGCCGAGTCGGGCAGCGGCCCGGCGTGTCGACGCCCTCGGAGTTGACCGGGGTCCGGGTGGCGGACATCCTGCGGGTGACTGCGGCGGAGGGGTGGCGGATGGCGGAGCAGGGCGTCGAGTTCGTGGTGCTGGGCGAGGAGCACGTGCTCGAGGCGCGGTCGTTGCTCAAGGCGTTGCGCGGTGACGAGGTGCCGGGGTCGGCGCCCGTCCTGCGGCGCGGTGCCGGGGTCGAGGGTGATCTCGGTGTCGTGGACGAGGTTCTCGCCTTGGTGCTCAGCCCCGAGTCGGTGGCCGCGGTGGCCGGTGCCGTCACGACGTGGTTGACCACGCGGCGGCGGGCGGTTCGGGTGCGGATCCGGCACAAGGGGCGGGAGTTGGAGGTCGAGGCCAAGAGCCGGCGGGACGCCGCCGAGTTGTTGGGGGAGATCAAGGATTTCCTGGACGGGAAGTAACCCGTGCGGTTGGGTGACCCGTCCGGCTCGCGGATCGCGTTGATCGGCACGTCGCGGTACCGCGCGGGCAGCGGGCTGGACGACGTGCCGGCGGTGGCGAACAACCTCCGCGCCTTGAAGGAGATCTTCGCCCACCCCGACCTCGGCGGGATGCCGGAGGCGCACGTGCGGACGTTGCTCGACGCCGAGACGCCCGCCCGGGTGGACGAGTGGTTGGAGGACATCGCGCGCGAGAGCCGCGACCTCCTGCTCGTCTACTACTCCGGCCACGGGCTGATCGGCGACGACGAGGAGTTGTACCTGACCGTCGGCGGATCCGACGTGGACCACGTGCACCGCACCGCCGTGCCGTTCGAGTGGATCAAGCGAGCGATCCTCGACAGCCCGGCCCGGACCAGGGTGCTGATCCTGGACTGCTGCCACAGCGGCCAGGCCATGGCGCGGATGGGTCGGCTCGGCGGCGGGGTGACGGCCGTGCTCCAGCAGGTCGACATCGAGGGCACCCAGGTGATCACCGCGTCCGGACCGAGCCAGGCGGCCCGCGCGCCGAGTGGTCAGGAGTTCACCGCGTTCACCGACGTGCTGGTGCAGCTCACCCGCGGCGGCGTCAACGGTGGCCCCGAATTCCTCACCAGCAGCTACCTCTTCCCCTACCTGCTGCACCTGCTCGTGCGCGCCGGCCTGCCCAAACCGCACCAGCAGACCAAGGACACCGCGGGCCAACTCGCCCTGGTGCGCAACGCCGCCTTCACCGACCGCTCCGCGCCCGAACTGCGCCTGCCCGGCACCGAACCCGTCCGCGCCGACCTCGTCGTGCCGCGCGAGGACTACGTCCCGGCCCGGAAGGCGTTGCGGGAGTGGGAGGAGCACGGCCGGTTCGTGCCGCGGCACTACGACCGGCTGGCCGCCGCCTACCGCGACGGCGGCTACGAGCACGACGCCGGTGTCGTGCTGATGGCCGAGGTCCGCCGCAGGTACCGGGCCCTCGCCCGCGAGCAACCGCTGGGTGGCCCGCACGTGCTGCTGTGGAGCGCCCTGCAACGCGCCGTCGCGGGCTACGGCTACCGCCCGGTCCGCGTGCTGGTGTGGCTGTTCGTCGCGATGGCGCTGGGCACCTCGTGGTTCTCCGCGAACCCACCGCTCTCGGTCAACCTGGACGACCGCCCCGCCGGCAACCCGCTCCTGATCTCCGCGGACCTGCTGCTGCCGATCGTCGACCTGGACCAGGACGGCCGGTGGGCGTTCGCGGGGCCGAGCATGTGGGTGGCGAGCGCGCTGATCGTGACGGGGTGGACGGCGCTCACCGTCGTCGCCGCCTGCGCCGTCCGCGTCCTGGGGCGCTAGGCCAAGGACGCCAACGTGATCGCGTCCTCCCGGTCCGACGCCACGCCCATCGCGTAGGCCATCTCGAACGCCGCGTCGCCGATGTCCGCGCGCAGCGACGCCGACAGCCGCACCACGTCCGGGTCGCGCGGGTCGGGCGCGCCGCGGAGTTGTTCCGCCGCGCCGAGAACGCGGGCCGCGGCCGCCGGGTCGCCCGCCGCCACGACGGTCGCCGCCGCGGCCACCGCCACCCGCGCCAGCACGGGCATGTCCTTGCCCACCATCGCGTGGTCCGCCGCCTGCTTCACCAGCGACCGCGCCTCCTCCGGGTCACCGAGGTCGGCGGCCAGGTAAGCCTGCCCCACCACCACCATCGCCCGGAACTGCGGCACGAAGTACGTCTCCGCCACCGCCATCATCGCCATCCGGTACTGCCGGGCCGCCTCGGCCGGGTCGCCGTCCCACCGCGCCAGGTCGCCCAACATCAAGCGCGCCAACGCGACCGGCGTGAACGCGGTCCACCCCTCGAACGCGGGCCTGGTCAGGCTCAGGCACTCCTCGCGCGCCCGCTCGACCTCGCCCACGTGCACCAGGGCACTGGCCAGCAGCACCCGCTCGTGCGCCGCCTCGTCGGTCGGGTCGAGCTCGCGCAGCAGCGAGATCGACTCCTCCAGCGCCTCGACGGCCTTCTCCGCCTCGCCGAACGCCTGGTGCACCGACGCGACGGCCGCCTGCACCTGGGCCAGCCCGAACCGGTCGCCCACCGCGCGGAAACCCTCGATGGCGCGCGTGCTCGACTCCCGGGACGCCGCGAGGTCGCCGACGTTCTCCTCCACCGCCGACCGCAGCATCCACAGCAGCGCCCGCGTCCACGGCACCGGGTGGTCGTGCGCCCGCTCGATCGCGGCCAACGCCAGGTCCGTGTCGTCCAGGAACAACCCGATCAACGGCTCCAGCAACGGCAGCACGGGGTGCTCCGGCACCGACTCGGCGACCTCGGCCACCTCGCGCATCCGGCTGATCTGCTCGGCCAGGTCCCGGAAACCGCCGGTGATCGCGGAGTTGATCAGCTGGAACGCCCGCACCACCTCGCGTTCCGGCGACGGCTGCTCCCCCGGCGCGTCCAGCGCGAGCTGGAACCAGCCGAGCGACTCGCCCCGGTTGCCCCGGATGGTCCAGAACAACCCGAGGGCCGCGGCCAACCGGACCGCGGTGTCCGCGTCACCGGAACCGGCCGTGAAGTGCAGTGCCGCCAACAGGTTGTCGCGCTCGGCGTCCAACCGCGCGATCCACTCCAGCTGCTCGGCCGCGCGCAGGTGGGGCTCCGCGGTCTCCGCCAGGTCCCGGAAGTACTCGGCGTGCCGCCGCCGCGCCTCGCCGATCCGCCCGGTGTCCGCGAGCCGCTCCATCCCGTACTCGCGGATCGTCTCGAGCATCCGGTAGCGCGGCTGCGGCGCTTCCGCCACGTGCAGCAACGACTTGTCCACCAACGCGTTCAGCAGGTCGAACGCCCGATCGCCGACGAGCCGTTCGGCCGCCTCCACGTCCACACCGGCCGGGAACACCGCCAGCCGCTCGGCGAAATCGCGCTCGTCGTCGTCCAGCAGGTCCCAGCTCCACGCCACCACCGCGCGCAACGTCTGGTGCCGGGGCAACGCCGTCCGACTGCCGCCGGTCAGCAACCGGAACCGGTCGTCCAGCCGGTCGGCCAGCTGCGCGGGCGACAACGTCCGCAACCGGGCCGCCGCGAGTTCGATCGCCAGCGGCAACCCGTCCAACCGGCGGCACACCTCGGCGACCGCCGCCGCGTTCTCCGGCGTCACCGCGAACCCCGGCCGCACCGCCGCCGCGCGCTCGGCCAGCAGCGCCACCGCCGAACTCGCCCGCACGTCGGACTCCGGCACGTCGCGACCCGGCACGTCCAGCGGCGGCACGGGCCGGATCGCCTCGCCCGTCACGCCCAGCGGTTCCCGCGACGTGGCCAGCACGCGCAACCGCGGGCACCGGCCCAGCAGCTCGTCGGCCAACCGGGCCGCCGCGTCCACCAGGTGCTCGCAGTTGTCCAGCACCACCACGACGTCCGCCTGCGCCAACGCCTCCACCAGCCGGCCCATCGTGTCGACCGGCCCGCTCGGCCGGTCCACGCTCCGGTTCTCCCGCAACGACAACGCGCCCAGCACCGCGGGCGCCACGTCCGCCGGGTCGGTCACCGACGCCAATTCCACCAGCCACGCGCCGGGCTCCCGCACCGCGACCTCGGTGGCCAACCGGGTTTTCCCCGCGCCACCCGGCCCGACCAGCGTCACCAACCGGTGCGCCGACAGCGCCGCGCCGACCGCCGCGACCTCCGCGTCCCGACCGATCAGACTCGTCAACGGGGTGCGCAGGTTGCCCGAGCGCGGCCGTTCCTGGGGTTCGGCGCGCAGGATCGCCAGGTAGGTCTCGCGCAGCTCGGGCCCGGGGTCCGCGCCCAGCTCGTCGGCGAACGTGCGCCGGACGTCCTCGTAGGCGGCCAACGCCTCGGCGGGCCTGCCGTCGGCGAACAACGCCCGCAGCAGCAACCCCTGCAACCGCTCGCGCAACGGGTGCCGCGCGGCCAGGTCGGTCAGCTCGGCCACCAGGTGCCCGGTCTGCCCTACCGCGAGGTCCGCCTCGGCCCGGTCCTCGACGGCCGCCAGCCGTGCCTCGTCCAAGCCGGCGATGTACCCGGTGGCGAACGGCAGCGCCGCCGCGTCCGCCAACGCCGGGCCGCGCCACAGGTCGAGTGCCTCGCGCAGCAGCCGGCGCGCGGTCGTCGGGTCGCCGTCGGACAACGCGCGCCGCGCCTCCCGCGCCAACCGGTCGAACCGGTGCGCGTCCACGTCGTCCGGAGGCAGGTCGAGCAGGTAGCCGCCGGACGCCGAGCGCAGCGCCGTCGGCTCCGGGAGCACGCGGCGCAGCCGGGACACCAGGGAGCGGACCGCGCTCGTCGCGTCGGCCGGTCGCTCGTCGGGCCACAGCGCCTCGGCCAACTCCTCGACCGTCACCACGCGACCGTTGGCGAGGGCGAGTCTGGCCAGCAGCACCCTCAGGCGCGCGCCACCGACGTCCACGGTCCCACCCGCCGCGACGACCCGGAGCGGCCCGAGCACACCCACCTGCATGGCGCAACTGTGCCACGGGTGCCGCGATCGGGCCCCGCACGGGGGGTGTCCCGCTTCCGCCCGGAAATCGGCCGAACCGACTGGTCCCAGTGGGTGAAAGCACATCAAGAGTGGATTACGACCCCCACGGCGCGGCCGCGGATGTGGTGAACCTGAAAGGGCCACGATGCGCGGAACGGGGGAAAGGTGGACCAGCACACCGGCCTCGAACAGGTGCTGACCGCGGACCAGCCGTTCGGGCCGATAGTCACCGAGGACGTCGTCCACCTCGGACGATCCCAGGTGGACCAGCTGTTCGACCGCGGCAACCGCAGTTATCGACTGGCCGTGGCGGAATCGACGCCGACCTACATCATCGGCCGGAAAGGGGCGGGCAAGACCGCATTCCTGCTCGGTTCGAATCTGGCCGGCGGAGCGCCCCGGGAAGTGCTCCGGACGGAAAACGTCTACCACGAGATGCTGAAAGTCCTGCACGCCTACAGCCGGGAGCACGAGCCGTTCGTCGACCAGCGCGCCGCGCTGTGGCACGCGCTGTTCGACCACGTCGCGCTGTTCCACGCGTGGGTCGGCTTCGACGGCGACGACCGGCTCGGCCGGCTCAACGTCCTGGGCGCGTACCTGGGCCCGTCGACCGAGCCGGGCGTGACCGCGAGCGAGGTCGCCGAGCGGTTCCTCGGCGAGTTGCGCCGGCGGATCGAGGAGCACTCGGGCGAGTCGCTGCGCGAGGCGGTGGACAACGTGACGCACGGCGGCGCGGTCCCGTTCGCCCAGGCGCGGGCCGCGATGCACGACCTGCCGGCCGACCGGCCGTTGGTGATCGTGATGGACAACCTGGAGGACCTGCACCTGCGGTTGCCCGAGCTGACACCGGCGTTGACCGGGTTGTTCCGGTGCGTCGGCACGATGATCGCGCGCAACCGCGACAACCGGCCGTTCGGCGTGCAGATCTGCCTGCCGTCGGAGCTGTTCGACAAGCTGCACGAGATCGCCGCCGCGCCGGAGAAGGACCTGCGCGGCCGGTACCTGAAGATCTTCTGGACCGCGCCGGAACTGCTCCGGCTCACCGGCAACCGACTGGCGCTGTACCTGCGCACGCACCACCCCGCGCAGCTGGAGGTGTTGCGGCGCAAGGCCTCCGGCATCGACCCGAGCGAACCGGCGGTGTCGCTGCTGCGCGCGGCGCTTCCCGAGCGGGTGCGCACCGGCCTGGACTTCGAGGAGGACCCGCTCGCGTACCTGTTGCGGCACACCCAACTCCTGCCGCGGCACCTGATCCAGATCCTCAACTGCGTGTTCAGCCGCCGGGACCGGGGTTCCACGCCGTGGGCGGTGACGCCGACCGCGGTGATCGCGGGCACCCGGTACGCCGAGCACGTGCTGGTGACCGGCGTGCTGACGGCCTACCAGGCGTCGTTCCCGCTCGCGGGCGCGGTGCTGCGCAAGCTCGCGGGCCGCGTCGACATCTCGTTCCCGGCGCGGTCCCTGCACAAGGTCTACAACCAGCAGGGCGTGCGCAAGCTGACCGGCCTGGACTTCGACGAGTTCCTGGCGATGCTGTTCACCCTCGGCGTGCTGGGCGTGCGGTTCGACCAGACCGGCCGGTACAACAAGGCGCACTTCCAATACACGTTCGACTACGACCTCGTGGCACGCGAGGATGTGGACGAGTTGTGCGTGCACCCGCTGTTCACCCGGTACCTGCTGGAGCGCTCGCTGCCGAGGTTGCGCGAGGCGGGCGCGCACGCCACCTACCCGTACGGGTGCGACCCGGCCGGAGCCGATTACCGCGACGCGTTCGGGTACGCCTGAGGAGGCCACCGTGGCCGTGGCACCACGCACGAACAAGCCGATGCCGGGGGTGTCGGCGGAGTACGTGGCGCCGCCGCCCGAGGGGCCGCGGATCGGGATCGCGCTGTCCGGCGGCGGGATCCGCTCGGCGGCGTTCAACCTGGGCGCGATGCAGGCGTTGCAGGAGAACGGGTTGATGGACAACGCCGAGTACCTGGCGGCGGTGTCGGGCGGCAACTACGTGGCGAGCGCGCTCGCGATCTCGGCCGCGCGCGTCGACCCGGAGTTCGCCAACGGGAAACCGCCGTGGGGCAGCGGGTCGCCGGAGGAGCGCTACCTGCGCCAGCACACCGACTACCTGGCGCCGGGGTGGGTCGGCAAGCTGTGGATGCTCGCGAGCGTGGTCTACGGCTTCCTGGTCAACTACGTGCCGTTCGTGCTGACGGCGGTGATCGTCGGGCGGCTGGCCGGGTGGGGCCTGTGGTCGGTGGGCGTTCCGCTGTCCGACCTGCGCCTCAACGGCCTGCGCCCGCCGCACTCGGTGCTGGTGGCGGTGCTGGTGGGCGCGGTCGCGGCGGCGGTGCTCGCGGCGCTGCTGCTGGTGCTGTACCGGCGGTGGTTCAAGAACGACGACCCGGGCGACTACGGTGGTTCGGCGGCGGAGAAGGTGGCGTCCCGCCTGCTGGTGTCGGCGGGCGTGCTGCTGGTCGCGATGGCGCTGCCGCCGTTGGCCCGGGCGTACGGCGCGGGCTCGACGTGGGTGCTGGCGGCCGTCTTCCACGAGGACCCGGCGCTGTTCCACACCACGTGGGGTCGGCTGGTGATGGCGTTCCTGTGGCTGCTGGTGTCCCTGGTGCTGGCGGGCGTGGCGCTGGTGCTGAGCAACCGGTTCCGGGCCCGGCGGGCGATGCTGGTGCTGTCCTCGTTGGCGGGCGCGGGTTTGCTGCTCGTGCCACTGCTGTCCGCGCTCGAGCACTCCGCCCGCACGGGGTTGCACTCGTGGTCCGACGCGATCGGCGTGACGGCGTTCGCGTTGGTGCTGCTGGGAATGGCGGTCTTCGTGCACAACCGCCGCTACTCGATGCACCTGTTCTACCGGGAACGCCTGAACAGCGCGTTCGCCCTGCACCGCACCCGCGACGAGCAGGGCCGGGTGGTCGCCCAACCCATAGACTTCCGCGAGCGGCTGTACTTCACCGACCTGAAACCGTTGACGCGCATGCCGAAACTCGTCGTGTGCTGCGCCGTGAACCTGACCACCGACGACGTCCCGGTCGGCCGCTTCGCCGAGTCGTTCACCTTCGAGCAGGACCGCAGCGGCGGCCCCCTGTTCGACTACGACGACACGTTCCGGATGGAGCAGCGCGACGGCCTGGCCGGCACCCAACTCACCCTGCCGTCCCTGATGGCCGTCTCGGGCGCCGCCCTGTCCCCCCTCATGGGCCGGTACACCTATCCCCCGCTGCGCTTCCTGATGGCACTGACCAACGTCCGCCTGGGCGTCTGGATCAAGAACCCGCTGCACCAGGCGTGGCGCGCACCCGTGGAACCGACCACCGGCTGGTCACGCGCGTGGCGCGCGGTGAAACGCGGCTGGCTGGAACCGGGAGCGTGGTACGTGCTGCGGGAAGCCTTGGGAGCAGCCAAATCCACCCACCGCTACATCTACCTGACCGACGGCGGTCACTGGGAGAACCTGGGCCTGGTCGAACTCCTGCGCCGCCGCTGCACGCACATCCTGTGCTTCGACGCGAGCAGCGACACCACGGGCGGCGGCCTGGACATCGGCCGGGCCATCGCGCTGGCGAGAAGCGAACTGAACGTGGACATCACCCTGAACCCCCGCCCGGTGCTGCCGAACGAGGACGGCATGAGCGAGGAGATGACGGTGGAAGGCACCATGCGCTACCCCAACCCAGGCGCCCAGGAGGGCAAACTCGTCTACGCCAAAGCCGTCCTGACCCCAACCGCAACGTGGGACCTACACGCCTTCAAGGCCAGGGACTCCCGCTTCCCGAACCACTCCACCGGCCGCCAGATGTTCACCGACGAACAATTCGAGGCCTACCGAACCCTGGGCCACGAAGCAGGCAACCAAGCCTGCACCCGCCTCAACCTCGCCCCCCGCCAGTGGAAACGCCCCTGAGCGTTTTCAACAACGCCCGCGCGTCCTCCTTCATCACCGGACTCCACCACGCCAGGTGACAAGCGGCGTCATCCCGGATATGCCGCGGGACGGCGTCGTCGAACGCGATCTCCCTCGCGACCACGGCACCGAACTCCTTTTGATCCCGGCGCAGGTCGACCATCCCCACAGCACACGAAAGCCGCTCCCAGGGACTCAGTGCCGGATCGAACGCCATCTCCCGGAGACCCTCGGCGCCTTCGTCCGCACGAGCCTCGCCGATGGCCAGAAAAACGAGCCTGCGGTGCGTGGGTTCGGCACCCACCAGAAACGCCCGCAACCTGTCGAGCACCTGTCGCCGGCGCCCGGGGAACACCCTGTTGAGGGTTCCGGCACTTGCGACCCTCGTGGTCAGTGGCACCGACTCGTCGACCAGCAAGTCCTGAAGGGCGTCCAACGCCATCGCACGGCCCTGTGCCCCGAATCCGACCAGGTCCTCGGCCACAGCCCACCGCAGGCGGGGGCGCACCGCCCGGTCCCGCGCGATCGCACCGAGAACCGCGGCACCGGCCCGGCGGTCCTCGATCGTGCGTGCTCCCAGCACGTCGGCCGCCTTCCACCGCAGGACGGTCGAGCTCCGCACGTCGTCCCTGATCGCCCGGAGCCCGGCCAAGCCGTCAAGGAGTCTCAGCCGGAACAACGCCGTCACCCGGCGCTGCTCCGAGCCCGACTCCCCTCGCGCGACGTGGCGGAAGAAGGCCGCCACCGACGGCGATGGAGCCCAATCCAAAGTCTGCGCCAATTGGGCCGCCCTCCACCGCACCGAGAATCCGGCGGAGCCGTCCACCACCAATTCTTCCGCTTGGTCGAGGACACGACCCCGACTTTCCGCACCAAGGGCGGACAGTTCCGACCACGCGGCGAATCGCGCACGCGGTTGCGCCGCCAGTGTCGTGAGCACGTCCACTGCCTCAGCCCTGCACTCGGCGGACAGCGAGGCGAGCACGCCGGCGGCCGACACCCGCTCCGACAGGCTGCTCTCGGCGGCGGTCAGGGTTTCGCGGACGAACACCTCCGCCCGCCTCACGGTCGACCTGTCGCGGAACCGCCCGGTGAGGCGTCGATCCGACATCCACGAGTAGTCGTCCACCCACAAGGCATGTTCGGCGTGCTTGCGCCACTCCAGTGGCAGTCGACGCAGCAGGCCGGCGTTCGGCGCGATCGCGCGATGCAGAGCGGCGCCGAGGATCAGGTGCAGCATCTCGTCGTCCCGCCAAGACACCGTGTTGTCCCACAACAGCACCGCGGTCGCCTTCTCGGACGCGGTGAACGTCATCCCCGAGGCGAACCGTCGAAGTGCGGCAACCGCTGTCCCGGCCTGCGTCCGGTCCAACCCCGCCAGTCGGCTGGCCGCCATGCAGCGGGTGGCGATCTCCTCGTCGTCGTCGTTCACCACGCGCGACTCGAAGGTCACCGCCTCCGACCGCATCGCCGGATCCGCCTCGACCAGGTACCCGTACATGCCGGAGCGGTCCAAGTAGGGCGAGCACTCGTTCCGCGCTTCGCTGCGCAGCCAGGACGACATCCCGACCTCCCCCAGGTCCGCGAGCACCTGTGCGGCCAGCACCCTCTGGTAGCACCCGCTGTCGGGATCACCGTGGATCGCGCGCAACCGCCGGGTCACGTCACCTCCCAGCCGGGCGATCGTCCGACAGGCCACCCTCCACGAGTCGTCCCGCATCGACCAGCGGACATCGGTCACGAACGCCACCGCGACCTCCAGGTCCTCCGGAGACCAGCGCGCGAGCAGCACCGCGGCGTCGTCGTTGCGCCCGGCCTCGATCGACCTGTCCGCGAGGAGGCCTTTCAACGCGCGGACCACGTCCGGATCCCCGCCCACTCCCAACTCGTCCAGCGCCCGGACCGCCTGCCACACCCGCGCGGACGGTGATCGCCGATCGGCGATCACGGATCGAAGTGCGGACACCAGCCGATCGCGGAACGCGATGCCGGCATCGGTGAGGCAATTCGCGAGTCGACCCAGGTCGACCAACTGCCCGTGGCGGTCAGCGCACATCTCGACGAGCGCGTCGCAAACGCGGTGCTCGTATCCCCTGCCCAGATGCAGAAGCCCCAGCGCGGCCGACAGCCGAACCGTCGCCGTGCGCGCCGCATCGTCCAGGACTTCGAACATGGATCCCGCCACCGCGTCGTGATCATGCGCCGTGCCCCAGGCGATGGCGACCCGGTGGGAAATCCCGACACCCGAATCATCCCCGCGCACCAGGTCGAGGAACACCGCACACGCCTCGTCACGCAGATCCTCCCGCAGGCGCACCAACTCTTGCCACGCCTCCACGACCAAGCGCGGATCCGGGTGGTGCCGCGCCACCACGACCAAGCGCTCCACCGCCATCGCGTGGAAGCCGGGTCCGCAGTTCACCAACTGCCCCGCCAAGTGCGGCACCCTCCGGTGATCCGTACCCGGATCGGAGAATTCCGTCAGCATCATGTCCAACGCCGGCGAGCGGAAGGGCTCACCGAGGTCGATCAAGGCGCTCAGCACCCGGGTGCGGCGAGCAGGAGCGATCAACGGGTCCACGAGCAACCCGCGCAGCGCACGACCGCACTCCTGACGGAAGTCCGGTCCGTGCTTGGCCAGCCACACCGACGCCCACAACACGTCGGACGCGGTCGTGCCGGGGTCCAGGAGCGCGTCCCGCAGAATCGGGATGCCCTCCCGCTTCCACTCTCCACCCAATCTCGCGAGGTCGTCGGCGCAGTACACCCGCTCCGAGGGGCTGACGCCCGGTTCGGTCAGCAGGGACACCAGTCGCGTGCCCGCCGCTTCCTGGAAGCGCGGGCCGAGGTCGGCCACCGCGGACGCCACCCGAACCCGGTCGGAATGAGACAGGCGCAGATCCCGGCTCAAGGAGAACAACGCGTCAGCGGCCTCATCGGGTCGAGTAGCCCCCAACGACGCCAAGGCCTTGGCCGCCGCGGAACGCCCGGTCAGGCTCAACACCGGATCGCGCAGCACGGCGCGGAACACCTCCGCACCGTGCTCGGCGAACTCCGCCCCGACCTCCACCAGGCCGGTGGCCACCTGCACCACGTCCGTGGTGGGCAGTTCCCCGCTGTCCAGAGCCACCGACAACGCTTGCGCCGCCATCGCCTTGGCCTCGCGGCCGAACGCGGACAGGACGACCGCGGCCGTGCGCAGGCTCGCGCCGCTGCTCGACGGGTCCGCGAGCACCGCTCGCAACCCCCGCTCGGACACCGCCCGCTCGTCAGGTCCGCTCTGCGCCAAGGCTTCCGCGGCGACCAGTCGGTTGCGCACGGGCACACCGGCGTCGTCCACGACCTCGCGCAGGAACGCCAACGCCTCCGCCGTGTGCGCGCCGCGCAACCGGTTGGCCAACGCGGTGGCCGCCGACGCCCGGGACGACCACGGCGCGGCCTCGTCCCGCATCAGGTCCGCCAGCCACGCGACCAGTCCCCGGTGGTACCCGGCCCGGCTGACCCTCCCGAGAACCGTGGTGCCCGGATAACCCGACACCATCGCCCACGACCGGGCGGTGACCAGGAACGCGGTCAGCACCTCGGCGCTCACGGGGGCGTGGTTGGCCAACAGCCGCGCCGCCAGCACGTGCTGATCCGCTCCCTGCGCGTGCAGGTGGTCGATCAACGCGTCGGCCTGGTCCGGTCGGAGCCGGGTGTAGTGCAGCAGCACCGCACGGGCGTGTCGCCCGGGCTCCCAGGACCTCGCCACGTGCAGGAGGTGGTCCACCAGGTCGTGCGCCGGGTCGAACACCTCCGGCAGCTCGCGGGCCCTGGCCGTCGCCGCCAGGTGTTCGGCGAAGCTGTGGTGCAGGAACGACACGTCGTCGTTCCTGATCGTGAACAGCCCCACCGACACCAGGAACGCCATCAGCTCGACCCGGTCCGGCGTGTCGACCCACGCCTGCGCCGCCTCCGTCAACGGGGTGTCCGACTCCAGCCGGGTGCGGCCGAGGTGTTCCAGCAGAGCGGTGCGGCGCGCCTCGAACCGACCTGCCGGGCGATCCGCGCACAAGAACGTCAGGTAGGCCTCGTACAGCTCGTACTGGTTGTCCGGCAGCGGCCGGTCGGTGTGCTGCTCGAACACGATCGCCGCGATGGTGGCCAGCAGTGGCACCTGGACGAGTTCCTTCAGGTGCGCGTCCCGGACCTGGTGCAGGAAGCGCTCCGCGTCGGCCTCCGGGAACCAGTTGCGCGCGAAGCGCTCCAGTGCCTCCTCGTCGAACGGCTGGAGCTCGTACCGGTTCGCGTGGTGCAACGGGGCGAGCGCGGTGCCCTCGATCGGCCGAGTGGTCAGCACGACCCGGTAGGTGTGGCCCGCCCACCGCGCCAACACCCGCACCAGGGTGTCGCGCTCCTGGGTGTCGACGATCTCGTCCAGCCCGTCCACCAGCAGCAACCACCGACAGCCTGCCACCCGGTCACCGAACACCGCCGCGTCGATCGGCGGGCCCAGCAGCGCGCCGTACTCCGTGCTCGCGCTGTCCGCCAACGCCCGCGGGAACGGCACGCCCAACCGGGCCGCCAACGTGCTCGCGGTGAGCCGCAACGGCACCACGCACTCGGCCAACGGGGTGTCCGCGTCCGGATCCTCCCACCGCCCGACGACGTCCGCGGCCAGCCGCAGCGAGAGCGTCGACTTGCCCTGCCCCGGGCCGCCGGTCACCAGCAGGTGCTCGTCCTGGTCCAGCACGTCCCGCACGGTCCGCGACGGCGGTCGCACGGACACCCGGATCGCCGGCGCCGCGGGCAGGTTCACCAGGTGGTCGTGCTTGTCCAACACCGGCCACGACTCGTGCTCCGGTCGCTCGACCGCGGTGCCCAACTCCTGCCGCACGTACACCGTGTCCAACTGCGGCCGCCGAGCCCCGCGCAGCTTGTACGTCGAGTCCTGCGCGAGGTGCACCTGCGCCGCCATCAACGACCGCACGCCGTCCGGCAGCTCCGGGAGATCGGACCACCCGAGAGAAGCCGGGCGCGGGGCCGGCACCACGACAGGTTTCCCCGTCGAGTGGAAATGCACACCGCCACCGATGTACCCGGCCTGGACGCTGATCCCCTCGACGTCGCCGCCGATCTGGTTGCCCGGCACAGGTTCCACTCGTGGTCCCCTCTCTCCCGACCCGGCATGGTCTCACGATCGCGGGCCGCGAGAGGTGCGACATGGTGGCCCGATGGGGGCGGATGTGCAGGTGTGCGCGAACTGTCCGGAACCTGTCCTGCGGCCGACGGCGATCGCCTGGCACAACCACTGCGGGCCGGGTGCCGAACTCGTCGGCCGGCGAATGGAAGTGGTGGCGGAGTTCGGGAACACGCACATCCTGCGGTGCGCGCGATGTGGTGCGGAACGTTTGTGTGCCAAGGGTTGGAAGACTCGGTGCCACCTGTGTCCGGACGAGCGGTCGTCGGTGGAACCGGAGGTTCTCGGCGAGGGCAAGGCAATTCCGCTGATCAAGTCGCACGGCACGAGGTGTGCGGCACGGGCCGGCTGATGACCCGTGGGCGCACCGAGTGCGAGGTCTGCCCGCCGGAAGCCGCGTCACGCGCGCACCGGGCCAAAGCGGACCGGACGCACCTGCTCTACCTGGTGCGGCACCAGAACCTGCTCGAGTTCGGGCACGGTGACGCCGCCCGGGTCAGGGCGCACGTCCCGCTACGGCGCCACGCCCGTCCAGTGCTGGAGGCCGGGCACGCCGACGTGGTGGCCGCCGAACTCGCGCTCAAGCGCCGATTTCGTTTCACCACAAGCAACAACCTGCCGCCGTCGTTCGGCCCCGGCACCGAGGTGGTGCCCCGTGGACGAAGATCGATCTGCGTGACGGGCAGCCCCACGGGGAGGACGTCACGCGTCTTCACCCGCGCACGGCAGCGACACCACCACCGTGAGGCCGCCACCGGGGGTGTCCTCGGCTGTGATCACGCCGTCCATCGCCTCCACGAAACCCTTGGCCACGTTCAGGCCCAGGCCGATGCCCGGGGTCGCGTCGCGGTCGCCCAGCCGTTGGAACGGGGCGAAGGCGGTGGAGGCGGTGTCACGGGGCAGGCCCGGGCCGTGGTCGACCACGCGGAGTTCCACGCGGGCGCCGTGGGCGCTGGCCCGGACCGCCACCCGGGTTCGGCCGTGGCGCAGGCCGTTGTCGATCACGTTCGCCACCACGCGTTCCAGCAGGCCCACGTCGGCCAGCACCGGCGGCAACGACTCGGACACCTCCACGAGGACCTCGTCCGCCCGGTCGAGACCGGTCAGCGCGCGGGCCACCACCTCGTCGTAGGTCACCGGGCGCAGCAACGGGGTCACCGCGCCGGTCGCCAACCGCGACGAGTCCAACAGGTTGTCCACCAACGCGGTCAGCCGGTCCGCCGACACCTCCACCGTCTCCAGCAGTTCCGCGACGTCCTGCGGGGACAGCGTCAACTCCGGACTGCGCAACGCGCCCACCGACGCCTTGATCGACGTCAACGGCGTGCGCAGGTCGTGCCCCACGGCCGACAACAGCGCCGTGCGCAACGACGTCGTCTCCGCCTGCCGCCGCGCGTCGGCCGCCTCCGCCGCCATCCGCTGCTGCCGCAACGCCAGCACCGCCTGACCTGCCGCCGCCTCCAGCACCCGCTGGTCCGCCGCCGGCAACGTCCGACCGCGCAGCGCCAGGTGCACGTTCGCCGTCACCGGCACGTCCACGTCGGCCTCGTCGGGCTCCGAGCACGGCCGCGCGCCCACGCACGCCACCCGCGTCCACGCGCCGTCCAACCGCTCGAGCAAAGCGACCGACTCCAGCCCGAAGTTCTCCCGCACCTTCTCCAGCAGCCGGGCCAACGGGTGCGCCGCCGCCAGCACGGTCCGCGAGTACGACGCCAGCAACGCCGCCTCGGTGCGCGCCCGCGCGCCCTGCTCGCCCAACCGCGCCGCCCGGTCGACCACCAGCGCCACGAGCACCGCGACGACCACCATCACCACCAGCGTCACCAGGTTCTCCGGCTCCGCGACGGTCAGGCTGTAGAGCGGCTCGGTGAAGTAGTAGTTCAGCAGGCCCGCGCCGAAGAACGCGGCCACCAGCGCCGGACCCAGCCCGCCGACCAGCGCGACCACCACGATCGCCAGGAAGAACCCCATCAGGTCGGTGGCGGAGGACAGGTCGTCGCGCCACAACGTCCCGATCCCGGTCACCAGCAACGGCGCCGCGACCGACAGCAGCCAGCCCACCAGTCGGCGCCGACCGCGCAGCGACGGCGAGCCGGTGCCCCACCGCACCCCGCGCCGAGCCTCGTCGTGCGTCACCATGTGCACGTCGATGGACCCGGACCGACCGACCACGGCCGAGCCGATCCCCTCGTCGAACACCCGCGCCCACCGCGACCGCCGCGACGTGCCCAGCACCAGCTGGGTCGCGTTCACCCCGCGCGCGAACTCGAGCAGCGCGGACGGCACGTCGTCGCCCACCACGTTGTGGAACGTCGCGCCCAGGTCCTCGGCCACCCGCCGGAACCCGGCCACCCGTTGCAGCGGCACGCCGACCAGCCCGTCGCCGCGCAACACGTGCACCACGAGCAGCTCCGCGCCCGCCCGCACCGCGATCCGCCGCGCCCGCCGGATGAGCGTGTCGCTCTCCGGACCGCCGGTGATCGCCACGACGACGCGCTCCCGCGCCTCCCACGTCTCGGTGATGTGCTGCTCGCTGCGGTAGCGCTGCAACGCCACGTCGACCTGGTCGGCCACCCACAGCAGCGCCAGTTCGCGCAACGCGGTCAGGTTGCCCACCCGGAAGTAGTTCGCGAGCGCCGCGTCCACCTTGTCCGCCGCGTAGACGTTGCCGTGCGCGAGCCGGCGGCGCAGCGCCTCCGGCGTCAGGTCGACCAGCTCGACCTGTTCGGCGCGCCGCACCACCTCGTCCGGCACGGTCTCGCGCTGCGGCACGCCGGTGATGCGCTCCACCACGTCGTTCAACGACTCCAGGTGCTGCACGTTCACCGTGGACAGCACGTTCACGCCCGCGTCGAGCAGCTGCTCCACGTCCTGCCACCGCTTGAGGTTGTGCGAGCCGGGCGCGTTGGTGTGCGCCAGCTCGTCCACCACGACGACCTCGGGCGAGCGCGCGAGCACCGCGTCCACGTCCAGCTCGGCCAGTCGCACGCCCCGGTGCCACGTCTCGCGCTGCGGCAGCTGCTCCAGGCCGTCGAGCAGGGCCGCGGTCCGGGCCCGACCGTGCGTCTCGACCAGCCCGACCACCACGTCCGCGCCGCGCTCGACCCGCCGATGCGCCTCGCCCAGCATCGCGAACGTCTTGCCGACACCGGGCGCCGCGCCCAGGTAGATGCGCAGCTCGCCGCGCTTGCGTCCGGTCACCACCAGCCCAGTGTGCTAGGCGATCGGCAACTCGGCCCACACCGTCTTGGTGTCGTCGGCCACCCGGATGCCCCACGAGCTGCTCAACGACTCGACCATCCGCATGCCGTGACCCCGGTGCGGCCCGAGCGTGGACGCGCCGACCTGCGGCGACCGGTCCGGGCTGCCGTCGCTCACCTCGACGCGCACCTCGGCGACGTGCCGGCGCAGCACCAGCAGGTGCGGGCCCTCGGCGTGGTCGCACGCGTTCGCGGCCAGCTCGGTGCACACGAGCTCGACGTCCTGCACGAACTCCGGGTCGAGGTCGCTCAGCTGTTCGGCGACCCGGCGGCGCATGCGCGCGAGGTCGGCGCCGTCTACCTCCAGGGCGAGGACGTCACCGTCGGCGGTGTCTCCGGCGTTCGGCGGTTCGAGGAGCATCCGATCAACCGCTCCCCCGCGTCGCGAGCGCCGTGTCCAACGAGTCGTGCAGTTCCAGCGCCCGGTGCAGGCCCACCGCGACCAGCGCGCGCCGGACGACGGGCGCCGTCACCACGCGCAGCAGGCCGTCGCTGTGGCTGAGCTTCTCGTGCGCGACCAGCAGCGCCTCGATGCCCGCCGACGAGAAGAACCCGACCTCGCCGAGGTCCGCCACGACCACGCCACCGCAGGGCGACTCACCCGCCAACGCCACGAGCGGCGTGCGCAGGCCCTCGGCCGTGGCGATGTCGATCTCGCCGCGCACCGTCAGCACGACCAGGTCGTCGGCGATCCGACGAGTGGTCGTGTCCAACCCTCCGGTGCGTCCTGTTGACGTCATCAGTGCCATCCTGGGTGACTCATCCTCGCGGGTGGAAGTGGGCGCGCTGGTGGCTCAACGTCGCCGTCCTCCCAGGAGATCACACGGTCGGGACCGCCGCACGACAAACGATCAGGTGGTCGCGCGCGCGTCGGGTAGTGGGATGTCCGCCCGACGGCCGGGCCACCCCGCGACCCGACCCTATCCGCACGTCCCGCGCCGGCCTCGACCTCCCCGGCGGAACGTGGCACCCCTGGTCTCGAGGTGCCCGCCGCCGGCCCGGCTCAAACCGCCCGTCACCGGATCAGCGCGGAGATCACCTGCTCCGCGGTGACCGGCACCGAGAACATGGGGTAGTCGTACTTGATCGCGTTGTCGTGCTCCTCGTCCGACGTGCCGGCGACGCAGTCGGTCAGCGTGACGACCCGGTAGCCGTTCTCGTAGCCGGTGCGCATGGTCGACTCGACGCAGCAGTTGGTCAGGAAGCCGCCGAGCACGATCGTGGTGATGCCCTTGCTGCGGAGGATGAAGTCCAGGTTCGTGCTGGCGAACGTGTCCAGGCCGCGCTTGCCCTCGACCACGATGTCGCCCGGACCGGGCGCGAGGTCGTCCACGATGGCCGCGCCCCAGCTGCCCTTCACGAACGCCTTGCCGTCCACGACGCCCTTGAGGATCCCGTACGGGTGGGCGGAGATCTCGTTGTAGCCCTCGGCGAAGGTGATGGGCGCGTGCATGACCGTCACGCCCGCCGCCCGCGCGGCCGCGACCAGCTCCACCGTCCGAGCCAGCATCCCGGTGCGCTCCATGACGCCGCTGACCGCGCCGTGCAGCACGCCGCCCTCGGAGGTGAAGTCGTTCTGGTACTCGATGAGCACCACGGCGGTGGTGGCGGGGTCCAGCGTCAGCTCGGTCATGGGTGGCTCCCGGGGTTCGGCGCGCGGGGTTCGGCGCGGCGGCGTTCGGCGCGGCGGTGTCCGGCCCGATTCAACGGGGCCGACCGGACGACGGCAATGCGACGTACGGGTTGTCGGCGCCGCTCACGGCACGAGCACGACCTTGCCCGCCACGGTCCCGGACTCGGCCAGCGCGACCGCTTCGGCAACCCGCTCCAGCGGCACCCGTGCCGCGACCTGCGCCCGCAGTTCGCCCCGCGCGAGCAGGCCGAACACCTCGCCGAGGTCGCGGCGCAGCCCGGCGCGGAACCTGTCCGCGTCGCGCCGACCGGCCCAGATGTTGAAGAACCCGGCCCGGTGGCCGTCCGGTCGCGCGTTCCACCACAGCAGCCGGAGGAACAGCTTGAGCACCGGCAGCCGGGACGAGCCCGCCTCGTCGCGGGTGGACGCGGTGCCGTAGGAGACGAGCGTGCCGCGGCGGGCGAGCAGCCGGTAGGAGTCGACCAGCCCGGGGCCGCCCACGTGGTCGAACACCGCGTCGACGCCGTCCGGCGCGAGTGCCCGGACCCGGGCCCGCACGTCGTCGCGGTAGTCGACCGGGATCGCGCCCAGCGCGCGCACCGCGTCGTGGTGGCGCGGCGAGGCGGTGCCGATCACCCGGGCGCCCGCCAGCACGGCCAACTGCACCAGCGTGGACCCGACACCGCCGTTGGCGCCGTGCACCAGGACCGTCTGCCCGGACCGGACGCGCGCGACGCCGTGCAGCATCCGCCACGCGGTCAGCCCGTTGACCACGAACGTCTCAGCCTCGGCCGGGTCGACCCCGTCGGGCACCTCGACCAGGTCCGCCGCGTCCAGCAGCACGTGGCTGGCCCAGCCGCCGACCTTGGTCAGTGCCGCGAACCGCCCGCCGACCAGGCGCGCGTCGACACCGGCGCCGACCTCGACCACCGTGCCGACGAGGTCGTAGCCGGGCACGAACGGGAACGCGGGCTGGTCGTAGTACTTGCCGCGCCGCATCTGCTGCTCGGCGAACGACACCCCGCTGGCCTCGACCCGCACGAGCGCCTGCCCCGCGCCCGGCCGCCCGACCTCGCGTCGCCGCACCTGGAGCCCCTCCGGCTCGACCACACCGGGCAGGACCACTTCGAGCAGCTGTTCGGCGGACATCTCGACTCCTAGTGAGTGGTTGGTCAATCACTCTTTCCAGGCCGAGTCAACACCCCGCGAACACGCGATGTCAAGAATGAGTGATTGGCCAGTCACTCCACCGCGCCGACATCGGCGACGGCGGGCCGATCCGGGACGACGGGCGCGGCGGGTTCCACGGGCACGACGGGGTCGACGCGCCGCAGGGCGAGCGCCACCAGCAGCACCACCCCGGCCAGCCCGTAGGAGTTGCCGACCACGTGCTGCCACCAGCTCCAGGACAGCTCCGCGTCCGACGAGCTGGGCATCCACCACAGCGGCGCCACCGCGAACAGCACCGCCGCCCCCGCGGCCCACCACCGGTGCCGCCCGATCCCGAGCAGCAACCCGGGCACGACCCACACCCAGTGGTGCGACCAGGACACCGGCGAGATCAACAACCCGCCGACCGCGACCGCGAGCAGTGCCGCCACCCGGTTCTCCCCCGCCCGCCGCACGGCCGACCACACCAGCACGACGACGCCGAGGGCGAGCACCGCCCAGAGCGCCGACCCCACCGCCTCCGGCAACGACAGCCGGCTCAGGAAACCGCGCAGCGACTGGTTGGACACGTAGGCGAGCCCGCCGACGCGGCCGGGGTCCAGCAACGACTCGAACCAGTACTGGAGGGTGTCCGTCGGCGCCGCGACGAAGCCGACCAGCCCGAACCCGGCGAACGAGGCGAGCGCGGTGAGGACCGGCTTGACCTGCTTGCGCGGCAGGAAGAACAGCACGAACACCAGGGGCGTCAACTTGATCGCCGCGGCGAACCCGATCAGCAGCCCCCGCGGCCACCGCGGCCGCGGCGACAGGCAGTCGAGCGCCACCACTCCCAGCAGCAGCAGGTTGATCTGCCCGAAGGACAGCGTGCTCCGCACCGGCTCCAGCAGCAGCGCCCCGCAGGCCAGCCCCGTCCCGACCACCACCGCCCGCACGCCGGGCCCGCACACCTGCCGCGCGCCGACCAGGCAGACCGCGGTGAGCAGGAACAACCCCGAGCCCGTCCACAGCAGCACGGCCACCGACCACGGCAGCACGGCCAACCCGCTGAACAGCACCGCGGCCAACGGCGGGTAGGTGAACGGCAACGCCGGCCCCTCGAGCGGCCGGGGGAACCCCTCGGCGTACAGCCGAACCCCCCGCAACCACGCCTCGCCACCGACCAGGTACACCCGCAGGTCGATCAGCCCGTCACCGGACCCCGCCACCACGACGGCCGCCATCACGCCCATCACCACCAGGCAGCACAGGAATAAGCCATGCCTCAGGTCAACACGCCGACGCACGAGTAATCGACTCCCCCATTTGGTTGTTGGGGCCTATCGTATCGACCTCGCCGAAGGCTTCGGGTTCGCCCCCGCGCACCTCGCCGGAGGCGGCGATCCGACCGCCACCCGTCCACATTCGCGACGAGTGGCGGTCGGCGGCACGGAAATTACCGGCGTCGGGCGCGCCGAATTCACCGAGAGGTCGGACCCGACCGGCGGTTGGTTATTCCCGGGCGATTATCGCGCCATTCGCGGCGCGATCCGGTCAGCAGACGTGCGAGTACCAGGCGTTGTCGACCGCCGCCGCGCCGCCGATGTCGACGGTGCCGTTGCCGAAGATCTTCTTGTACTCGTTCGGGCCGGAGGAGTAGTCCACGATGATCCAGATACAGTTGGTGCCGCAGTGCGTGTAGTACGCGGTGGTGTGGTCCTCCCAGAAGCCGCAGGGGTTGGGGAGCAGGGCGTTCGTCGCGCTTCCCGCCACCTCGCCGACCTGCGCGGCCGGGGACGCGATCGCCGACACACCGGTGAACACCAGGCCCAGCGTGGCCATGCCGAGAACCGCGGCCGCACGTAGAGCACGCATCAGATTTCTCCTTCGAGGATCGGAACAGCGTCGAAGAGTTCGATCGACGGGCACGCCGAACAACGGGTGCGGCATTGTCGGGGAATACCACGAAGAACCCGCCCGACGTCGGCCGGAACCGAATCGGGACAGCCCTCGGACCGGTCCGCACAGGCACGGACCGGAGAGTTCGACCGAATATCTTCGCCCCCCGGCGCTACCGGATTTTCCACACCCCCGTCCGGCAAGTACGAGTTAATCGGCTCCCGATGATCCGGTCAAGGGATCCGATCCGCAGTGCCCCGACCGCCTCAGCACGACCGATTTCCCCGGGCAGATGATCACGCTCGGTGAAATTCACTCGGTCGGGGTCGGGGATACCTCACCCGGACGGCCCATCACTCGCCGGCTTTTGTGCCCGACCGGCCACCACAAGGCCATTTCCGGTAACACCGGACAACGAATACACCCGCCGCCGGTGAACGACGGCGGGTGGCCACCTCCCGAGCCGACGGCTCAGACGCGCTGGGTCTCGCGCTGCTCCATCATCGCCCGCCACGCCGCGTCCCGCGCCGCTTTCCGCTTGCGCCCCAACAGGAACGCGGCCAGGGCCAGCACCGCGAGGCCGCCGCCGATCAGGTACCAGCGCAGGCGGTACGCCCACGACGTCGACGCCGTGGTGCGCCGGGCCTCCGCCGCCGCGCCCGCCGGCAGCTCGTCCGAGTGCGACGCGCACACCAGCGGCGGGTCGTCGTCACCCACCCGCGCGCACGCCGTCGCGGCCAGCCTGAGCTGGTCGCGCGGCGTCTCGGTGACCGACGCCGTCACGTGGAACTCCGCCTCCCCCGCCGCCGGCAGCGTCACGGTCCACCCCACCTCGCCCTTGCCCTCGGCGCCGTCGTGGTCGGCCGACTCGTAGGCCAACCCGGTCGGCAGGGTGAGCACCACCTTGAGGTCCGCCACCTCCTCCGCGCCGAGGTTGCGCAGCGTCACCGCGTAGGTGAGCGTGTCGCCGGGCGCGGCAGACGTGCGGCCGTCGTCCACGCCGATGCTCAACTGCGGCTGGTCGCCCGACTGGTCCGCCCACGCGGCGGGCGCGGCGAGCGCGATCACCACGGCCGCCACGCCCAGCGTGCGAACGACGAGCATCCTGGTCCTCCGGTTCTCACTGCGCACTGGCGATGTACTCCAACGTCGTGGTGTAGGTGTCCGAGGGGACGAGGGGGATGTCCACCCGGTAGTCGTTGCTCACCGCGTCACCACCGGGTGACGACGGCGCGTTCTGCCGGTGCACGAGCCGCGGATCGGTCACCGACAGCGGTTGGAACGCGGTCGTTCCGCTCTCCCGCACCGCCAGCCGCTCCACCGGGATCGACGCGCCGTTGCCCGGCGTCACCGCGTTCAGCGCCGGCCCCGTCGCGCGCACCGTCACCACGTAACCCGTGGTGCTGTTCGTGGTCACGGTCATCGTCACGATCCCGTCCGCGCTCACCGCCGAGTTCGGCAGGCCGGACAGGGTGAACGACTGCGCGAGCCCGGTCAGCGCGATCGTGCGCGCGGCGATCGGCGTGGACGTCGAGCACGGGCACGTGTTGCCGGTCGTGGTCGACGTGACCCGGTTGACGAGCACCCCGTCACCCGTCGCGGACACCGGCACGGCCACCGAGTAGCCGATCACCACCCAGGAACCCCTTGCCAGCGGCCCGGTCCAGGACACCACACCGTCCGAATAGGACACCGAGCCCGAGGACGCCGTCACGTCGCCGCGGTAGGACGCGTCGTCCAGCACGCCCGCGAGCGAGTCGGTCAGCGTCGCGGCCGGCAGCGCGGCCTCGCCGGTGTTGACCGCGGTGATCGTGTACGCCAGCGTCCCGCCCGCCACCACCTGGGCGCGGTCCGCGGTTTTGGTGATCTCCAGCCGGGGCACCAGGACCGGCACCGAGGTGCGGCAGCGCGACCCGTCCCCGCAGTCCGCGCCGGGCGAGGTGGAGGACACCGAGTTCGCCAGCACCCGGTCGCCGGTCGCCGGGAAGCGGGTGGTCACCGAGTAGGTGACGGTCGCGGTGTCGCCCTTGGCCAGCGGACCGGTCCACGACAGCACGCCCCCGACCACCTCGACCTGGCCGACCGTGGCCGTCGCGTCGTTGTTGTAGACCGCGTCGTCCAGCACGCCCGCCAGCGAGTCGGTGAACCGGGCCGGCGCGTACGGCGTCTGCCCCGAGTTCGTCACCACGACCGTGTACCGGACCGCCTGCCCGGCCACCGCCGTCGTGGTGTCCGCGGACTTCGCCAGCGTCAACCCCGGGATCAGCACCGGCACGAGCGTCGAGCACGCGGCCGCCGTGCCGCCGGACGGGCAGGTGCTGCCCGGGTCGTCGGACACCACGCCGTTGGTCAACTGCCGGTCGCCCGTCGCCGGGCTGTTCACCAGCACCGAGTAGGTGATCACCGCCGCCGCGCCCTGCGGCAGCGAGCCGGTCCAGGTGACCGTCGAGTCCGCGTACCCGACCACGCCGCCGCCGACCACCGCCGCGTCGCCCCGGTACGCGGCCTCGCCGAGCAGTCCGGTCAGCGAGTCGGTGACCGTCGCCGCCGAGTACGTCGTCTGCCCCGTGTTCGTCACCACGATCCGGTACCCGACGACCGAGCCCGGCGTGGTCGTGGGCGTGCTCGTGGTCTTCGCGATCGACAGCGCCGGCACCAGCACCACCACGGTCACCGAGCACGACGGGTCCGTCCCACCCGGACGGCACGTGCTGCCCGGCGCCGAGGACGCCGACGTCGCGACCAGCCTGCGGTCGCCGTTGTCCGGATCGGACACCACCACCGACCAGGTGATCGTCACCGTCGCGCCCACCGCCACGTCGCCGACCCACGACACGGCGGGCGCGGCGTAGGTCGCGGTGCCCGAGGACGCGGTGACCCGACCGTCGAACGTCGCGTCGTCCAGCGCCGCGGCCAGGTCCGTCGTCACCGTGACACCGGTGTACGGGGTTTGCCCGGTGTTGGTGACGGTCGTGGTGAAGGAGACCCGGCTGCCCGGCGTCGTGGTCGTCGGGTCGGCCGACGTCGTCACCCGCAACCCGGGGATCAGCACCCGCACCGTGTTGACGCACGGCGACCCCACGCCGCACGTGCTCCCGGTCGCGGCCGACGACACCGACGTGACCAGCGACCGGTCGCCGGCGTCCGGATCGGACACCACCACCCGGTAGGTCACCACGGCCTGCGCGCCGACCGCGAGGTCGCCGGTCCAGGTCAGGTTCGTGCCACTGTAGGCCACCGCGCCCGCCGTCGCGGTCGCGCCGCCGGGGTACGCCGCGTCGTCCACCACCCCGGCCAGGCTCGTGGTGACCGTCGCCGCGGTGTACGGGGTTTGCCCGGTGTTCCGGATGGTCACCGTGTAGCCGACCGTCGAGCCCGGCGTGGTGGTCGTGGTGTCCGCGGTGACGGCGACGGCCAGCGCGGGTACCAGCACGTCCACCGTCGCCGTGCACGGCGCGGCCGGCGGACAGCTGCTGCCCAGCTCGGCGGAGGACACCTCGTTGACCATCTGGTGGTTGCCGTAGTCGGGATCGCGCACCCGGACCTGGTAGGACACCACGGCCCGCTGCCCGAGGCCGAGGTCTCCGGTCCAGGTCAGCACCGGCGCCGCGTAGTTCACCGCGCCCGAGGTCGTCGTGCCGCCGACGTACTCGGCGTCGTTCAGCACGCCCTCCAGCGAGTCCCGCACCACCGCGCCCTGGTACGCCGTCTCGCCGGTGTTCGCGATGGTGACCGTGTACCCGACGAGAGCGCCCGGCGCGGCGGCCGTCCGGTCGGCGGTCTTGGTGACGGTCAACCCCGGCGTGAGCACGCGGACGCTGGTGCGGCACACCGGGTTCGTGCCGCCGACCGGGCAGTTGCCGCCCGCGACCGACGACGTCACCACCGTGGTCAGCACCTTGTCGCCGCGCGGCGGGTTGTCCACCGTCACCGAGCCGGTGATCACCGCGCGGGCGCCGACCGCCAGGTCGCCGGTGAAGCTGATCCGGGCTTCCGCCGGCACGATCACCAGGCTGCCGATCGTGGTGGTGGCGTCGCCGTTGTACGTCGCGTCGTCCAGCGCGCCGGCGAACAGCGCGTCCGCCGTGACCCCGTTCAGCGCCACCTTGCCGACGTTCTCGATCACCACCGTGTAGGGCACCACGTCGGTCGGCTTGGCGGTCGTCACGCCCGCCGTGTTGGTGATCCGGATCCCGGCGATCGGCACCGTCACCGCGCAGCGCGGGTCCGTGCCGCCCGCCGGACAGGTGCTGCCCTGCTCGGCCGACACGACCACCTGGTCCAGGTCGTAGTCGCCGGACACCGGGTTCGCCACCACCACCGCGTAGGTGATCGTGGTCGACGCGCCGACCGCGAGCGACCCCGTCCAGGTCAGGTCCGTGCCGGCGACCGCGACCGTGCCGCCGGTCGCGGTCGGCGCGCCGTCGAGCGCCGCGTCGTCCAGCACGTCGGCCAGCGGCACCCGGAACGTCGCCCCGGTGTACGCGGTCTGCCCGGTGTTGGTCGCCGTCACGGTGAACACCACGCGCCTGCCCGGCGCGGTCGAGGTCTGGTCGGCCGACGAGGTGAACGTCAGCGCGGGCGTCAGCACGGCGACCGTGGTGCGGCACGCGGCGTTGCCCGACGCGGGCGGGCACGTGCTCCCGGCGTCGGTCGAACCGACCGTGTCGACCATGGTCTTGTCGCCGGTGGCCGGGCGGCGCGCGGTCGCCGTGTAGGTCACCACGGCCTGGGCGCCCACCGCCAGGTCGCCGGTCCAGGTCAACGACGGCGCCGTGTAGGACACCGCGCCTCGGGTCGCGACCGCGTTGGCGTCGTAGGTCGCGTCGTCCAGCAGGCCCGCCAGCGCGTCGACCACCGTCGCGCCGGTGTACGGCGTCTCGCCGGTGTTCGCGATGGTGATCGTGTAGCCGACCGTGCCGCCGGGCACCACGAACGTCGCGTTGGCGGACTTGGTGATGGTCAGCGCGGGCAGCAGGACGGGCAGCGACGCCGTGCAGCGGGCGTCGGTGGTGCCGGACGGGCAGTTGTTGCCCGGCGCGGTCGACTGGAGCGTGCCCTTGAGCAGCCGGTTCCCGGTGTCGGGGTCGCGCACCTGCACCTTGCCGGTGACGGTGACCGTGCCGCCGACCGGGATCGAGCCGGTCCAGGTGATCGACGTCGAGGTCAGCACCAGCGAGCCGGACGACGCGGTCTGCTCGCCGTAGGGCACCGCGTCGTCGAACGTGTCGGTGGTGGGGCTGGAGATCGTGATGCCGGTGTAGGCGTACTTGCCGGTGTTGGTGAACGTCGCGGTCAGCGTGGCGATGGACCCGGGCGTGGTGGAGGTCTGCGCGTAGGCCTGCTGGAGCACCAGGGACGCCACCGGGATGCTGGAGAAGCACCGCGCGTCCTGCGCGCCCGCGTTGCAGTTGTTGCTGGTGAGCAGGGAACCCGCGTTGACGTTGCTGTTCAGGACCTTGTCGCCGGCGCCGGTGGTGGTGACCGAGTAGGTGACGGTGGCCGTGCCGCCGCCCGCGACGCTGCCGTTCCACACCACGCCCTGCGCGGTGTAGGTGACCACGCCGATGCTCGCCACCGCGTCGTTGTTGTACGTCGCGTCGTCCAGCACGCCCGCGAGGTTGTCGGTGTAGTTGGCCAGCAGCACCGGCAGGACGCCCGAGTTCGTCGCGGTGATCGTGTAGTTCACCTTGGCGCCGACGGTCGTGTAGCTGACGTCGGCGGTTTTGACGAACGTCAGCGTGACCGAGTTCAGCACCGAGACGGTGGCCGTGCAGCGCGAGTCGCCGCTGCCCGAGGCGCAGTTGCTCCCGACCGACGTCGAGGTGACCGTGTTGGTCATGGTGCGGTCGCCGGTGGACGGCGAGCGCACGGTGCCGGTGTAGGTGATCGTCGCGGACGCCCCGACCGCCAGTGCGCCGGTCCACGACACGGTGCTGTTGGCGTAGCCGACCGTGCCGGCCGTCGCGGTGGCGTTGTTGTTGTACGTCGCGTCGTCCAGCACCGCGGTGAGCGGGTCGGCGAACGTGGCCGCCGCGTACGGCGTCTGGCCCGAGTTGGTCACCTTGATCGTCCACGTCACGTCCGACCCGAGCGTCGCGGTCGGCACGTTCGCGGTTTTCACGATCGTCAAGCCGGGCGTGAGCACCGTGGTGGTCGTGCCGCAGATCGACGCGCCGCCGCCCGGCGGACAGGTGCTGCCGACCGCGGCCGACGCCACCGAGGTGATCATCGACTTGTCGCCGGTGGGCGGCGACTTCGCGGTGGCGGAGAAGGTCACCGTCGCGGTCGCGCCCGCCGCGAGCGTGCCGGTCCAGGTGAGCGTCGGGCTGGTGTAGCTCACGCTGCCCGACGTCGCGGTGGCGTTGCCGTCGTAGGTCGCGTCGTCCAGCAGGCCGGCGAGGGCGTCGGTGACCGTGATGCCCGTCTGCGGCGTCTGGCCGGTGTTGGCGATGGTGATCGTGTAGCCGACCGTGCCGCCGGGCGCGACCGACGTGGCGTTCGCGGACGTCGTGACGGTCAACCCGGGCACCAGCACGGTGGTCTTCGCGGTGCAGCGGGTGTCGGTGGTGCCGGACGGGCAGTTGTTCCCCGGCGCGGTCGACTGGAGGGTGCCGGTGAGCACCTTGTCGCCGGTGTCCGGGTTCTTCACGGTCAGCGTGCCGGTCACGGTGACCGTGCCGCCGACCGGGATCGAGCCCGTCCAGGTGATCGCGGTCGAGGTCAGCGCGAGCGTGCCGGAGGACGCCGTCTCGTCGCCGTTGGGCACCGCGTCGTCCACCGTGCCCGCGCTCGGGCTGGTCACCGTCACGCCGGTTTGCGGCACCTGGCCGGTGTTGGTGAACGTCGCGGTCAGCCGGACCACCGCGCCCGGCGTGGTGGTGCTGTCCGCGTAGGACTGCTGGAGCACGAGCCTGGCCACCGGGACGGTGCTGGTGCAGCGCGCGTCGCCGGTGCCGGACACGCAGTTCGCGCCGCGCGCCGTGGAGGTGACCGTGCCGGTGACCAGGTCGTCGCCGGTGTCGGCGGCGTGCACGGTGACCGAGGTGGTCACCGTCGCGGTCGCGCCCACCGCCAGGTCGCCGGTCCACTTCAGCGTGCCGCCGGTCAGCGTGACCGTGCCGCGGTCCGCGGTCGGGCCGGCCGTCACGTCGGCGTCGTCCAGCACACCCGCGAACGCCTCGGTGACGGTCGCGCCGGTGTACGGGGTCGCGCCCGAGTTGGTGATCGTGAGGGTGCGGACGATCACCGCGCCCGGCGTGGCGGTGCTCTTGTCGGTGGTGGTGCTGATGGTCAACCCCGGCACCTGCACGCTCACCGCGGCCGTGCACCGGGTGTCCGTGCCGCCCTGTGGGCAGTTGCTGCCCGGGCTGCCCGAGACGACCGTGTTGAGCAGCCGCTTGTCGCCCGGGTCCGGGTCGCGGACCACCACGTCGTAGCTGATGGTCGCGGTCTGTCCGGGCGTGAGCGTGCCGCTCCACGAGAGCACCGGCGCGCTGTAGGACACCGTGCCGCGGGTGGCGGTCGCGTTGGCCGAGTAGACCGCGTCGGTCAGCACCGTGGACAGGTCGTCGGTGAAGGTCGCGGGTGACTGGGTGGTTTCGCCGTTGTTGACCACCGCGATCGTGTAGGTGACCCGGTCGCCCGGCGTCACCGCCGACGCGCTCGCCGTCTTGGTGATCGTCAGGCCGGGCACCAGGACCGGCACCGTCGTGCCGCAGGACGAGCCGGTCGAGCCCGGTGGGCAGGTGCTGCCGGGCGCGGTCGAGGACGCGGTGAGCCGCAGCGCCTTGTCGCCGGTGACCGGGTTGTTCACCGTCGCGGACAGGGTCGTGGTGGCCGACGCGCCGGGCGCGAGCGACAACGTCCAGGTCAGGGTGCCGTCCGCGTTGGTGACCAGGGTGCCGGTGCTGACGGTGGCGTTGTTGTCCGACGTCGCGTCGTCGTAGACGCCGCGCGGGTCGAGCGTGACGGTGACCGGGCCGTAGGTGGTCTGGCCGGTGTTGGTGACCTTGGCGGTATAGCCGACCGTCTGGCCCGGTGTCGCGGTGGCCTTGTCGGCGGTGACCGCGAACGACAGCGCCGGCACCAGGACCGCGACCGTGCTGGTGCAGCGGCTGTCGGTGCCGCCCTGCGGGCAGCTGCTGCCCGCGTTGGTCGACACGACCGTGCCGGTGAGCGAGCGGTCGCCGGTGTCCGGGTCCTTCACCCGCACCGAGTAGGTGACGGTCGCGCTCGCGCCGACCGCGAGCGTGCCCAACCAGGTGATGGTCGAGTTGGTGTAGCTGACGGTGCCCGACGTGGTCGCCGCGTCACCCAGGTAGGTGGCGTCGTCCAGGATGCCCGCGAGCGGGTCGCTCACCGTCGCGCTGGGGTAGGCCGTCTGGCCGGTGTTGGTGACCGTGACCGTGTACTTGACCACCGAGCCGGGCGTGGTGGTCGCGACGTCGGCGGTTTTCGCGATGGTCAGCTGCGGCACCCGGACCTGGACCGTCGCGGTGCACGCGCCGCTGGTCGAGCCCGGCGGACAGGTGCTGCCGGACGCGCTGGAGGACGCGACCGTGGTCAACGTCTTGTCACCCGGATCGGGGTTGCGCACGGTGACCGAGCCGGTGACCGTGACGCTCGCGCCCGCCGCCAGGTCACCCGTCCAGGTGAGGTTCGGCGCGGCATAGGAGACCGTGCCGCCGGTCGCGGTGGCGTCGTTGTTGTACGTCGCGTCGTCCAGCGCGCCGGCCAGCGCGGTGGTGACCGTGATGCCCCGGTAGGCGGTTTGGCCGGTGTTGGCGATCGTGGTCGTGTAGCCGACCGTGCCGCCCGGCGTGGTGGTGGAGGTGTTCGCGGTGTGCGTGATCGACAGCGCGGGCACCAGCACGGTCACCGTCGCGGTGCACTGGGCCGCCGTGCCGCCGCTCGGGCACGAGCTGCCCGCCGTCGGCGAGACGACCGTGCCGGTGAGCGAGCGGTCGCCGGTGTCCGGGTCGTTCACCGTGGCGGTGTAGGTGATCGTGACGGTCGCGCCGACGGCGAGCGCTCCGGTCCAGGTCAGCGTCGAGCCGGTGACCTGGACCGCGCCCGAGGAAGCGGTGCCGTTGCCGTCGTAGACCGCGTCGTCCAGCACGCCCGCGAGGCTGTCGGTGATGGTCGCGGCGGGGAACGCGGTCTGCCCGGAGTTGGTGGCGGTGATGGTGAACCGGACCGTGCCGCCGGGTGTGGTGGTCGCCGTGTCCGCGGTTTTGGTGATCGTCAGGCCCGGGACGGTCACCGTGCTCGAGCAGCGGGCGTCCGTGCCGCCCGACGGGCAGTTCGTGCCCAGCGTGCTCGACGTGACCGTGTTGGTCAGCACCTTGTTGCCGGTGGTCGGGTTGTTGACCGCGACGGAGTAGGTGATCGTCGCGGTCGCGCCCGCCGCGACCGTGCCCGACCAGCCCAGCGTCGAGGACGAGTAGGTGAGCGTGCCGGTGGTCGCGGTGGCGTCGTTGCGGTAGGTCGCGTCGTCCACCACGCCCGCCAGCGGGTCGCTGAGCTGCACCGGGAACGCGACCGCGCCGGTGTTCGCGACGGTGATCGTGTAGCCGACGGTGGCGCCGGGCGCGGCCGAGGAGGTGGTGGCGGACTTGGTGATCACCAGCGGACCCGGGTTGACCGTGACCGACACCGACTTCGTCGCGGTCTGGTTGAACGAGTCGGTGACCTGCACGGTGAACGCGTAGGTGCCCGCCGCGGTCGGGGTGCCGACGAGCTGGCCGGTGGCCGGGTTGAGCGTCAGGCCCGGCGGCAGGCTGCCCGCGGTGACCGCGTAGGCGAACGGCGCGGTGCCGCCCGTGACGTCGAACGTGGTCGAGTACGGGACGCCGACCTGCCCGGACGGCGGCGGCGTGGTGCCGAACGCCGGCTTGGCCGCGATGGTGATCGTGGCGGTTTTGCCCGAGGTCTGGTTGAAGGCGTCGGTGACCTGGAGCGTCACCGGGTAGCTGCCCGCGGCCGTGGGCGTGCCGCTGACCAGGCCGGTCGAGGTGTTCAGGGTCAGGCCGGGCGGCAGGCTGCCCGCCGTGACCGCCCACGTGTAGGGCGCGGTGCCGCCGGTGACCGTGGCCTGCGCGCTGTACGCGGCGCCGACCTCGCCCGCGGGCGGCGTGAACGCGGCCACCGGCTGGGCCGCGATCACCACCGTGACCTGCTTGGTCGCGCTCTGCCCGCTCGCGTCGACCACCTGCACGGTGAACGTGTAGCTGCCGGCCGTCGTCGGGGTGCCGCTGAGCACGCCGGTGCCCGGGTTCAGCGCGAGCCCGGGCGGCAGGCTGCCGGCGCTGACCGACCAGGTGAACGGCGCGGTGCCGCCGGTGACGGTGAACTGGGTGCTGTAGGCGACGCCCACCTCACCCGACGGCGGGGCCGGGAAGGTCAGGCTGGGCGAGAAGTTCGGCGTGACGGTCGGCGACTGCGCGGACGGCGGACCGGTGCCGGCGGCGTTCTGCGCGGCGACCGTGAAGGTGTAGGCGGTGCCCGGGGTCAAGCCGGTGATCGTCTGCGTGGTCGTGGTGCCGGAGAACGTCTGCGGCGCCTGGGCGACACCGTTGACGTAAGGCGTGACGACGTAACCGGTGATCGCGCTGCCGCCGTTGCTGCTCGGCGCGGACCAGGTGAGCGTGGCGGCCGAGTCGCCCGCCGACGCGGCGGTGATCGTGGGCGCGGTCGGCACCGTGTACGGCACCACGGCGTTCGACTTCGCGCCGGCGGCCGAGGTGCCGTAGGCGTTCGTGGCGGCCACGGTGAACGTGTACGTCGCGCCCGCGGTCAACCCGGTGAGGGTTTGGCTGGTCGCCGTGCCGGAGTACGTCACCGGGGTTTGCGCGACGCCGTCGCGGTACGGGGTCACCGTGTAGCCGGTGATCGGGCTGCCGTTGGCGGCGGGCGCGGTCCACGTGACGGTCGCGCTGGTGATGCCGGCGGTCGCGGTCGGCGCGGCGGGCGTCGCGGGCGCGGAGGCGTAGGTGTACGGCGCGGACGCGGCCAGGCCCTGGGTGACGGCCGTGACGGTGACCTGCGCGGCGCTGGAGCGGCCCGGCATCGACGGGATGACCAGGGTGGTGCCGCTGGTGATCGTGAAGCAGTTCGTGGTGGCCGTGCCGACGCACGGGAACAGGGTGACCGGCGTACCGCCCTGCTGCTCGGTCGTCGTGCCGATCTCGATCGCGGTGGCGGTTCCCAGGTTCGTGCCGGTGACGGTGACCGCGCCGCCGCCCGCCGTGGAGCCGGCCGACGGGGTGACCGCGGTGACCGTCGGCGTCGCGGGCAGGGTGCCCGCCGTGGTCGCCGAGTCGGTGGCCGGGTTGCCGTCCGCGCTGGACACCGTCGTGGGCGAGCCGCTCTGCACGGTCGCGGCGGTGATCGTGGTCGTGGCGATGCCGACCACGGTGATGTCGGGCAGCGTGGTCCCGTTGGCGAACGACGTCGCGCTGGTCGTGCAGGTGACCGACTGGCCGACCGGTGTCGCGCACACCCAGCCGGTGCCGTACGCGCCCTGCGGCGCCACGCCCGTCGGCACGGTCTGGGTCACCGAGACCGCCTGCGTCTCGTCCGCGCCCGCCAGCACGCTCGGCGTGACCTTGTAGGTGACCGGACCGCCCGCGGTGACCGTGGCCTGGGCGTAGCTGGTGGTGTCGATCGCGAGCTGCGGCACCGGGTTGAACGTGAGCGCCTTGACGTTGCCGATCTCGTGCACGTCCGTGACGCCGCCGGTGGAGCCGATGAAGCCGAACGCCAGCTGCTTGGGCACGCCGCTCGCGTTGAGGTAGCTCGCCGACGGGTAGAGCGACGAGGACACCGAGGGCAGCGTGCCGGACAGCGTCTTGGCCGTGCCGCCGACCGGGGTGGCGACGACCTTGTACGTGCCGCCGGACACCGAGACGCCCGACGGCGAGGTGTAGGTCAGCGTGGTCGGGTTGATCAGCACCTGCACCGGCACGACCGACGCCGCCCTGGTCGCCGCCTTCAGGGTCAGCTTGGAGGCGGCGGTGCCGGAGTAGGTGGTGGTCAGGCCGCAGTAGCCGACCGTGCCGTTGCCCGGACCGCGCACCACGATCGCGCCCGCGACCGCCGCGGAGATGGTGGACGGCACGGACGTGCAGCCGGAGCCCTGGAAGGACGGCGAGCTGTAGTTGCCGTAGACGTCCAGGCCGATGCCGAGGTAGCCGTTGGTGAGGCCGACCAGGCCGGAACTGGTGGAGTAGCCGAGCGAGCCGCCCTGCGGGCCGATCGCGGTCGGCGGCGCCGGGTTCGCCGGGTCGACCGCCGCGAGCACGAACGAGATGCCGTCCGCGCCGCTGCCGCCGTACTGGTAGCTGTTGAAGCTGATGTCCAGGCCGTTGGACGTCGGGAAGCTCGTCTTGCCGTACACGCCGCCGATCTGGGTCGCGACCGCCGAGGTGAACCGGAGCTTGCCGTTGCCCGCGGTGTCCGTCGTGCCGACGCAGCTCAGCAGCGGACCGGTGGTCAGGTTGCCCACCGCGGTCAGGCAGGCCGCGTTCACGCCGCTGACCGGGGTCGGCACGGTGACCGTGCCGGTGCCGTTGACCGTGCTGTTCGCGAAGGAGTTGTCGAACAGGGTGGTGCCGGCGGCGCGCGCCGTGCCGGGCGTGACCACGCTGGTGACGGCGGCCAGCAGGGTGATCACGACGGCGAGCGGTAGCGCCCTACGCATCGCGGTTCATCCGCGCCGCCTCCCGCGCCACCTTCGCGCGGTACCTCACCCGGCCGAGCCGGAACAGCAGGAACGCGAGCAGGGCGGCGCCCAGCACGATGCCGATCAGGTGCAGCGGCACCACGACCACGGTGGTCGACGCGCGCTGCACGGTGCCGTCGGGGTTGCGGAAGGCGACACCGGGGTGGCAGACGCAGAACAGCGGCGGGTCCCAGGCCGCGCTGACGTCGCGGGTCGAGCCCCGGGACACGGTGAAGTCGGGGAACACCGCCCGCTCGCCCGCCGTGTCGACCAGGATCGCGTCGTCGCCGCGGAAGTCGCGGTGCACGGTGCCCGTGTTGCGCACCACCGCCGACACCTCGACCGGGCCGCCGAGCGCGAAACCGTCCGCGGTGAGCCCCTCGACCACCGCGGAGTCGTCCAGCGCGCCGGGCACCGTGACGTAGATCGGCGCCGCCACACCCCGGTTGATCCGCACGTTCTCCACCGTGCGACCGGCTTCGACCAGGAACACCACCGCCACCTGGTGGTCGCCCGCCTCCGGCTCGGCGGGCACCTCGACCGTCGCGGTGACGATCTGGGTCGCGCCGGGACCGACGGTGAACGCGGTCGGCGACAGCGTCACCCAGCCCGACGCCGAGTACGGCGCGTCCTGCTGGAACACCAGCGACCCGTCGCGGCCGCCGGTGAAATCGCGTTCCTGCACGACCACCGTCGCGGCCGCCTGACCGCGGTTGACCACGGTGATCTCGTGGACGTGGTCGGCGTCGTCCGCGCCGGCGGTGATCCGGGTCGGGCTCACCAGCAGCGAGAACTCCGCCGGCACGGGCTGGTAGGAGGTGTTCGCGGTCGGGCGCGCGGAGGTCGAGGAGGGTGTCGGGGTGGACGGCGGGGCGGTCGGGGTGGTCGCGGTGGCCGCCGCGCTCGGCCAGGTGGCGAGCAGCACGCAGACGGCCACCAGCGCAGCACGTCGGGTCGTGCTGGTCATCGGGGCGCCCTCCGGCGGGGTCTGGTCAGAGGGTGGTGGCGACGTAGTCGAGCGTCGCGGTGTACCTGTCCTCGTTCACGAAGGGGATGACGACCTGGTAGTCGTTGCTCAGCGGGTCGCCCGCGTCGGCGGACTTCGTCGGCTGGGTGTGCACGGTGACCGGCGCGGTGTTGCTCAGCGGCAGGTACGCGGTGGAGCCGGACTCGCGCACCGACAGGTTGCCGATCGGGATGGTGTCGGTGTTGCCGGGTTTCGTCGGGTTGAGCGTCGCGGTGCGGGCCTGCACCGTCACCACGTAGCCCGCGAAGTTGTTGGTCTGCACGGTGAACGTCACCGCGCCGGGTCCGGTGACGGTCGCACCGGGCAGGCCCTGGAGGGTGAAGTCGTCGGTCAGGCCGGTCAGCGAGATCGCCGACCCCACGATCACGTTGGCCTGCGTGGTGTCGCTGGACGTGCTGCCGGGCGCGGCGGAGGCCGTCGGGGCGGCCAGCGCGGCGGAGGCGAGGACGACACCGAGGGCCACGCGGGTCGCGCGACGGAGGGTGTCGGTTCGGACCGGTTCCATGGGTGAGCCCTTCCACCGGGGGTTTCGGGTGCGGTTCTGAGGATGGCCCGTGGGACCGACAACGTCGGGTCGAGATCGGGGTGGGGGGCCGAAGACGCCCTGATCGTGTGATCCCCGTCGGGTCCACACCGGACGTGCCTGGACCCGAAAAACCTTCTCGTGCGGCGGGGTGCGGGCCCTAGCATCCGGCCATGCCCACACCGAGCGGTTTCGACCACGTCCGGCACTCCGACGGCACGGTGGTGATCACCCACCACGGCCGCGAGGCCGGCCGGTTGCGCGGCGGTCGCGCGGCCAAGTTCCTGGCCGAGGTGGCCTCCGGCGACGCGCAGCTGGTGATGGCCCGGTGGACCGGCGCCTACAAGCACGGCAACGAGCGCACCGCCCGCGACCACCCGCGCAACCGCCGCTGACCCCGTCCCGGACGGCCGCCGACCTGGGCCGACCGGAATTGTCGTACCCCTCCCGTATGGTCGCGGCAATCGATGAGGACGAGCAGGGGGTGCGGGGCGTGCGCAGGTGGGAACTGGTCGACGCGGGGTCGGCGAAGTTCTGGGAGGTCACCAGAACCGGGAAGTCGGTGACCGTCCGGTTCGGACGGCTCGGTTCGGCCGGCCAGACGAAGGCGAAGGACCTCGCGTCGGAGGCGGCGGCCCAGGCCCACGTCGCGAAACTGGTGGCGGAGAAGGAAAAGAAGGGTTACGCGGAGGTGACCGCGCCGGCCGCGGCCGGCACCGGGTCGGCGACATCCGCCGCCACCCAGGCGCCCGCCACCGCGTCACCTGCCACCGGCGGAACCACCTCCGGCTCACCCGCTTCCTCCGCGCCGGCCGCCACCCCCACGTCCTCCCCCACCACCGCGCCACCTGCCACCGGCGGAACCACCTCCCGCTCGCCGGCTTCCTCGACGCCGACCGCGACCATCGCCGACTCGGCGGCACCCGCCGACACCACCCCGGCGACCTCGCGCACCGCGCCACGTGCCTCCGGCGGAACCACTTCCGGCCCGCCCGCTTCCTCCGCGCCGGCCGCCACCACCGCGTCCTCCCCCACCACCGCGCCACCTGCCACCGGCAGAACCACCTCCGGCCCGACCGCGTCCTCCGCTTCCACCACCGCGCAGGCAGCGCCGCGGGTTCGCGTCGACGAGGACGTCTTCGTCCTGCCCGAGCGGTGGCGGATCGGGCTGCACCACCGGCACGGCGGCACCCCGGGCGCGAAGGTCCCGCCGGACGCCGCCGCCGTCGCGACCCTGCGCGCCGCCGCGCAGACGTTGTCCGACAAGGGTTTCGAGGCGCTCGAGAACCCGAAGAGCGATCTTCCGCTGGTCGAGGCCGCGCAGGCGTTCCGCGCCGGCTCGCCCTCGCCCGAGGGCGCGGCCGCGGTGCTGAAGCTGCTGGAGACCGGCCGCGCCTGGAACGACCGCGAGGCGCTGACCTACGTCGCGGACGCCTGGGCCGCCGAGCACGGGCCGGTGTTCGCCGCGCGGGCCGCCGTCGAGGCCGCGCGCGTCGAGGTGCACTGGACCAGTCGCGGCGGCACCGAGAGCCCGCGCGAGCTGCGGTACCGCAACCCCGCGCAGCAGTACCACCACCACGGCCAGGCCACGTTCGTGGAGACCAGGCTCCGGCGGATCGTCGCGGGGCTGTCGGACGCCGAGCACGCGGCCGTCGTGGCCGGGCTCGGCGACCTGCGGCTGGACGTGCGGACCAAGCTCGTCGTCTCCTACCTGGCGCCCGCGCGCGAGGACTGGGTGGACGACCTGGTGGACGACGTGCTCGCCGGCGACAGCTCGCGGGTCGACTGGACGATGCTGCTGTGCGCGTTGGGCACCGTGGCGCAGTTCGAGCGGTTGGCCAAGGAGGACTACTTCGGCTGGCGCCTCGGCTCGCCGCCGGTCCTGCACACGGTGGTCGACGCGCTCGGGTCGGGCGTCGTGCCCACGCTCGTCCGGTTGCTCGACAGCCACACGAACAGCGGGACCACCCGCAAGGTGCTGCTCGAGGCGCTGGCCACGATCCCGACCGACCAGGCGTTCGGCCTGCTGGTCGAGCGGCTCGACCACAAGCACGTGCAGCCCTTCGTGCTGGAGATGGCGAAGCGGTTCCCGCTGCGGGGGTTGCGGGTGCTCGCGGCCACCGCCGCCGGCACGTCCCGCAACGCGATGACGGCGCGGCTGCTGCTGCACGGCCAGGTCCAGAACCACCCCGACCTGGTCGCCGAGCTGCCGCCCGCGGCCCGCGCGGTGGTGGACGAGGTCGAGGCGCAGCACCGCCTGCTGCCCGCCGTGGCCGAGGAGTCGCTGCCGCGCGTGCTGGTGTCCCCGCCGTGGACGGCCGCGCGGCGCAAGGCGGTGCCGATCGTGGTGCGCGACCTGACGCCACCGGTGATCCGGGACGTGTTCTGGGCGCCGGGCGAGCAGGAGCGGTGGGCGGACACCCGCGTCGGGCGCCGCCGGGTCGCCGACGTCGTCGCGCTGGTGAAGAAGTACGCCGGCGGTCAGCTGCACGCCTACCAGCAGCCGTCGGTGTTCGCCGACGGGCCGGCCGCGCTGGTCCGCCCGCTGCTGGCGGACTGGAACCCGACCGACGCCTGGGGCGCGCACACCTGGGCCTACTCGATCGCGGCCCGGTTCGACTACGACGCGCGCAACCCGTTGCTGCACCTGGCGAAGGCCAACCCGGGGACGTCGGGTGAGCTGCTGGCGCCGTTCGTGGACGAGGAGATCGCGCTGCTGATGGCGGACTGGCTGGTCCGGCTGAAGTCGGCCCGGTCCACCGCCGCCGCCTGGTTGCGCCGGCACGCCGCCGACGCGGCGAGGCTGTTGGTGCCGACCGCGCTCGGCCCGGCGGGCGTGGTTCGGCGCAGCGCGGTGACGGCGCTCCGGCTGATCCCCGCCGAGGCCGTCGCCGCGGGCCGCGAGCAGGGGGTGGAGGCCGAGGTGCACGAGCTGGTGTCGGTCGACCCGCTCGACCTGCTGCCGGCGAAGGCGCCGACGCCCGGCGCGTGGGCCGATCCGTCGATCCTGCCGCAGGTCCTGGTGCGCGGCAGGCGGGAAGCGCTGCCGCCGGCGTCGGTCGGGCACGTGCTGACGATGCTCGCGCTGTCCCGCCCGGACGACGTGTACGCGGGCGTCGAGGTGGTGCGGGAGGTCGGTGACCCGAGGTCGCTCGCCGAGTTCGCGTGGGCGGTGTTCGTGCGCTGGCAGGCGAACGGGATGCCGGCCAAGGACGGGTGGGCGCTGACGGCGCTGGGGCTGCTCGGCGACGACGCCACCGCCCGCGCCCTCGCGCCGCTGATCAGGGCGTGGCCCGGCGAGGGCGGCCACACCCGCGCGGTGGCGGGGTTGGACGTGCTGGCGTCGATCGGGTCGGATGTCGCGCTGGTGCAGCTCAACGGCATCGCGCTGAAGGCGAAGTTCAAGGGGCTCAAGCAGCGCGCGCAGGAGAAGATCGAGGCGGTCGCGGCCGAGCTCGGGTTGACCGGCGAGCAGTTGGCCGACCGGCTGGTGCCGGATTTCGGCCTGGACGACGCGGCCACCCTGACCGTCGACTACGGTCCGCGCCGGTTCGTGGTCGGGTTCGACGAGCAGCTCAAGCCCTACGTCACCGACGAGGACGGCAAGCGCCGCAAGGACCTGCCCAAACCCGGCGCGAAGGACGACCAGGAGCGGGCCACCGCCGAGTACCGGCGGTTCGCGGCGCTGAAGAAGGACGTGCGGTCGGTCGCGGCCGACCAGATCGCCCGCTTCGAGCAGGCGATGGTGATGCGGCGGCAGTGGCCGGCGTCGGAGTTCACCACGTTGTTCGCCGGGCACCCGCTGCTGTGGCACGTGGTGCGGCGGCTGGTGTGGACGACGGAGCGGGGCGCGACGTTCCGGCTCGCCGAGGACAGGACGTTCGCCGACGTGCACGACGACGCGTTCGAGCTGCCCGAGGACGCGGTGGTCTCGCTGGCGCACCCGCTGCACCTGGGCGCGGAGCTGACCGGGTGGGGCGAGGTGTTCGCGGACTACGAGATCCTGCAACCGTTCGCGCAGCTGGGCCGGGCCGTGCACCACCTGTCCGCCGAGGAGCGCACCGCGCGCCGGCTGACCCGCTTCGAGGGGGTCACCGTGCCGGTCGGGCGACTGCTGGGCCTGACCAAGCGCGGCTGGAACCGGGGCGAGCCGCAGGACGCGGGCGTCGAGTGCTGGATGACCAGACCCCTGCCCGGCGGCGGCTCGGTGGTGGTGGGCCTGGAGCCCGGCATCGTCGTGGGCCTGGTCGCCGAGTTCGCCGAGCAGAAGCTGACCGACGTCTGGGTGAGCGCGGACGGCGGCACCTGGACCCCGCGCGGCAACCGGGTCTTCGGCGAGCTGGACGACGTCACCGCCTCCGAGCTGCTGTCCGAACTGGCCGGTCTGACGAGCTGATCCTGTTGTCCACCCACCTCTCCCCCGCGATCCCGTGGTCGGCACCGCGCCGAGGCCGGCGCGCTCGGACGACCACCCCAACCGATCGCGGTCCCGCACCCGACGCGTCACCCGCCCGCACCCGACGCCCTACCGCGGGCGGTCGCTCCCGCGGTGCGGCCACCACGGCCGCACCGCCGCCCGACCCGAACCCGGCACCGCGCCGACCACGCGCGTGGTACCGGTGCTCGTGCGAGTCGGCACCGCGTCGCGTCCGCCGATCACCACGCCCACCGATCACCACGTCCACCAGCTGAGGGGAAACCGTTGTCCGACAACACCGTCCAGCGGCCGCCGGCCGAGGTCCGGTACGCCGACGAGCTGGACCGCCTGCGCGACCAGGACCGCGCGCACCGCCCTCCCGGCTGGGCGCTGAGCCTGGACGCGGCGCGCCGGTTCGTCGTGGGCGACGAGCGGCTCGGCGTGCGCCGGAAGTTCGTCGGCGACCCGTCGCTGGTCGATCGCGCGCTGGTGACGTTGGCGACGAGTCGCGGGTTGATGCTGGTCGGCGAACCCGGCACGGCGAAGTCGCTGCTGTCGGAGCTGCTCGCGGCGGCCGTCTGCGGCGAGTCGACGTTGACCATCCAGGGCGGCGCGGCGACGACCGAGGACCAGGTCCGGTACTCGTGGAACTACGCGCTGCTGGTGTCCGAGGGGCCTACGCCCCGGTCGCTGGTGCCCGCGCCGATGCTGCGGGGCATGGCCGAGGGCAAGGTGGTCCGGTTCGAGGAGATCACCCGGTGCCCGCTGGAGGTGCAGGACTGCATGCTGTCGCTGCTGTCCGAACGGGTGATCGCGATCCCGGAGCTGCCCGGTGCGGACGGGATGGTGTTCGCGCGGGAGGGGTTCACCGTGATCGCGACGGCGAACACCCGCGACCGCGGCGTCAACGAGATGAGCGCGGCGCTCAAGCGGCGGTTCAACTTCGAGACGGTGTTCCCGATCGCGGACTTCGGCACGGAGTTGGCGCTGGTGGAGCAGGAGTCGTCGCGGCTGCTGGAGAAGTCGGGCGTCGGCGTGCCGCCGCGGCGGGACGTGCTGGAGGTGCTGGTGCGGACGTTCCGCGAGCTGCGCGGCGACACCGGGGGCGAGCGGCTGTCGACCGTGATGAGCACGGCCGAGGCGGTGTCGGTCGCGCACGCGGTCGGGTTGCGCGGCTGGTACCTGCGCGGTGAGGCGGGTTCGGCGGCGGACGTGGTGGAGTGCCTGGCGGGCACCGCGGCCAAGGACAGCCCGGAGGACCTGACCCGGCTGCGCCGCTACCTGGAGCAACAGGTGCCCCGGCACCGCGGAGAGCAGTGGCAGGAGCTGTACCGCTACCGCCACCTGCTGCCCGGCTGATGGCGGCGGTGTTCCTCGGCGTGCGCCACCACAGCCCGGCGTGCGCGAGGCTGGTGAAGCGGACGATCGAGGCCCTGCGGCCGGCGCACGTGCTGGTGGAGGGTCCGGCCGACGTGAACCCGAGGTTGGGCGAACTGCGGCTGGGCCACGACCTGCCGATCGCGATCTACACCTACTACCGCGACGAGGCCCGCTCGCACGCCTCGTGGACGCCGTTCTGCGACTACTCCCCCGAGTGGGTGGCTCTGACCACCGCCCATGAGGTCGGCGCGCAGGTCCGGTTCATCGACCTGCCGGCGTGGCACCCGGCGTTCGCGGACCGCGGCAACCGCTACGCCGACGCCGAGGCGCGCTACGACGAGGCGGTCGACCGGCTGTGCCGCGAGTTCGCGGTGGACAACGTCGACACCCTCTGGGACCACCTGTTCGAGGTGCCCGACGACGCGGACCTGGCCGTTCGCCTCGACGCCTACTTCACCCTCCTGCGCGGCGACAGCGAGGCGGGCCCGGACGACCGGGCCCGCGAGTCCTACATGGCGACCTGGGTCCGCGCCGCCGTGGCGGAGGCGGGCGAACGTCCGGTGGTCGTCGTGACCGGTGGGTTCCACACCCCGGCGCTCCGGGCACTGGCCGAGCCCGGCACACCGACCCCCGGGCCACCGGCGTCCGGGGCCGGCGCACCGCCGAGCCGGGCCCGCCCGGGTGCGGGCGATCCGGGTGCGGCCGGAAAAGCGTTGTCGGGCAAGGAGTTCGCGACCGGGTGGCCCGCGGTGCCCGAACCGCCGGAGGGGTCCTCGGGCGCGAGCTACCTGGTGCCGTACTCGCACCGGCGGCTCGACTCGTTCACCGGGTACCAGTCCGGGATGCCCTCGCCCGAGTACTACCACCACGTGTGGGAGGTCGGGGTCGAACGGGCCGCCGACGCTCTCGTGGAGGCCGTGGTGCGGCGGTTGCGCAAACGCCGGCAGCCGGTGTCCACCGCCGACCTCATCGCCGCGCGCACGCAGGCGTCGGCGTTGGCCGTGCTGCGCGGGCACGAGCAGCCGGCGCGGGTGGACGTGCTGGACGGGTTGACCGGCGCGCTGGTGTCCGAGGACCTGTCCGCGCCACCGCCGTGGACGCGGCGCGGGGTGCTGCCGCCCGGCACGCACCCGGCGGTGGTGGAGATGGTGGCGGCGCTCAGCGGTGAGCGGGTCGGGCGGTTGCACCCGGACACCCCCGCGCCGCCGCTGGTGTCCGCCGTGGTGGCCGAGTTGGCCGAACTGGGGTTGGACCACGACGGCGAGGTGCGGCTCGACCTCGCCGACCCGGGCGGGCGGACGCGGAGTCGCACGCTGCACCGGCTGCGGGTGCTGGACGTGCCGGGGTTCGCCCGGCTGTCCGGGCCGGGCAGCGGGGCCGAGCCCACCGCGCGCGAGCACTGGCGGCTGGTGAACCTGGACACCAGGGTGCCCGCGCTCGTCGAGGCCGCCGCGCACGGCGCGACCCTCGAGGAGGCCGCGACGACCGTGCTGCGCGAACGGGTGCCCGACGCGGAGGTCGCGGACCTGGGGCGGGTGCTGTTCGACGCGGCGTTGTGCGGCGTGCCGACGCCGGGTGTGCTCGACGCGGTGGCGGAGGGGTTGGGGCGGGTGTCGGACCTGGCCGCGGTCGGTTCGGTGCTGGCCGACGTGCTGGCGCTGTGGCGGCACGACCGGGTGTTCGGCACGGCGGGCAGCCCGGCTCTCGCCGCGGTCCTGGACGCGGCCGTGACGCGGGTGTTGTGGCTGGTCGAGGGGGTGCGCGGGGCGCAGGCCGTGGCGGAGCCCGGTCGGTTGCGCGCGGTGGCGGCGGTGCGGGACGCGTTCCGGCACGCGGCGGACGCGCTGCCGACCGAGGAGCGGGTGGCGGCGGACGTGTTCGCCCGGATCGCGGTCGACCCCGGCGTGCCGCCCGACCTGCGGGGCGCGGCGTTCGGGTGGGCGTACGCGGGCGGCGTCGACGTGCGGTCGCGGACCACGGCGGCGACGGTGGGCGACTGGCTGGCCGGGTTGTTCGCGGTGGCGCGCGAGGACGTGCTGGGCGACCGGCACCTGGTCGCGGCGGTGGACGACCTGGTGACCGAACTGTCCGAAGTGGACTTCCTGCGCGCGCTTCCCGCGTTGCGCCAGGCGTTCGGGTACTTCCCGCCCGCGGAGCGGGAGACCGTGGCCGGGTTGCTGCTGGAGCACCGCGGGGTGGGCGGTTCGACCAGGGCGTTGACCCGCACGCCACTGGACCCGCTGGTGCTGGCCGAGGTGCTGGAGCTGGAGACGCGGGTGGACGACGTGCTCGCGCGGGAGGGGTTGGCGTGACCGGGTTGGAGCGGTGGCGGTTGATCCTCGGTCAGCCGGCCGAGCGGCACACGGGCGTGTTGAGCGGTGACGCGGCCCGGCAGGACGCGGCGTTGGAGTGGCTCTACGGCCGTGATCCGGAGTTGCGCGACCGGGACGTGCGGCGCGGCGGGTCCGGCGACTCGGTGCTGACCACCGTGACGTGGCTGGACGACGTGCACCGGCTGTTCCCGAAGGAGACCGTGGAGCGGCTGGAGCGGGACGCGGTCGAGCGGTACGACATCACCGAGGTGGTCACCGACCCGTCGGTGCTGGAGCGGGTCGAGCCGAACCCGGCGCTGCTGCGGGCCGTGCTGCGGACCAAGCACCTGATGAACCCGGACGTGCTGGCGATGGCGCGGCGGATCGTGGCGGCGGTGGTGCGGCAGTTGCTGGAGAAGGTGGCGAAGGACGTGCGGCGGTCGTTCACCGGCGCCCGGTCGCGGCACCCGAGCAACCTCAAGGTGCTGCGGGACTTCGACTTCCGCGGCACGATCCGCGCGAACCTCGGCCGCTACCAGCCCGAACACCGGCGGATCGCGATCGCCAAGCCGCGCTTCACCTCGCGCACGCGGCGGCACGTCGACCGGTGGCAGCTCGTGCTGGTGGTGGACCAGTCCGGCTCGATGACCGGTTCGGTGATCCACTCGGCGGTGACGGCCGCGTGCCTGTGGGGGTTGCCGGGGCTCAAGACGCACCTGATCGCGTTCGACACCAGCGTGGTCGACCTGACCTCGGACGTCACCGACCCGGTCGAGCTGCTGATGAAGGTGCAGCTGGGCGGCGGCACGGACATCGGCCAGGCGATGGCGTACGCGGCGGGTCTGGTCGAGAACCCGCGGCGGACGATCATCGCCCTGATCACCGACTTCTACGAGGGCGGCGGCGACCACCGGCTGGTGCGCACCGTGCGCGAGCTGGTCGAGCAGGGCACCCGGGTGCTGGGGTTGGCGGCGTTGGACGAGGAGGCGAACCCGTCCTACGACCGGGCGACGGCGCAGCGGTTGGCGGACGTGGGCGCGCACGTGGGCGCGATGACACCCGGTCAGCTGGCCGAGTTCGTCGCGGAGAGGCTCGGCTGATGCGCGCCGACCTGCTCGCCCTCACCACCGACGCGCTGGTCGCGCTGGCCAACCGCGGCTTGGTGAAGCGGGCCGCGAAGGAGGCCGACGGCCTGGAACTGTCGGTGGTCGGCGATACGATCACGGGGCGGTTCCCGGACGGGGTCGAGGCGGTGCTGCCGGGCGGGGTGGCACTGGAGTCGGCGCCGTGCTCGTGCGGGGCGGCGGGCGTGTGCCGGCACCGGATCGCGGTGGTGCTGGCGTACCAGGCGCAGGGCGAGGCGGCGGAGTTCCGGCCGTGGGACCCCGGCGGGGTGGACGACGCGGAGCTGACGGCGCGGTTCGGCGAGCGCGCGGTGGCGGCCGCGCGGCGGGCGGTGCGGGCGGGTGTCGCGGTGCGGTTGATCAGGCCGACCGAGCGGGACCCGGTGGCGGTGGCGGAGCTGCCGTCGTGCACGGTGCGGTTCCTGGTGCCGGGCGATCTGTCCTATGTGGACACCGACGCGGCGGCGGCGCGGCGGGCCGAGGTCGTGGTGCTGGCGGTGTGGGCGTTCCGGGAGGCGGAGGGGCGTGACGGGTTCGACCTGGGCGGCGTGCCGCGGGTCGACGCGTCGGGCCCTGCCGCCGTGCGGGAGTTGACCGGGCGGTTGCTGCGGGACGGCGCGGTGCACACCAGTCCGGTGCTCGACGCCGAGGTGCGGCGGCTGCACCAGGAGCTGGTGGCGGCGCGGTTGCACTGGCCGGCGGCGGCGTTGGAGGAGTTGGCCGACCAGCTCGACGCGTACCGGTCGCGTGGCGCGGCGCACCGGGTGGAGCGGGTCGCCGAGTTGATCACCGAGCTGCACGCGCGGTGCGTGGCGACCGGGCAGCGGACGCGGGTGCTGGGCTCGGACGAGGTGGCGGAGACGCCGCTGCGGCGGGTGCGGCTGACCGCGCTGGGGTGCCGGGTGCGGGCGGTGGACGACGAGCGCGTGGCGGAGGTGTGCTTCGCGGGCGGCGGGTCGGTGCTCGTGCTGCGGCACCGGTGGTCGGTCGGCGCGGACGAGGTGGTGACCGGGCACGACCTCGTGACGCGGCGGGTGGGTGGCGCGGCGCTGGGCGCGCTGGCGGTGTCGAACGTGGTGTCGGAGTCGGCGGTGCGCAGTCCGAGCCGGCTGGTGCGGATCGCGTCGAGCCGGGTGTCGAAAACCTCGATCACCCCGCTCGGTGACGCGTGGGACGACCTGCCGGACGCGCTGGTGGTGCGTGATTTCGCGGCCACCGCGCGGGCGTTGCGCGACCTGCCGCCCCGCGTGGTGCGGGCTCGGGTGGAGGCGGAGTCGGTGCGGGTGGTGCGGATCGCGCGGGTGCGGTCGGTGGGGTACGACCCGGGCGCGCAGCGGCTGGACGCGGTGGTCGTCGACGAGCAGGGCGTGGAGGCGACGGTGTCGGCGGTGCACCGCTCGGTCGCGCCGGCGGCGCTGGACGTGCTGGCGGAGGCCCTCGAGTCGGGGCCGCGGTACGTGAGCGGCGCGGTCCGCCGAGCGGGCGGCCGCCTGTCCGTGGAGCCGCTCGCGGTCCGCACCGCGGACGCCCTGGTGGTGCCGGACTTGGCGGAGGGCGGGGGAACCACTGCCCTGGGCACCTCCGACCGGCCGGCGATCGACCCGGTGGAGGCGGCGCTGCGCGGCGCGGTGAGCGCGTGCGCGGAGGTGGCGCACCGGGGCGTGGACCACCTGCCACCGACGATGCCGGCTCGACTGGCGGAATCGGTGGCCGACCTGCGACGGGTGGGTTTGGTGAAGGCGGCGGACCGCCTGGCGGCGTTCGCCGAGCACCCGACCGCGGACCACTGGCACGCCGCCCACCTGCGGCTGCTCGTGACGGCGGAGGCGAGGTGATCGCCGAGAGGAGCTGACGAACGGACCAGGCAGCCTCACGCCCGGTAGCTCACGCTGGACGGGCTCACGCCGGGCAGCCCGTACTG
>NZ_JBFAEO010000012.1:63681-159351 GCF_040642015.1 Actinosynnema sp. NPDC020468
CGTACTGGGACGGGGCCTCACACCGGGTAGTCCGCGCTGGACGGGCTCACGCCGGGCAGCCCGTACTGGGACGGGGCCTCACACCGGGTAGTCCGCGCTGGACGGGCTCACGCCGGGCAGCCCGTACTGGGACGGGGCCTCACACCGGGTAGTCCGCGCTGGGCGGGCTCACGCCGGGCAGCCCGTACTGGGGCGGGGCCTCACACCGGGTAGTCCGCGCTGGGCGGGCTGAGGCCGAGCGGCTGACGCTTGGGGACTCGCGAGGGCGGGGCGATGCGGGCCAGCGGTCGGGTGAGCCGTCGGTCGTTGGGCGTCCGTCGGTGATCTCCGGGCGTGGTGCGGCCAGGTTTCGGGGCTGGGCGTGGTCGGCCGATCGGGCGTCCACCGCCGAGCCCTGGGTGTGCCGTGGCTGGGTCGGGGCTGGGTCGGGGTCAGGCGTGGTCGACCAGTGGTGGGTTCGCGTCGTCCTTCGCGGTCGGGCAGGTGGGGCGGTGGCGGAGTTCGTAGATCGACACGGCCAAGGCGGCTGTGATCGACAGGACGGCCAGGCCCAGGGTCAGGGAGACGGCCAGTCGGTACTCGTGGTTCGAGGAGGCGAGGATGGCGTAGTAGGCGCCGGACAGGCCCGCGGTGCCCACAGCCGCGCCGATGCGCTGGCCCGTTTGCAGGGCGCCGCCCGCCGCGCCGGCCATCGTGACCTCGACGTGGCGCAGGGTGAGCGTGGTGTTCGGCGAGATCACCCACCCGCCGCCGACGCCCGCGACCAGCAGGGCCGGTGCGATCACCCAGCCCGCCAGGCCGGGTGGGGCGTGGCGCAGCAGGAACGCGGTCACGGTCAGGCCCGTCACGACCATGGCCAGGCCGGTGACGGTGAGGCGGCGGCCCCAGGTTTCGACCAGGCGGCCGCCGACCACGGCCGACACCGCCGAGCCGACCGCGAACGGGGTCACGGCCAGGCCCGATTGGAGCGGGGTGTAGCCGAGGCCGGACTGGAAGTAGAGGGCGAACACCAGCCAGATGCCGCTGAAGCCGATGAAGTAGACCGTGCCCAGCACCACGCCCGAGCCGTAGCCCGGTGTGCCGGTGAACAACCCGATGTCCAGCAACGGGCTCCGGCCCCGGCGAGCTACCCGGCGTTCCCACCGCACGAACACCGCCAGCAGCGCCGCGCCGATCGGGAACAGCCACCACAGGCTCGCCAGGCCACCCGCCTCGGCCAGCACCAGCGGCAGCATCAGGGCCAGCACGCCGGCACCCAGCAGCGCCGCGCCGACCAGGTCCAGGTGCCCGCGCGGGCCACCCCGGCCCCGGGGCAGCAGGCGGGCCGCCAGCACCAGCGCGGCCACCCCGATGGGCACGTTGACGTAGAAGATCCACCGCCAGCCGTCGTCCTCGCCCGCCAGCGCCAGGATGACGCCGCCCACCACCGGGCCGACGGCCGTCGACAGGCCGACCGTGGCGCCGAAGAACCCGAACGCCCGGCCGCGTTCGGCGCCCCGGAACAGCTGCTGGATCAACGCCGAGTTCTGCGGCGCGAGGGCACCCGCGGCCATGCCCTGCGCAAGTCGGGCGGCGACCAGCACCCCCGTCGTGGGCGCGAGCCCGGCCAACGCGCTGAACAGCACGAACGCACCCAGCGCGGCCAGGAACATGGTGCGGCGGCCGATCGCGTCACCCAGCCGGCCGGCGGGCACGAGCGTGAGCCCGAACGCCAGCGCGTACCCCGACACCACCCACTGGACGCCGGCGGCCGTGGTGCCGAGGCCGTGCTGGATGGACGGCAGCGCCACCGACACGATGCTCACGTCGAGCAACGACATGAACCCGGCCACCAACGTGACGGTGAACGCCTTCCACCGTCGTGGATCCGGTTCGTAGCGCTGCGTCATGCAGCCTGTCTACCGGTTCCCGGGGCACGCGGCACGTCAGGCGCGGGCCGGCGCTGTCGGTGGGACGGCATAGCATCTCCGGGCGGTCGGGTGGCCCGACCGGGGGCGGAGGACGCGGGTGGGGTTCGGGGCTGACGACCGACCGGCGGTGGACACGTCCGTCGCCGGGGTGGTCGAGGCTCGGTGGGGTGTCCGGCCGGAGCCCGCCATCGCCCGGTACGCCGAGCCCGGCTGGCAGCTGTCGCCGCTGCCGCTCGACCGGCGGTGCCCGGTGTGCGCGGGCGAGTTGCACGGGTTGTACCGGGCGCACCCCGATCGCGGTCGGCACCAGTTGCAGGCGGCGGTCGCGTGCCCGGCGTGCCCGGCCTCGTTCACGCTGCGGGAGCTGAAGCTCGCGCAGAAGGCCGTGCTCGGCGACCTGAAGCCGGAGGCGGTGTCCCGGCGGTTGGCCGAGGACGCCCAGCTCGCGGCCCTGGCCGTGGAGGCCGAGCCGGTGCCGCGGCACGTTCCCGAGCCCGCGCCGCCGCGCCGTGAGGCCGAACCCGACGCCGCGCCGCCCCAGCCCGAGCCCGAGCCGCCCAGGCCCGCGCGGCGGATGTCCACGGTGGCGATGGCGGCCCGGATCAGGTCGGTGCTGGCCGGGTCCGAGGAGGCGCCCACGAGCCGGAACGCGGTGCCGGCGCTGCCTCCGGGCGTGACCGCGCCGACCGTGCCCGTGTGGTGGGTCAAGACCACCGACCCCGGCCTGGAGGTGCCCGCGCTGCCACCCGGCACCGACGCACGGGTCGTGCTGCCCGCCGGTCCCGAGTTCGCCGGGCTGCGCGCCACCCTCACCGACCGGGGGATCCCGTTTCGCCCGATCAGGCACTGGCTGGAGCAGGAGTCGGTGCGCGACGGCACCGCGACCGCGTGGCTGTCCGAGGTCGGCGGCGTCACGCCGGACCGCTGCGAACCCGTCCCGGGCGACCCGGCGCGGCTGGCGTTCGAGGTGCTGTGGGACCTCCACGAACCCGCGCCCGACGCGCCCGACCCGGTGCCCGCGGACCACGTGGTGCCCGCCGAGTGGGCCGACTACCTGCCGTTCCCGGTGCTCAACCCGGCGCAGGCGCAGGCCGCGCCGCACCTGGTCGACGGCGACGCGCACGTGTTGATCACCGCGCCGACCGGTGCGGGCAAAACCGCGATGGGCATGCTGGCGGCGCTCAAGGCGATCCTGGAGGAGGGCCGCAAGGCCGCCTGGCTGGTGCCGCAGCGCTCGCTCACCGACGAACTCGACCGCGAGCTGGAAACGTGGCGCGCCCAGGGTCTCAAGGTCGAACGGCTCTCCGGCGAGTACGCGGTGGACGTGGAGGCGGTCAAGGCCGCGGACCTGTGGGTGGCGACCACGGAGAAGTTCGAGGCGATCTGCCGGCAGAGCTCGCTCCAGGCCGCGCTCGGCGAGGTCGGCTGCCTGGTGATCGACGAGATCCACCTGCTCGGCACACCCGGTCGGGGCGCGCTGCTCGAGGCGCTGCTGGCCAGGGTCCGCGGCGCGGACTCGCCGGTGCGCATCGTCGGCCTGTCCGCGACCGTGTCCAACGCCGCCGAGGTCGCCGAGTGGTTGGAGGCCGACCTGGTCGCGACCACCTGGCGACCGTCGCGGGTGACCTGGCAGCTGCCGACCATCCCGGCGAACTCGCACGGCGGCGCGAGCAACCGGCTGCGCGAGCAGGCCGTGGTGGACCTGACCGCCCGGCACACCGCCGAGGGCGGCAGCGTGCTGGTGTTCTGCGGGTCCAAGCGGAACGTGCGGTCGACCGCGTTGGCGATCGCCGCCGAACGGGGCGCGCCGCAGGTGAACCCGGACGACGTGGACGCGGTGGCGACGGCGTGCGCGGCGGTCGGGGTTCGGCTGCACTACGCGGACTTCGAGCACAAGCACGCGGCCGAGCGCGCGTTCCGGTCGCGGGAGGCGGACGTGCTGGTGGCCACGTCCACGGTCGCGGCCGGGGTGAACCTGCCCGCGCGGGCGGTGATCGTGCGGGACACGGCGATCGGCGGCGAGCCGATGGACACCTCGACGGTGCTCCAGATGTTCGGCCGGGCGGGTCGGGTCGGCGCGGGCGAGACCGAGGGCTGGTCGTACCTGGTCGTGGACGAGACGCAGCGCGCGGCGTGGCAGACCAGGCTGGTGGCCGGGTACTCGGTGTACTCCCGGATCCGCGAGTCGCTGCCCGACCACGTGCTGGCGGAGGTGTTGCAAGGCCGGATCGGCACGGTGGACGACGCGCGGGCGTGGTGGGTCGAAACCCTGGCCCACGCGCAGGGCGACGACGACGCGGAGCCGGTGCGCGAGGCGGTGCGGTTCCTGCTGGACGAGGGTCACCTGGTCGAGACGGCGCGGGGTGTGGCCATCACCGACCTCGGCCGGCTCACCGCCCGGATGATGGTGTCCACCCACACCGGTCACCGACTGCGCCGCACGTTGGCGCTGCTGCCCGTGCCGACGGACGCGGAGTCCGCCGAGGACGCGCTGTGCCTGGTGCTGTCGGTGGCGGTCCGCGACCTGGCCGCCCTGCCGGTGCCGGAACCGGTGCGCCCGGCCGTGGCGACGGTGATCAAGGCGGGCGGGCGGACGTCCCGCATCACCCGCACGACGTCGGTGAAGGGCCTGGGCTCCCAGACCAGCACCGCGCCCGGCGACCTGGCGTGGGCGGCGCTGCTGCTGGCCGCGCGCTCGCCGCACCTGTTCGAGGGTCGACGGCGGGTCGCGGGCGGCATCCCGATGACCACCCTGCACCCGGTGTACGACCAGGCGCCACGCTTCCTGTCGTGGTTGGCGGCGCAGGGCGTGCTGGGGACGGTGCACCCGTGGATCGCGATCGTGGCGGCGGACCTGGACCACCGGGTCCGCTGGCGCGCCCTGGCACCCCGTCGCGGCGCGGGCCGCCTGCTGTGGATGTGCGAACAACTGGCCGGCCGGCCGAACCTGAAAACCCTGGTGCCCACCCTGTGGCACTCCGCGACCTCGCGCGGCGTCCGCGCACCGGACTGGCCCGCGGGCCGCTCGCCGGCCGGCTCCACCCTGGACCACGCGGCCTACGTGGCCCTGCTCAGGGAACGCACGACGGGCGCGACCCTGACCGCCGGCGCGACCGAGGCGACCGTCGTGGGCGGCCCGCCCCTGACCGCGATCTCGTGGCGGGGCAAGGACTACACCGCGCCGACCGCCACCGCGACCGTGCCCTACCCCGAGGGCGCGGACCCGGACACGGGCCTCGCCGCGTTCACCCGCCGAGGCGACTACCGGGCCACCGGCTGGCTGACGACCTACACCGCGCTCACCGAACCGGAATCCCCGGAACCGCCTCTGCCGCCCCCGCGCCGCGGTCTGGGCCGGTAGCGGACCCGGCACGACGCGATCAGGCGAAGTCGTCGGCGTGGTCCCGGGCCCACTCGGCGAACGTGCGCGTCGGTTCCGCGGTGGCCTGCCGGGCGGTCGACGGCGCGGGCGCGGTCGGTGGGTCGGCGGACATCGGTGCCCCGTCGTAGGTGTGGAACCCGAAGAGGAACTCGGCGCCGGCCGCCGCCCAACCGCCCTGTGCGCGGTAGTGGGCCAGGGCCTCGTCGGCGGTGACCTGGTTCAGCGTGATGTCGTGACCGATCGCGTCGGCGATGGCGCGCACCTGCTCGCGGTGGCTGATCCGGTGCGGTCCCACGAGGGTGTAGGCGACGCCGTGGTGGCCGTCCTCCAGCAGCGCGGTGGCGGCGAGGTCGGCGATGTCGGCCTCGTGCACCGGGAAGCCGGACTGGTCCGGGTACGGGTCGAGGACGACGCGGCGCGCGCGGATCGACGGTCCCCACAGGTGCAGGGCGTTCAGCGCGAACTCGCCGGGACGCACGTGCGTCCACTCCAGCCCGGACTCCTCGACGGCCCGTTCCACGGGGAGGTGGAAGGTCGTGTCGTGCCCGCTGGTGACGGCGCCGGAGGACAGCACCACGACCCGGCGGACCCCGGCGGTCGCAGCTGAGGCGACGACCTCGCGCGCGGTCCGGGCGACGGGGAACAGGTAGAGCCGCTCGGCGTTCTCCAGCGCCGCCGCCACGCTCGCCGGTTCCGCCAGGTCGGCCCGCACCACCTCCACCCCAGCGGGAAGCCGCGCGACGTCCGGATCCCTGGTCACCGCCCGGACCCGTTCGCCGGCTTCGACCAGCCGTTCGACCACGAGCCTGCCGACGTGCCCGGTCGCACCGGTCACCACGGTCGTCACGATTGCGGGTCCTCTCCTCGACGTCCGGTGCTCCTGAACCTAGTGCCCACCGCGTCGGGCACAGGACGGTGAACGGCGACCGCACCGGGGGACCGCCGAGCCGACCGGGAAAATGGCGCGGGTGGACCTCATCGAACTCGTGCTGGGCGACATCACCGAGCAGGCCGTCGACGTGATCGTGAACGCCGCGAACTCCTCCCTGCTCGGTGGTGGGGGTGTCGACGGCGCCATCCACCGCAAGGGCGGGTCGGACATCCTCGACGCGTGCCGGAAGTTGCGCGCGGGGCACTACGGCGGTGGGCTCGCAACCGGGCACGCCGTGGCCACCACCGCCGGACGACTGGCCGCCCGCTGGGTCGTGCACACCGTCGGCCCCGTCTGGTCGCCGCTCGAGGACCGCTCACACCTCCTCGCCGACTGCTACCGCAACTCGATGCGCGCCGCCGCCGACCTCGGGGCACGCAGCATCGCCTTTCCCGCGATCTCCACCGGCGTCTACCGCTGGCCCGTCGAGTCCGCCGCGCGGATCGCGTTGACCACCGTCGCGGACACCGCGAAGGAGACGCCGGGAATCACGTCGGTGCGCCTGGTGCTGTTCGACCGGCGAACCTACGACGTGTTCGACACGATCACCCGATAGAGCGGGAACGAATACTTCGCCGACCCGAATGGCGGCTGTTTTTCGGCACGTCGGAACAACAAGAATACCTGTCGTCGGCACGTGAGCACGGAGGTGTCACCGGCGGCCGACCCGGCCGAACCCGAATCGGAACGGTGAACAACGCGAGCGCGCGATCATTTTCGATCGCCGCGCACAATATCGCCACCTCGTATTCGATCCTCGTTTCCGAGGAACACACCGGCAGAATCCGCCGGTGTTCGGGCCGCCGATTCCACATCGCACAACCCGGAAAAGAGGTCCACCATGCCCGTCACCGGATCCGGATCCCGCTGGAAACGGTTGTCGCCCCTGGCGTTCGTCGTCTCGCTGGTGGCGATGGTCGTGCTCGGCACACAGCACGCGCAGGCCGCGTTCCCCGGCCCGAACGGCAGGATCTACCTGCGGGTCTCCGGCGAGGTGTACTCGGTCAACCCCGACGGCACCAACCCGACCCAGCTCACCGGCACCGGCGGCACCGCCTCCGAACCCCGGGTCGACGGCAGCGGCACCAAGGTCGCGTTCCTGGGCACCCAGTCGGGCACCCGGCAGGTCTACACCATGAACCCCGACGGGTCGAACATCACCCAGATCACCACCGGTGCCGCCGCGTTCGCCAACTCGCTGGCCTGGTCACCGGCCGGCAACCGGCTCGTCTACGTCGCCGGCGGCACCATCACCACGATCAACCCCGACGGCACCAACCCGGTCGGGCTCGGCGTGTCCGGCACCAACGTCTCCTGGTCGCCCGACGGCACCAAAATCGCCTACATCGGGACCGGGAACGTCCACACCGTCAACACCGACGGCACCGGCGACACCACCCTCACCGCGGTCAACGCCACCCAGAACACCGGCGAACCGGACTGGTCCCCCGACGGCACCAAGATCGCCTTCTCCCTGTCCCGGATCGGCTTCCCCTCGCAGATCTACACCGTCGACGCCGACGGGACGAACCTGACCAACCTGTCCAACAACTCCGAGAACGAGTTCTCCCCGGTCTGGGCACCCGACGGCACCAAGATCATCGCCTTCCGGCAGAGCTACGGCCTGCTGTCGATGAACCCCGACGGCACCGGCAAAACCATCATCTACAACAACACCGGCGCGATCCCCACCGACTGGGCCGTCAGCACCACCCCGCCCGGCGCCGACCTGTCCGTCGCGGTCACCGACTCCGCCGACCCCGTCGCGCTGGGCGGCGACCCGTACACCTACACCGTCACCACCACCAACGCCGGACCGCTCGGCGCGACCGGTGCCACGGTGACCACCACGTTGACCGGTCCCGTGACGATCAACTCCGCCACCACCTCCCAGGGCTCCTGCACCACCAGCGCCCTGACCGTGACCTGCGGCCTCGGCGCGATCGCCGCCTCGGGCCAGGCGACCGTGACCATCACCGCCACACCCTCGGCCACCGGCACGGTCACCGCGACCTCGACCGCCGCGGCCACCGAGAACGATCCCAACGCCGGCAACAACACCGCCGCGCAGTCCACCACCGTCACCAACGCCCTCGGCTGCACGATCGTGGGCACCCCGGGCAACGACACCCTGACCGGGACGAACGCCGGCGACGTCATCTGCGGCCTGGGCGGCAACGACACCATCGACGGCGGCAACGGCAACGACGTCATCTACGCCGGCGACGGCGACGACGTCGTGGTCGGCGGCAACGGCAACGACACCATCCACGCGGGCGCGGGCAACGACTCCAGCTTCGGCGAATGCCTCCTCGACGCCCTCCTGCACCTGTTCGACAACGGCACCGACACGATCTACGGCGGCCCGGGCAACGACACCCTCGACGGCCAGAACGGCAACGACACCCTCGTCGACCACGACGGCACCGACGTCATGAGCGGCGGCCTGGGCAACGACACCATCGACGTGAAGGACAACACCGGCGGCGACACCGCGAACGGCGGCCTCGGCTCCGACACCTGCACCACCGACTCGAACGACACCCGGTTCGGCTGCTGAGCCCCTGTCCTCGCAGACGCGCGGGAGCGGGCGCCGCGGCCCTCCCGCGCGTCGGAGGAATTCCACTGTGGACAGTCAGATCAGCCCGCGTTGGCGTGCCACTACGACAGCCTCGCGCCGTTGGCTCACGCCAAGTTTGCGATAGATGCCGCGCAGGTGGGTTTTGACCGTGTTGACCGAGACGAACATCGACACGGCGATCTCCTCGGCCGTGCGCATGGACGGCAGTTCGACCAGCAGGGCGCGTTCCCGCGTCGTCAACCCCTCCGGTTGCGCGGCGGTGGTGGTCGGCACGGTGGTCATCACGGTGGTGGCGAAGCGGTCCAGGCGGCCGAAGCGGCCGGCGCCCCGGGCCAGCAGGTCGCGGACGGGCTTGCCCGCGTTGTAGAACGGCCTTAAGGCGTACAGGGGTTCGGCCGCCGCCAGCGCGGTGCGCAGCGCGTCGTGGGCCTGCTGGTCGTTGCCTTCGCGGAGCAGGAGCGTCACCTCGAGCACCCACGCGTCGACCAGCGTGCCCGGCACGACGGCGGCCGACTCGCCGCGCAGCACGGGTTCCACCAGCTTGCGCGCCTGACCCGCCCGGCCGCGGTGCGCCAGCAGCACGGCCTGGACCAGGGCGTGCTCCGCGGACGGACCGAGCAGCGACTCGACGTAGTCGGTCAGCTCGGCCGCCCAGTGCTGCTCGCCCACCCGCAGCGCCAGGCGCTGGGCCGAGGGCACGACCTCGGCGGCCAGGTGCGGCGCGACGTGCGGGTCGGCGAACCCGCGCCACTGCTTCCACAGCGTCGACACCAGGGCGTGCGGGTCGTCCGCGCCGTCGAACGCGGTGATCGCGTGCGCCGCCGACACGGCGAGTTCCACCACCCGGTCCGCCGCGTCGGGCAGCACGGCGACGGCCTTGGTCGCCCTCGCCCGGGCCGCGACGTCGTCCAGCCTGCGGTGCGCGTCGGCCGCCAGCACGGCGTGCACCACCGCGCACGAGGCGTCGTCCTCCCAACCCCGGGCGGCGGCCACGTCCAGCGCGAGGCCGGCCTGGTGCGCCACCGCGGTCGAGTCGCCCCGGGCCGCCGCGACCGCCGCCAGGTGGGCGAGGCAGTCCAGTTCGGCGCGGTGGAAGTCGGCGCGCACCGCCTCGTCCAACGCGTGCCGCAGGTCGTCCTCGGCCTCGTCGAGCCGGCCGGACCACAGTTCCGCGATACCGCGCTCCCGCCGGGCGAGCACGTCGACGGCGGCGTCACCGGTGCGGCCGGCCCGGGTCGCGGACAGCGCCCGCAACGGCTTCGCCAGGTCGCCGTGGAACCGCGCGCGGTGCAGGCGCGCGGTGGCGTGCAGCGCCCGGGTCCGGTCCGACGTCGCGGCGCCCTCGCCGACGTGCCCGAGCAGCCAGTCCGCGGCGGCCACGTCGCCCGCGTCGAGCGCGGCCACCGCGCCGACGAGCGCGGCGAGCGGTCGTTCGGACAGCGGGCGGGCCACCGCGGTCACCAGCTCGTGCAGCCGGGAGCCGTTGCCGCACAGCACTTCCACGACGCCGTGGTGACCGACGAGGTCCGCGGTCAGGTCGGGTCGCTTGCCGTGCACGGCGTGTTCGATCGCGACCAGCGGACGGCCGTGGTCGCGGTGCCAGGTCGCGGCCACGTGGTGCAGGCGGTGGCGGTCGCGGGGTCGGACCCGGTCGAGTTCGGCCGACAGGTGGTCGCGCAGCAGGGGGTGGCAGCGGAACCAGCCGTCGGTTTCGTCCACAGTGGACACCAGCGCGTGGGTGCGGTGCAGTTCCCGGAGCAACCGGCCCGCCTCGGGTTCCTCGGCCACGGCGGCGGCGAGGTCGGCCGACACCTGCTCGCACACGCTGATCGCCGCCAGCATCCGGCGCGCCCGCTCGCCGTGCGGCGCCAGCACCTCCTCGGCGAGGTAGTCGGCGACGGCGGGCAGCGCGCCGGTGAACGCGGCCGGTCGCACCGGCGCGGACGCGGAACCGGCCAGGGCCAGCGCGGCCAGCCGCAGTCCCGCCGTCCAGCCGCCCGTGCGGCGCAGCACGAGGTCGACCTCCGCCGGGTCGAGCCCCACCCGGTGGTGGGCGAACAACTCCTCGGCCTCCTCGCGGGTGAACGCGAAGTCCCGTTCGCCCACCACCCGCAGCCTGCCCTCCAGCCGCAACCGGGACAGCCGCAGCGACGGCACGTGCCGGCCGACCAGCACCAGGCGCAGCGGTCCCGGCGTGTGCCGCACGAGCAACTCCAAGTCCCGCAACGCGTTCCGGTCGTGCAGCAGGTGCACGTCGTCCACCACCAGGTGCACCGGGGAGGCGAGGTGGTCGAGCGCGGCGATCAGCAGCGCGGGGAAGTCCGGCTCGGCGGTCGCGTCCGGCAGCGGCGGCTCCGACCCGTCGCCGCCGGACCCGATGGCCTCCACCAGCGCCTCCCGCACCGCCGCGCGCAGGTAGGCCGCGGTGTTGTCGTCGGCGTCGAGCGTCACCCACGCGACCCGCGTGCTCTCCGGCCGGCGCGCCCACATCGCGAGCGCCGTCGTCTTGCCCGCGCCCGCGGGACCGGTGACCACGGTGACCGGCGGCGCGGCGGTGGCCGACGTGGTGTGCGCGTCGAGGAGCGCGGCGAGCCGGTGCCGCGGCACCATGGGCGCCTCGATCAGCGGCACGCGCAGCTTCGCCGGCGCGACCGGGTGACCCGGATCCCGTTCGTGGCCCGTGGCTTCTGGATCGTGCCGATCCGACATGTGCTCCTCGCCCTTCTGTCCTGCCGGTGGCCCGGCTAGCCCGATCACCGGACCCGCCCGGTGGGGCGGGGTCGGGCGGCGACGGTGGAACGATCATGGGCCTTGCGATCACGAGCCCTCCTCACCCTCAGCGGGTGACGGACGCCTTTCGGACACGGACGGTCGCGGTGCGGGGACGAACGGACCACGGCGGCCCGCGCGATCGCGGGCACGGTGGAGCCCGAACGGGTTCCCGCGCCGCGCGGATCCGCCGACCGGGTGCACGGCCTCTCACGACGTGACCACCACCCGGCCGGGCGTGCCGCGGGCGGTCAGGGAGGTGGCCGCGAGCCGCACCACCGCCGCCGCTCCCCCGGTCCGACCCACCAGCACGTCGAGGTCCTCCGGCACCGGCGTCACGCCGTGCGCCCGCAGCAGGTCCTCGACCTCGCCCGCGGTGAACGCCAGGTCGTCCGCGCCGATCTCGTGCAGTCTGCCGCGCGCCCGCAGCCACGGCCGCAGCGGTGAGGGCGTGCGCCCGACGAGGACCAGGCGCACCGGCGGGTGCCTGGCCAACGTCGCCAGCAGCCGGGCCGCGGGCCTGCCGGCGAGCGCGTCCGCGTTGTCCAGCACGAGGCACAACGGCGACAGCTCGGGCGATCGCCTCGGTCTGGGCAGCAGTCGCGCGAGCGGCGCGCCGTCGGCGGACAGCACGGCGTCGTGCACCGCCGCGCTCAGCACCGCCGGCTCGCCGTGCCGCTCGCGCAACGGGATGACGACCACCAGGGGCGCCGCGCGGTCACCGGCGGCGGCCCGGTCGGCGCACCGCGCCGCCCAGCCCACCACCAGCGTGGTCTTGCCCGCCCCCGTCGGCGCGTGCACGAGGGTGACCGGCGGCGTCCGGGAACGGTTGTCCGCCACCCGGTCCAGGACGGCGAACAACCGTTCCCGCGCGAGCACCCCGGTCACCGGCACTCCCCCGTCGAGTCCGTCGATTCCGCCGAGCCCGCCGCGACCGGTTCCGCCAACGCGGCCGCGAGCCGGGTCACCGCCCGCGGCACGGTGGCGAGCAGCGCCGCCGCCACCACGACCACACCTCCCACACCGCACGGGAACCGGCCCGCGCGTCGTTCGGCGACCAGCGGCGCCAGGGTGATCAGGACGCAGAGCAGGACGAGCCGGCGACGACCGGCGTGCCGACGTTCCATTCGAACCTCCGTGGGAGCGCGCGATCGGTGGCGTCAGTCGTCCGCGAAGACCTCGCGCAGGAGCTGGTCCTGCGCGGGCGAGAGGTTGGTGAACAGCAGCTCGGGGTGGTCCGGCCCGGCGAACGCGTCCCGCACCTTGTCCAGCACCGCGCCGGAGGTCAGCACGAACAGCGCCGAGGTGCCGGGCGTGACGCGCTCGCGGAGGTCCCGGACGAGGTCGTCGTCGATGCCGACGTCCGCGAGGCTCCCGCCCGCCGCGCCCGCGGCCGCGCCCACCGCCGCGCCGAGCAGCGGCGCGAGGAACAGCAGTCCCACCAACATCCCCCAGAACGCGCCGGTCAGCGCGCCCTGCCCGACCAGGTTGCGCAGCTGCCGCACCTTCGGCTTGCGCCGGTCCTCCGGCCAGGAGACGACGGCCGCGTCGTGCACGGTGATCAACTGGCTCTTGGCCAGGGCCTCCAGCGTCCGGGCGGCGCCGTCGGCTCCGTCGGCGGTGTGGAACTTCCAGATGGTGAGGGTCGCCATGTCGCCTTCCGATCTCTCGTGGTCGTGGACGGGTTCCAGTGGGCCCGCGGCGACCGGTGCCGCGCCTCACCCGACGCGGGCGGTCGGGCGGGCGGCGGGCTCCGGGTCGGGTGAGGTCGGGTCGGCGAGCAGCGCCGCGTCGACCCGGGTGAGCAGCTCGACGGCCGCGCGCAACCGGGCGGCGATCCGATCGCGCCGCTCGGCCAGGTCCCGCTCCTCCTCCCGCGCCCGCGCGACGATCCGCTCGGCGTGCGACCGGGCGGCGGCCTCCTGCTCCGCCACCGCGCGCAGCGCCTCGGACCGGCGCGCCGACATGGCCAACTCGAAGTCCTCCCGCACCCGGTCGCGGATCGCCGCGGCGCGGTCGTCCAGCTCGCCGCGCCGCCGTTCGGCCTCGCGGGTCAGGGCGGCGACCTCGACGCGGGCCCGGCCGAGCAGCGCGCGGTGCTCGGTCTCGGCGTGCCGGCGGTGCGCCTCCAGCTGCGCGAGCAGCGCCTCGTGCCGCCGGCGGCGGGACGCCTCGGCGCGGCGTTCGACGGCGAACGCCCGCTCGGCGACGGCACGGGCGCGGGCGGTGATCTCCGCCGCCTCCTCGTGCGCGAGCCGCACCACGTGCCACGCCCGTTCCTCCGCGCCGTCGAGGTCGAGCGGTGTGCGGCACACCCGGTCGAGCCGCGTCCGCAGCCAGCGGTTCTCCCGGCGCAGCGCCTCCACCCGGTCCGCGAGCGCTTGCGCGCGATCCACCGCAGCGTCCCGGTCGACGGCCAGCGTCCGGACGTCCTCCTCGGCCTCCTCCACGTACCGGCGCACCTGGTCGCGGCGGTAACCACGCCAGCACGCGTCGAAGGCGGTGTGCAGCGGCACCACTTCCGCCGTCACGACCGCACCACCGCGAGCGGGAACCGGCACAGCGCGCCGATCCCGCCGGCCGGCGCGCCCGGCACACCGGGCCGCAGCACGCGCACCGGCACGTCGCCCAGCAGCGCGGCGCGCACGGCCACGTCGACCGCCGGCCCGGACCGGCGCGCCCAGGACGCGGACCGGCGCCCGTCGAGCACCTGCCGCGCCGACGCGCCGAACCAGGCGATCGCCGGATCCGCCGCGCCGGACCGCACCAGCAGTTCCCGCACCCGGCCCCGGGCCAGGGCGTCCAGCGTTCCCGGCACGCCGTGGGCGGTGTGACCGGGTGTCCGCGAGCGCTCGTCGAAGTCGGCGAGGCTGTGCGCCGACCACAACCTGGCGGTCGACCGCGCCACCTCGGCCAGCCGGTCGCTCCCGGACTCCCGGACCCGGCGCACCGTCACGACCGGTCCGAACGCCGCGCGCAACGACTCGGCGACCGCGTCCTCACCGTGCACCACCACCAGCCGGGACCGGAAGCGGGCGAGGGCGACCCGGCACGCCTCGACCGCGGCGCGGGGTCGGCACCGGACCGAGTCCGGCCCGCCCACCTCGAGCCCGCCCGGCACGGCGGTCACCTCGACGCCGGCACGACGGGCGTCGACCACGACGCAGGACGGCCGCTCCTGCGCCCACGCCAGCAGCGGCAGCACGTGGGCGGGCGCGCCGTAGGTCGCGACGTCCGGACCGCGCCGTCCCGGCGTCGCGTACCGGCCGGGCACGTGCCCGCCGTCGGCGAACACCGCGACCGGGGTGTCCGGCTCGTCGGTGGTCGCCACCAGGAAGTCCAGGACGGTCGCCTCGTCCGCGCCGTCCGCGAGCAGCGCGTCCGCGAGCCGGGAAACCCGGTCCTCCCAGAGCACTCCGTTCGGCGGTCCTATGTAGACGGACGCGACGGGGTGCAGCGGGCGGACCACGTCGACCACGCGGTGCGGGCCGAGCAGGACGGGTGTGCGCACAGCGGTGACTCCTCACGTCGGAAGGGGCGGACCCGGTGGCGCCGGCCCGTCGCGCGCGGCGCCGGGCACGCGCCCCGACCGCTCGTCCGGCACCGAGGGGTGCGCGGCGACCGGGCCTGCGCCACCGGGGCGGAGGAGGACCGGGGCAGCGATCTCATCGAGGTCCTCACCCCGCGCCACCAAGCCCACCGCTCGCGGCGCGGCGCGGCGACACCCGTCGCGGGTGAACGCCCGCGATCGGCCACCCGCGCCGGGTGAGCCGGTGGTGACCGCCGCGGTGCGACCGTCGCCGGTACCGGGCGCGACCGCGTCCGACGACCGGAGCACGGGTGGACGGCCGGGCCGTGCCGCATCACCCGGAAAGGGTGAACATGCGATCGAAACGGGGAATGGTGGCGCCGTTGGCGCTCGCGCAGGGTGTCGCGAGCTTCGCGGCGACCACGATGGCGGTGTCCATCACCGCGATCGCCGAGGATCTTCACACTTCTGCGGCCGACGTCCAGGCGATGATCACGCTGTTCACGCTCACGATGGCGGCTTTGATGATCCCCGGCAGCGCGCTGACCGACGTGTGGGGTCGCAAGAGGTGCTTCGTGCTCGGGCTGATCACCTACGGCACGGGCGCGCTGCTCGCCGCGCTCGCGCCCGGACCGGGTCTGCTGCTGGTCGGCTACTCGGTGCTGGAGGGCGTCGGCTCGGCGCTGATGATCCCGCCGATCTACATCCTGGTGACGGTGGCGTTCGCCGACGTCGCCGACCGGGCCCGGTCCTTCGCCGCGGTCAGCGCGGCGGGCGGCGTGGGCGCGGCGGCCGGTCCGCTGCTGGGCGGGTTGCTCACCACCGTGTTCGGGTGGCGGTCGGCGTTCGTGGTGCAGGTCGTCGTCGTGCTGGTGCTGCTGGTGGCCGCACGCCGGCTGCCCGACCCGGCGCCGACCGCGCGGCCGACCCGGTTCGACGTGCCGGGAGCCCTCCTGTCCGCCGCGGGCATGGTCCTGGTGGTCGCGGGGGTGCTGGGCTCGGTGTGGGCGTTGGTGGGCCTGGGCGTCGTGGTGCTGGGCTGGTTCGACCGGCACCTGCGGACCCGCCGCGACCCGCTGTGCCCGCCCGCGCTGTTCCGCGACCGGCGCACGGTCCTGGGTCTGGCCACCCAGCTGGTGCAGTGGCTGGTGTTGCAGGGCGCGTTCCTCGTGCTGTCCGTCCACGCGCAGCAGGTGCGCGGCCTGGACGCGGTCCGCAGCGGCCTGGTGCTCGCGCCCGCCACCGCCGGGATGCTGCTCGCCGCGGCGGTGGCGGAACGGCTGGCGCGGCGGCACACCCAGCGCCGGATCGTCCGGGCCGGGTTCACCACGACCGTCGTGGGCCTGGGGCTGCTGGTGTGGCCGGTGGGTCACGACTCCGCGTTCGCCGCGTTCCTGCCCGGACTCCTGCTGCTCGGCGCCGGCGTCGGCACGATGCTCACCGCGTCGGTGACCCTGGTGCAGTCGGCCCGGCCCGCGGCCGAGCAGGGCGCGGTGTCCGGCGTGTCCCGCGCCGTGTCGAACCTCGGCTCCTCGCTGGGCGCCGCCCTGGCCGGTTCGGCGGTCGCGTCGACGGCGCCCGGCGGCGGCCCGTACGCCGCGGTCCTGCTGGTGCTCGGCGGGTTCGCGGTGGTCGGGCTCGGGCTCGCCGTACTGCTGCCCCGTCAACCGTCGTGACGGCCGACCTCGCGGCGCCGGACGCGCACCGCCTCCACCACGAGCCGGGCCACGCCGCCGACCAGCAGCACGTCGCCGCACATCTGCGCGGTCACCGCGAGGCGCGCGACACCGGTCAGCGGCACGACGTCGCCGAAACCCACCGTGGCGAACACCGTGACGGCGAAGTACGCGGCGGACAGCCGGTCCAGCCGCTCGGAGAACGCCCCGCCGTCCACAGTGGACAGCAGGACGTAGGTGTCCGCGCACACCAGCACGAACACCGAGGCCACCAGCACCAGCGCCGTCACGCCCCGCCGCACCGGGTGGCGGGACCGGGAGACCGCCCGCACCTGCCACCCGACCACCAGCACGACCAGGGCGACACCCGCCGCCCACCGGGTCGCCGGCCGCCCGGCCTCCGGCAGGACCGCGTACCCGGCGACGAGGACCGCGACGGCCGCGGCACACCGCGCCACCGCGGCGATCACGGTCGCACCGCGCCGGGTTCCGGCACCTCCTCGGCGGACAGCAGCACCAGCGCCGACGAACCCGGCCGCACCCGGCCGCGACAGGCGAGCAGCACGTCTGCGGGCAACGCCGGCCTGGTCAGCACAGCCGCGAGCAGCCCGACGAAGGCACCCACCAGCACGCCCACCAGGGGTGCCAGGAGAGGCAGACCCACCAGCACGCCGACGAGCGCACCGGCGAGCGCCGCGTCACCGACGACCCGACCCGGCCTGCTCACCTCCGGCAGCGCGCGGTCCACCGGCCACGACACCACGGCGCCGTCCCACAGCGCCGTGTCACCGCCGTGCAACCGCTCCAGCGCGTCCTGCGCGCCGCACGAGGACCCGAACCACCACACCGTCACCACGGCCACGTCGGACATGCCACGACGGTGACCGCGCGCGGTCGTCCGCGACACCGCCCGACGCGGGTGAAGAAACACCGCCGCCGCGCCGGCACGGTCCCCAACGGGGAAAGGAGGTTCGACGATGGCGGACGAACGGATGCCGCGGGGACTGGTGGTGCTGCTCGGGTGCGCCTCGGCGGTGGTCGTGGTGACCGGGCTGCGGATCGCCGCGTGGCTCGTCACCCCGGTGCTGCTCGCGCTGGTGGTGGTGATCGCGGTGCACCCGGTGCGCACGGCATTGCGCCGACGGGGCGTGCCGGCGTGGTTGGGCACGGTCGCCACCGTGGCGGCGGTGTACGGCGTGATCGTCCTCTTCGGACTCGTCGTGGTCGTCTCCGGCGCGCGGCTCGGCGAGCTCCTGCCCGACTACGTCGAGCGGGGCCGGGAACTGCTGGCGCACGGCGCGGACGTGCTGGACCGGGTGACCGGTGAGCCGGGCAGCCTGCGCGCGCTGGTCGAGTCGGTGGACACCGCCCGGGTGCTGTCGTCGGTGGGCGCGCTGCTCGGCGGGTTGACCGGCGTGACGACGAACCTGGTGTTCCTGTTGGCGCTGCTGCTGTTCCTGAGCGTGGACGACATGGGCGCGCGGCTGGCCGAGCTGTCCGCCGACCGGCCGGGCGTGGCCGAGGCGTTGCGCGGGTTCGCCGTCCGCACCCGGCGCTACCTCGTCGTCACGACGGTGTTCGGCCTGGCGATCGCGGTCGCGGACACCGCGGCGCTGTGGGCGATGGGCGTTCCGCTCGCGGTGCTGTGGGGACTGCTGTCGTTCGTCACCAACTACGTCCCCAACATCGGGTTCCTGCTCGGCCTCGCGCCACCGGCGGTGCTCGCGCTGCTGGAGCACGGCGGGCGGCGGGCGTTGCTGGTGTGCGCCGTCTACGTGGTCGTGAACTTCGTCGGCCAGTCGCTGGTGCAGCCGCGCTTCGCCGGTGGGGCGGTGGGGTTGTCGACCACGGCGGCGTTCGTCGCGCTGGTGTTCTGGGGTTGGGTGCTCGGCCCGCTCGGGATGCTGCTGGCCGTGCCGGCGACGCTGCTCGTCGGCGCGGTGCTGGTGGACGTGGACCCGCGCGCGTCCTGGGTGGCCGCGCTGGTTCGCGCGCCCACCCGCCGCGGGTGAGGAAACGGCGCGCCGGAAGCACCACCGTGGTCGGCACGGGAACGAAACAGGGAGGACGGACATGACGCAGCAGACACCCCGGACCACCGAGATCTGGGTGGACGACCGGCGCCGGCCCAGCGCCTGGACCGGCTGGATCGGGTTCGCGGGCATCATGATGATGATCATCGGTTCGTTCAACGTGATCGAAGGCGTGGTCGCGCTGGTGGACGACGAGTTCTACGTCGTCGGGCCGGACAACATCCTGCTGTTCGACCTCACCGGCTGGGGGTGGGCGCACCTGGTGATCGGCGTGCTGGTCGCGCTGGCCGGCGGCGGGCTGTTCACCGGCGCCGCGTGGGCCCGGGTCGTCGCGGTGGTGTTCGCCGCGGTGAACGCCGTGGCACAGCTGGCTTTCGTGTCCGTGCAGCCGATCTGGTCCACGGTCGTGATCGCGCTGTGCGTGGTCGTGGTGTGGGCCGTCGTGGTGCACGGCGACGAGGCGGGTGCCCGGTGATCGGGGCCGAGCGGCGCCGGCTGACCGACGCCGACGCGGGCGTGCCGTGGCGGCGCTGGGGTCCCTACCTGTCCGACCGGCAGTGGGGCACGGTGCGCGAGGAGCGCTTCGGCGCCGACCCGTGGCACTCGTTCACCCACGACCAGGCCCGCTACCGCGCGTACCGCTGGGGTGAGGACGGCCTCGCGGGCGTGAGCGACGACCGGCAGCGGCTGTGCCTCGCGCTCGCGCTGTGGAACGGCGCGGACCCGATCCTCAAGGAGAGGTTGTTCGGGCTCACCAACGCCGAGGGCAACCACGGCGAGGACGTGAAGGAGTGCTACTTCCACCTGGACGCGACGCCCACGTCGTCCTACCTCAGGATGCTCTACAAGTACCCGCAACGGGAGTTCCCCTACGCGGACCTGGTGGCGGTCAACGGAGCGCGCGGTCGCGACGAACCGGAGTACGAGCTGGCCGACACCGGCGTGTTCGACGACGACCGGTACTTCGACGTCGTCGTGGAGTACGCCAAGGCGGGTACCGAGGACGTGCTGATGCGGGTCACCGCGCACAACCGGGGCCCGGACGCCGCGCGGCTGCACGTGCTGCCGACGCTGTGGTACCGGCACACCTGGTCGTGGGCGGGCGACGAGGAGAAGCCGGCGCTGGTCGGCGCCGACGGGGCGGTGCGCGCGGAGGGCGCGGGACTCGGCACGCGGTGGCTGTCGGTGGACCCGCCCGCCGAGTTCCTGTTCACCGGCAACGAAACCGACGACGAGAAGACGTTCGGCTCGCCCAACGCGACGCCCTTCGTCAAGGACGGCATCCACCGCGCCGTCGTGCACGGGGACCGGTCGGCGGTGACGCCGGACGGCGGCACGAAGGCGGCGGCGGTGTGCGTGCTCGACGTGCCGGCGGGCGGCAGCGCGACCGTGCGCGTCCGGCTGTCCGACCACCCGGCGCCCGAGCCGTTCGCCGACTTCGACGCCGTGCTGCGGGCCCGCCGCGCCGAGGCCGACGAGTTCTACGCGGAGGTCCTGGCGGGCGACCTCACCGGCGGGGAGCGGGCCGTGGCGCGGCAGGCGCTGGCGGGGATGCTGTGGTCCCGGCAGTACTACGCCTTCGACGTCGAGCGGTGGCTGACCGAGCGCGGCGCCGACCCGCTGGGCGCGCCGTCGTCACCGCACCACGTGTGGCGGCACCTGGCGGCCGAGGACGTGATCTCCATGCCGGACAAGTGGGAGTACCCGTGGTTCGCGGCGTGGGACCTGGCGTTCCACGCGGTCGCGCTGGCCGTGGTGGACCCCGCGGTGGCCAAGCGGCAGCTCGACCTGTTGCTGGAGCGGCGTTACCAGCACCCCACGGGGCAGGTTCCGGCCTACGAGTGGAACTTCGGCGACGTGAACCCGCCGTTGCACGCCTGGGCCGTGCTGTTCGTGTACGAGTACGAGAAGTCGGTGCGCGGCGAGGGCGATCGCGAGTTCCTGGTGCGGGCGTTCCCCCGGCTGATGCGCGACTTCGGCTGGTGGCTCAACCGCAAGGACCGCGAGGGCCGCAACCTGTTCCAGGGCGGCTTCCTGGGGTTGGACAACATCGGCGTGTTCGACCGCAACGCGGAGCTGCCCACCGGCGGCCGGCTCGACCAGGCCGACGGCACCGCGTGGATGGCCCTGTGCTGCCAGAGCCTCATCCTGATCGCGCTCGAGCTCGCCGCCGAGGACCCCGCGTACCTGGAGCAGGCCCAGGCGTTGCTGGAGAACTTCGCGTGGATCGCGGCGGCGACCCGGCACGTGGGCGCGGACGGGATCGGCCTGTGGGACGAGGAGGACGGGTTCTTCTTCGACGTGCTGCGCACACCCGACGGCGCCGCCACCCCGCTGCGGGTGCGGTCCGCGGTGGGTCTCGTGCCGCTGGCCGCGGCGACCGTCGTGGACGGCGCGGTGCGCGAGCGGTTCCCCGGCCTGGTGCGGGGCGCGGTCGACTTCCTCGACCGCCACCCCGCCGTCACCGGCGCGCTGTGGCGGCACGGCGACCAGGCGCACGGCACCGGCCCGGTCCTGTTCGCGCTGTTCGACGAGGAGCGGCTGCGCCGCGTCCTCTCCCGCCTGCTGGACGAGGAGGAGTTCCTGAGCCCGCACGGCGTCCGGTCGCTGTCGAAGTGGCACCGCGACCATCCCTACGTGTTCACCGTGGACGGTCGGGAGCACCGCGTGGACTACCGGCCCGCCGAGTCGGACAGCGGCATGTTCGGCGGCAACTCCAACTGGCGCGGACCGGTGTGGTTCCCGGTCAACGTGATGCTGGTGCGCGGTCTGCTCAACCTGCACCGGCACTTCGGCGACGCGTTCCGGGTGGAGTGCCCCACCGGGTCCGGCACGTGGTCGACCCTGCGCGAGGTGGCCGAGGAGATCTCCGACCGGCTCGTCGGCCTGTTCCTGCCCGGCGCCGACGGCCGGCCCGCGCACGGCGGCGACCGCCGGTTCCGGGACGACCCGCACTGGCGGGACCTGGTGCTGTTCCACGAGTACTTCGACGGCGACACCGGCGCGGGTCTGGGCGCGAGCCACCAGACCGGGTGGACCGGCACGGTCGCGTTGCTGCCGCTGCTGTTCCGCGGGGCGGTGCGGCGATGAGCGCGCCGGCCCAACCCGTCGTGCACGAGGTGAACACGGCGGTGTGGTTGCGCGGGTTGAGCACCGACCTCGGCCGGCCGGTGACGCTGGCCGACGTGCCGGGCGAGGTGTGGGACGCGATCGCGCGGCCGGGTGTCGACGCGGTGTGGCTGATGGGCGTGTGGGAGCGCAGCACGGCCGGGCTCGCGCTGGTGGACCCCGACACCCGGCGGTCGTTCCGCGCGGCGCTGCCCGACCTGCGCGCCGAGGACGTGATCGGGTCGCCGTACTGCGTGCGGCGCTACGAGGTCGACGCGCGGTTCGGCGGCCGGGCCGCGTTGGCGCAGGCCCGGGCGGCACTGGCCCGGCGCGGCGTGCTGCTGGTGCTCGACCACGTGCCGAACCACGTCGCGCCGGACCACCCGTGGACGGGCGAGGACCCGGACCTGTTCGTGCGCGGCGACCACCACGACCTCGCCGAGGACCCGGCCGCGTGGCTGGCCGTGTCGGACGTCGTCGTCGCCCGCGGCCGCGACCCGTACTTCCCGCCGTGGCCGGACGTGGTGCAGCTCAACGCCTTCGCGACCGCCGCGCGCCGGGCGACCGCGCGGACGCTGTCCGACATCGCCGCCCAGTGCGACGCGATCCGGTGCGACATGGCGATGCTGCCGCGCAACGACGTGTTCGCGCGCACCTGGGGCACCCGCACCGGACCGACGCCGGACACCGACTTCTGGCCGGACGTGCTGACCGAGGTGCGCGCCCGGCACCCGGACACCCTGATGATCGCCGAGGCGTACTGGGACCTGGAGTCCGCACTGCACGGCCAGGGTTTCGACCTCTGCTACGACAAGCGCCTCTACGACCGCGTCACCGGGCTGGACCCCGGCGGCGTCCGCGACCACCTGCGCGCCGACCTGGCCTTCCAGTCGCGCCTGCTGCGGTTCCTGGAGAACCACGACGAACCGCGCGCCGCGTCCCGGCTACCGCGCGAGGCGATACCGGCGGCGGCGGTGACCCTGGCGACGCTGCCCGGCGGAACGCTGTGGCACGAGGGCCAGTTCGAGGGCAGGCGCGTGCGCACACCGGTGTTCCTCGACCGCGCGCCCGACGAACCCGCCGACACCGACCTGGCCGCGTGGCACCACCACCTCCTGTCCACCGCCCCGGGCGTGCGCACCGGCACGTGGCAACTGCTGGACGTGGACGGCTGGCCGGACAACCGCACGGCCGACAACCTGCTGTCCTGGTCGTGGACCGCGCCGGGTGCCCGTCACCTGGTGGTCGTCAACCTCTCCGCCGCGGCCTCACAGGGGCGCGTGCCGCTGCCGTGGCCCGACCTGCGCGGGAGATCCGTCCGCTTCCGGGACCTGCTGGACCACCGGGCGTTCGACCGCGAGGGCGACGAGCTGTCGTCCGACGGGTTGTTCGTCGCCCTGCCGCCGTGGGGCCACCACGTCCTCAGCGTCGACTGACCTGTTCTCGGCGGCGGACTTGAGGTCCCGCAGCCAGGTGTCGAGGCCCATGTCCGAGGTGGGATCGGCCTGGGGCCCGCTGTGGGTCTCCTCGGTGCGGACCAGCACACCGGCGCGGGTCGGGGTGAAGGTCCAGACGTGGGTGCCGTCGACGTGGTAGCCGGGTCCGTCGGCGGGGCCGGTCCAGCGCACGCACCGGTACGGGTTCACCTGGCGGACCTCGGAGGTGATGACCACGGTGGCGGGCGGCACCTGGACGGTCGCCCGGAACCGGGAGCCGGCGCGCAACGGGCCCGGGTCGAGTCGTTCGACGGTCATGGGCGCGGCGGGTTCCTGCCAGGTGGGCCAGGACTCCACGTCGGTGTGCAGGTCCCAGACGGTGCGCAGCGGTGCCTTGACGAGGATCTCGGCGCGGTGCCGGGCCGGGGCGGTCCGATCGACGCCCCGGCCCCGGCACGTCACCGACCCCGGGCCCTGGTCGGCCTGTGCCGGCGCGGCGCCGAGGACGGCGACGCCGAGGACGACGGCGAGCACCGGTGGGACGAGCGGGCGGCGCGGGACGGTCGGGCGTCCGGGCATGGTCGGTTCTCCCCCGTTCACCGGCCGACCCGCTGGTCGGGTCGGCCGTGTTCGGTTCGAGCCTCCCGTGCCGCGGCGGACGATCGCGTCGGCGGGAATCACCTAGGCCTTCGGCGCTACGGCTTGTCCGCGACCTTGATCGTGCCGTCGACGATCTGCGCCTTGAACCCCTCGAGGACGCCCTGCAACTTCGCGTCGACCCGACCACCCGACGTGGCGTAGCCGACGCCGTCCGCCTTGAGGTCGAACACCTTCGGCAACGAGCCGAGGTCGTGCTTGGCCGCGGCCCGGAAGAAGTCGTACACCGCCACGTCCACCCGCTTGAGGCTGGACGCGACGATCACGTCCCGGCTCTCCGCGAGCGCCGGCTGGTTGTACTGGTCGGCGTCGCAGCCGACCGCCAGCACACCGGCCTGCTTCACCGCCGAGAACACCCCGATCCCGGACGCGCCGGCCGCCGGGTAGAGCACGTCCGCGCCCTTCTCGATGAGCCCCTTGGCCGTCTCCGACCCCTTGGCCGGGTCCTGGAACCCGGTGAAGTCGGTCGCCGGCGTGATGTACTTCGCCTCCACCGAGACCTTCGGCGCGGCCGCCGCGGCACCCTGCCGGAACCCGGCCTCGAACTTGCGGATCAGCGGGATGTCGACACCGCCGACGAAACCCACGTGGCAGTTCCGGCTGTGGTACGCCGCCACCACACCGGCCAGGAACGCGCCCTCCTGCTCGGCGAACACGAGCGGGGTGACGTTGGCCGCACCCTCCACCGCCGAGTCCACCAACCCGAACGCGACCTGCGGGAACTCCGGCGCGACGACCCGCAGCGACTCGGTGTAGGCGAACCCGACACCGACGATCGGGTTGAACCCGTCCCGCGCGAGCTGCCGCAACCGGGTCTGCTTCGCGGCCTCGTCCTCGTTGGGAGCGGCCGAGAGCTCGCGGGTGTTGCCCGCCTTGACCCCCAGCTCCTCGACCGCCCGGTCGAACCCGGCCGCCGCGAGGTCGTTGAACGACGCGTCGCCCCGACCACCGAGGTCGTAGGCCAGCCCGATCTTCAGCCCGCTCCCGTCGACCTTCTCCCCGCCGTCCCGTTCCGCGGCGCTGGAACCGGTCGTGGCGGGCGCACCGGGCGGCGTCGCGAACTCGCACCCGGCGCCGGCGGTGCCCGTCACCCCACCGGTGCCGGAGTCCTTGGCGCAACCACCGGCGACGAACACCGCCAGAACGACCGACACCACCGCGGCCCCGAACCCAGGACGCCTCACAGCCCGTACCCCCGCTCACCCGGCAGACAGCCCTCCCCGAGGGCATTCCCGGGGCAGGCGCGACGGACGGTACCTCCTCGCCGCCGCCACCCGGACGAGCGCTCATCCACTGGGAAGCCCCCTCGGCGCTCTCGGCGCCGCGGCGGTGTCGGGTGGCGCCCTACTCGGAACCGGGCTGCTCGACGTCGATCGTCCAGCCACCCGCCAACGCCACCAGGACGCCGGCGACGGTGGCCACCGGCGCGATCGCGCCGACCACGACGCCGGCCGTCACCGGCACCTCGACCACCTTGTCGCCCTGGCCGTTCTTGACCACCACCCGGTTGGCGTTGCCCAGGCGCACCACTTCCCGGACACCGTCCACAATGGAATCGATCACGGATTTCCCGCCGTCCGCGCCCATGTTCCCCCCACTCAGCGTGCCGACCGATGACCTCTTACGTTACCGGCGCCGGAGTGGTGAACCCGGGCTTTCCGGCAACGGGACGCCCGGTGAACACCCCGCCGTCGACCACGATCGGGGTCGCCAAGCCCGAGGTGCGCGGGAAACCCGCCCGGAATTGTCGGTGGTCGCCGGTAACGTGCGGATCGCTCAGGGACACCGCTCCCGCACCGACCACCATCCTGGGGCCATCGTGACTACCGTCGGGGCGTCGCACGACGCCACCGCACCACCCGCGCTCGACCGCGGCGACCGCGCCGTGATCGCGGTGCTGCTCGTGGCGACGTTCGTCGTCATCCTCAACGAGACCATCATGGGCGTGGCACTGCCCGTGCTGCTGTCCGAGCTGAACGTGACCGCGCCCGTCGGCCAGTGGCTCACGGCCGGTTTCCTGCTGACCATGGCCGTCGTGATCCCGGTCACCGGCTACCTCATCCAGCAGGTGCCGACCCGGGTGCTCTACGGCGTCGCGATGAGCCTGTTCAGCGCCGGCACGCTCGTCGCCGCCCTCGCGCCCGGGTTCCCGGTGCTGCTCGCGGGCCGGGTCGTGCAGGCGTGCGGCACCGCGATCATGCTGCCGCTGCTGATGACCTCGGTGATGACGCTCGTGCCGCCCGCCCGGCGTGGCGCGATCATGGGCAACATCTCGATCGTGATCTCGGTGGCGCCGGCCATCGGTCCGACGGTGTCGGGCGTCGTGCTCGACCTGTTCGGCTGGCGCGCGATGTTCTGGGTGGTGCTGCCGATCTCGCTGGCCGTGCTGGTGCTGGGCGTGCGCCGGGTGACGCGGGTCGGGGAGGCCGTCAGCGCGCCGATCGACGTGCTGTCGGTGGTGCTCGCGGCCGTCGGTTTCGGCGCGCTGGTGTACGGCCTGTCCGGGTTCGGGCAGGGCGGTTCGGGCGTGACGCCGTGGGTGTCGCTCGTGGTCGGGTTGGTGGGCGTGACGGTGTTCGTGCTGCGGCAGCTGGGCCTCCAGCGCGCGGACCGGGCGCTGCTGGACCTGCGAGCGTTCACCTCGCGGACGTTCACCCTGGCCAGCGCGTTGATGATGCTGATGATGGGCCTGCTGCTGGGCGTGTCCACGATCCTGCCCATCTACCTGCAAACGGTGCTGCGCCTGGAACCCCTGTCCACCGGCCTGCTGCTGCTCCCGGGCGGCCTGCTGATGGGCCTGCTGGCCCCGCTGGTCGGCCGCCTGTACGACAGGCTGGGTCCGCGGGTGCTGCTGGTCGTCGGCACGACGGCGACTTCGGCGTCGCTGTGGTTCGCCACGACGTTCGACGCGGAAACCCCGACCACGTTCGTGCTGATCTTCCACCTGCTGCTGAGCCTGGGCTTGGCCTTCGCCTTCACCCCCCTGTTCACCGCGGGCCTGGGCTCGCTACCGGCCCGCCTGTACTCCCACGGCAGCGCCATCTTCAGCACCACCCAACAACTGGCGGCCGCGGCCGGCGTAGCCCTGCTGGTGAGCGTCATGAGCGCCACCGCGGGCACCACGAACCCGGAGGACGTGGCGGCCCAGATGACAGGCATGCACGCCTCCTTCCTCCTGGCCGCCGTCCTCTCCCTGGCCGCGGTGGCGTGCGCCTTCACGGTAAGGGGAGAAACCCCACCCACCTCCTGACCACCCACGACCTCGCCACCCGGCGAGGTGCCGGGTGGGCGGCCTCGCCACCCACTCCGCGCCTCGCCGGCGGGCCGACCACGCCGGCGCCGCCCTCGAAAACCCGCGCGGCCAGTTTGGGGAACAGCGCGAACGGCATGGTGAACAGCGCCACGCACACGTCGATCAGCAGCAACCCGGCGACGACCCCGGTTGCGCGCCACGAACCTCACACCCTCCACAATGGACTGAGCGGGGTTCTCGTCCACCTCGCCGGTCGGCGGCACGCTCCTGCGCGGACGTGTCCCCGCACGCACGCACGCCCCACGTGGGCTGGCGAGGACACACCAACGGAATCCGGCAACGGCCGCACGTCGGCACGCCCTGGCTCGACCTCCCCGGTCGATGATTCCCCGGCAGGAGGTGGCCTTCTCGGCGGCACCGACACCACGCTGAACACCGTGACCAACTGCGCCAAGCCCAGCGCCCGTCTCCTCCGACAGGCGCCCACGGCGGAAAAGCAGGCCGTTCGGCTCCCTCCTGCCGGGACCGCCGGACCAGGCGGGCCGAGGTCAGCAGTCCTGGCCTGGGGCTTCCAGTGCCCCGGACAGGGGTAGTCCCGACTCCAGGCGGGTGCCGGTGCGGGGTACTGGGCGGAGGCTGATCAGGCTGCCTAGGAAGAGGTCCAGGTGGGCGGCCTCCGGGCGGAGCAGTGCGGTCGGGGCGCATCCGACCAGCAGGCGGAAGTCGCGGTTGAGGTGGGACTGGTCGGCGTAGCCGCACAGGTGCGCGACGGCCGGCAGGGGCGGCGGGGCGCGGCCGGTGATGAGCCGGATCGCGCGGTGGCAGCGGGCGATCCTCCCGACCGTCTTCGGCGGCAGGCCGATCTCGCGGTGGAAGCGGGTGCTCAGGTGTTGTCGGCTCAGGCCCGTGTGGCGGGTCAGGTCGTGGACCGTGAGGTTCGCGGTCGTCGTGGTCAGGCTGCGCCAGCTGGCGTCGAACGGCCTGGCGAGTCCCGGGCCGTCCGTGATCCACTCCGCCAACCGGTGGTCCAGGATGCGGAACCGGAGGTCCCAGTCGCGGGCTTCCGACAGCTCCTCCGCGAGACGGCGCGCGCGGTGGCCGAAGAGGTCGAAGAACCCCGCGCTGGTGTTCGAGAGTTCCCGCAGCGGCATGCGGAACAGGGCGCGCGCGCCCAGTGGGGTCAGCTCGACGACGACCCCCTGTTCGCGGCCCTCGACCTCGTAGACCATCGGCCGGTTCGACAAACCCGCGACCGGCGAGACCAGGGCGAGCGGCGATCCCTCCACCGGACGCCGAATCGGGGTGTCCAGGTCGATGACCAGCACCACCGAGTTCAGCGCCGCCAGGCTGCGCCGCTGCGGCACACCGCTCGTCCGGCGGTAGGCGAGGTAGAAGCTGACCCAGCGCGCCAGTCGGCGGTCGGGTACCCGCGTCCGCCAGAAATCCCCGTCGCCATCGGACCCCGTGCGCTCCCCCATCACGATCCCCCGTTCCGACGATCCCCCGATCGTCGTGCTTCCCACCGGCGTCATGCGCCGTCCAGGATGACGGCCGGGTCCGGGCAGGGCACGCCGAACCGGACGACCTGACATTTTTCCAATCCAGGAACAGACCCCGTCACTACCGTGCAAGTCGTAGCGGGCGACCGGTTCCAGGGCTCCACCGGTCACCGCGGCTGCCTCGAAGGTTCGCCCGCCGGCAGGTCTGCGGGCCACGCGGGTGTCACGCGATCCCAGCCGAACGCGGGAGGTCGATTCGGCATCGGCCCCCGTCCGATCAACGGAGTTCCCCGTGCCCCACCGCCTGTCCACCGCCGTCGCCGGTGCCGCCGCGCTGACGGTCCTGCTCACCGTCTCGACCGCCCTCCCGGCGTCCGCGAGACCGACCCCGGCCGACCTGTCGCCCGACTCCGTCAACCTCTACTACAACCGCCTGCCGTGCGACCCGGCCGACCCCATCCCGGCGGACGCGCAACTCGCCGCCCAGCTCAACCCCCGGTTGAACGGCACGCTGCGGGGACACCTGGACGCCTACCGGATCTCGTGCGCCCGCGTGGTCGTGCAGACGGTGGCGGGCCGCGGCCTCAACGAACGCGCCGCCGCGATCGCGGTCGTCACGACGATCGTGGAAAGCACGATCGAGAACCTCGACAGCGGCGACCGGGACAGCGTCGGCCTGTTCCAGCAGCGCGCCAACTGGGGCACCTTCGACCAGCGCACCAACCCGGTCCACGCGACCACCAGCTTCGTGAACCGCATGATCGCCCTGTACCCGGACGGGTCGTGGAACGACCGACCGATCGGCGAGGTCTGCCAACGCGTCCAGGCGTCGGCCTTCCCCGACCGGTACGGCGTGCAGGCGTCCGACGGAATCACCATCGCACGGGCATTGCCGACCGTGATCGCCCCTTCCGGCTCGTCGTTGTCGGGTGACGGTCGAGCGGAGATCGTCAACGTCGAGGCCGACGGCACCGTCCGCGCGTGGCGCAACGTGCTCGGTTTCGAAACAACCCCGTGGGGCGGCGACTCGAAGATCGTCGGCACCGGATTCACCGACCCCGCACGACTCCACTTCGCCTGACACCCACCGACTGACGGGAATCCGGAGTGAACACCACATCGAAACGCCGCCCGAGAGCGGTCGTGACCCTCATCGCCGCCGTGGCGACGCTGTTCGGGTCGGCTTCACCGGCGATGGCCGCGCCACCGACCCCGGTCTTCGGCCCGCAGATCGAGGGGTACGCCCCCTACCAGGGACAGACGACCTGCGACCCGACGCCGAAGCCGGGCGTCGTCGACTTCCGCGATCTCCTGAAGGCGACGTACGGACGCAACGACCTGGGCATCTCCCGGGCCTGCTCGACCGGGGGGACGAGCGAGCACAAGGAAGGACGGGCGCTGGACTACCCGTTCGACGCCACCGACGCGGGGCAGGCCGCGCAGGCGACCGACGTGCTGAACTGGCTGCTGGCCACCGACCAGTACGGCAACACCCACGCGCTCGTCCGGCGCCTCGGCATCATGTACGTCATCTGGAACCGCCGGATCTGGCAGGCGGATCGCGCCGCCTCCGGGTGGCAGCCCTACACCGGCGCCGACCCGCACACCAACCACATTCACTTCAGCTTCGGCTGGGCCGGCGCCCGGAAGGAGACCACGTGGTGGACCGGCGCCCGGGCACCCGGCTCGTCGTTGTCCGGTGACAGCCGGGCGGAGATCGTCAACGTCGAGGCCGACGGCACGGTTCGCGCGTGGCGCAACGTCCTCGGTTTCGACACGCTGCCCTGGGGCGGCGACTCGAAAATCATCGCCACCGGATTTGACCCCACACGCCTCCACTTCCCCGACCTCGACGGAGACGGCAAATCCGACATCGCCACCGTGGAAGGCGACGGCACCGTCCGCGCGTGGCACAACGTCCTCGGCTTCGAAACAACCCCGTGGGGCGGCGACTCGAAGGTGATCGGCACGGGCTTCGACCCGGCACGGCTCCGCTTCGCCGACCTCGACGGGGACCGCAAGTCGGACATCGTCGCGGTGGAAGGCGACGGCACGGTTCGCGCGTGGCGCAACGTCCTGGGCTTCGAAACGATGCCCTGGGGCGGCGACTCGAAAATCATCGCCACCGGATTCGACCCGACACGCCTCCGCTTCGCCGACCTCGACGGCGACCGCAAGGCCGACATCACCGCCGTCGAGGCCGACGGCACCATTCGCGCCTGGCGCAACGTCCTCGGTTTCGACACCCTGCCCTGGGGCGGCGACTCGAAAATCATCGCCACCGGATTCGACCCGACACGCCTCCGCTTCGCCGACTTCGACGGCGACGGCAAATCCGACATCGTCGCGGTAGAGCCCGACGGCACCGTCCGCGCGTGGCACAACGTCCTCGGCTTCGAAACAACCCCGTGGGGCGGCGACTCGAAGATCGTCGGCACCGGGTTCACCGACCCCGCACGACTCCACTTCGCCTGACCCGGGGGAGGTCGCGACCGGCCGCGGTGGAGCGGGGGCCGTGCTTCGAGCGGCTGGACACCGGCGACGGCCGGCGGCTCCACATCGGCCGGCTCGGCCTGGTCCCGGACGACGGCGTGCTCACACCACGGTCACCACGCCCTCCGCCGAGACCACCAGCCCGCCCCGGCGCCGGCCGCGCAGCCACGACACGGCGTCGCCGCCCAGCGCGTAGCCGGCGGTGGCGTCGATGTCGGCCCAGGTCAACGAATCCGCGACGACGGTCACCGAGGCGAGCCCGACGGGCGGGCGGCCGGTGCGGGCGTCCACCAGGTGCGCGCCCCGGTGCGCGGTGCCCGACGTGGCGACCGCGCCGGTGAACAACGGCACCACGGCGACGATCCGCGACGGGTCACGCGGGTCCTCCACCCCGACCCGCCACGGTGGGGCGTCGGGGTGGAGGGTCCGGCACGTGACGTCACCGCCGGCGGACAGGCAGAAGTCGGTGGCGGGCAACGCGCGCAGGTGCCGCGCGGCCCGTTCCACCGCCCAGCCCTTCACCACCCCGCTCGGGTCGAGCCCCGGCCGGCGGATCGAGAAGGCGCCGCCGGACTCGCGCTCGGCCCGCGCGCCGAGTTCCAGCACCTCGGCCACCTCGGGCGGGCAGTCGACGTCCTCGCCGCGGCCGAGCCTGGACACCGCGGAGTCCGGGCGGTAGGTGCTGAACACCCGGTCCACCTCGTGGAGTTCGGTCATGACGCGCCGCCACGCGGTGCGCCCCTCGCCGTCCGCGGCGTGCCGACCGCGCAGCACCAGGCTGACCGGGAACCCCATGACGTGCTCGACGTACCTCACAGCCCCGCCTGGTCGAGCGCGCTCTGCAACGACCGCGTGTACCCGTCACTGGTGACGGTGGCGCCGCTGACCACGTCGATGTCGGCGTTCTGCGCGGCCAGCGCCTCCCGCACCAGGATCGGCAGCGCGCGGGCGTTGATGTCGCGGTCCTTGGGGTTCTCGTCCGGGTACACGACCACCTGCACGTCGGTGACCTTGCCGCCGTCCACGGTGATCCGCACCTGGACCGGTCCCCACCGGGTGTCCGCCGAGGCACCGGTGAAGACCTGGCCGGCGCCGGCCGCGGCGGGACCCTGCACGACCACGCCGGACGTGGACAGCGCGCCGGAGGTGGACGTGTGGTAGCCGAACAGCAGCACGAGGGCGGTGATCGTGCCCAGCACGAACATCACGATGCGCGTCATCCCGTCACCACCGGAAGTTCTCGAGGTGGACGCGCGAAGCGGGCACACCGGCCGCCTCCGCGCTGCGGCGCACCGACGCGGCCCAGTCCTGCGGGCCGCACACGTACACGTCGTGCTCGGCGATGTCCGGCACCAACGCCCGCAACGCCGTCACGTCGTCCCACGGCGGCCCACCCTCGCCCAACCACGAGTCCGGCCCGCGCCGACGCCCGCCCAGCGGCACGACCCGCAGCCCGCGCTCGCGCGCCAGCACGTCGAACTCCGCGGCGAACAGCGGCCGGTCGGTGAACCGGTGCAGCACCACCGCCTCCCCCGGCGCGTACGCCAAACCCTCCGCCAGCGCGCGCAGCGGCGTGATCCCCACCCCGGCGCCCACCAGGGCGACCTTCCGCCGCGACCGCGCCCGCCCGGTCAACCGCCCGAACGGCCCTTCGAACAGCACCCGCGTGCCGGGGACGAGCGACGCCGTGCGCCCGCTGTTGTCGCCGAGTTCCTTGACCGTGATGCGCAGTCCGCGACCGGTGGGCGCGGCGGACAGCGAGTAGGGGTTGCCCCGGGTCCACCCCGGCCGACCCAGGAACCGCCAGCCGAGGAACTGGCCGGCCTGCACGGGCAGCCGGTCCAACGCCCGCCCGCCGAGGTGCACCGAGTACACCCGGTCCCCTTCCGGCACCACGGCCACCACCCGCAACCGGTGCCGCAGGTTCCGCCACACGGGCACACCGACGCGCCACCAGAGGACCACGGCCGCGACCAGTCCCCACACGACCCACCACACCGCGGTGATCACCGGCGAGGCCAGGAACTCCTGCCCGGTCCACAGCTGGTGCGGCAACGCCAACCCCACCCCCAGGTAGGCGTAGAGGTGCAGCAGGTGCCACGACTCGTACCTGATCTTCCGGCGCGCGGCCTTCACGCTGGTCACCGCCGACAACACCAGGCACACCGTCCCGGCCACCGCGAGCAGCACGCCGGGGTAGTCCGTCGTCAGCGACCAGAAGGCGGCGGGCACACCGACCACCGACCCCGCCGCGTACCCCCACGTGATCAGCACCAGGTGGGCGATCACCAGGTTGAACGAGGTGAACCCCGTCAACCGGTGCAACCGCGCCAACTCGTCCTGCCCGAACGCCCGTTCCAGCACCGGCACCCGCGCCATGCCCACCACCTGCGCCAGCAGCAGCACGGAACCGAGCAGCCCGGTCAACCGGCCGACGGACCGCAACCCGGACTCCCACCCGCCGAGGTCCGCGACCCCACCGCCGGCGGCCCACCGGAAAGCCACCAGCGCCAAACCGGCACCCAGGACGGCAGCCGCCGCGACCCTCGTACCGGCGTCGAACCTCGTTCTGTCGGATGTCACTCCGCCACTGTCAGGTGCCGTGCTGAGCGCACGTTCGGAGGAACCTGTGAGCCGGCTGTGCGCTCACGGTGGTGCCGATTGCCCCGAGAGAGTGGTGTTCGGTCCCGGCCTGGACAGAACGGCTGTCCGTGACGGCGTGGAGGGTGAACGGTGACGACGGCGCGTGGGATGTGATGGGTGATGGTGGAGCGAGGTGGTCGTGACCAGCACGAGGACGTGTCCGCGCGCGAGTTGTGCGTGCCCGCGCGATGTCCGGGACTGCCGGGTCCCGGAGTTGTCGGACACGTGGTTCGCGGAGTTCCACCGGGCGCACCGGGTGAGCTTCCTGAAGTACCTGGCGCTGCGCGGGTTGGCCCGTCATGACGCCGAGGACGTCGTGAGCGAGGCGTTCGTGGTCCTGTACCGGGCCCGGGAGGCGGTGCGGGGCGCGCGGTCGCCGGAGGCGTTCGCGTTCAAGGTCCTGCGCGACTCGCTCGTGGACTTCCGGCGCAAGCGGGCGCGGCTGCCCGTGCCGATGGCGGAGGAGGTCGAGGGGTGGACCGCGCCCGACGACGTCGCCGGTCTCGTGGCGCGGCTGGACTTCCAGCGGATGCTCGGGAGGTTGACCCCTCGGCAGGCCGAGTGCCTGGAACTGTCCGTGCTGCTGGAGTACGACGTCGGGAAGATCGGCCGGTACCTGGGGATCAGCCCGTCCGCCGTCCACTCGCACCTGTCCGACGCGCGACGACGACTCGAGGAACTCGGCGAGCACGGGGAGGAGGAGCGGTGAACCTGGACGAGACGATGCGCCGCGTCGCGGCGGACCTGAACGCGCAATACGCCGACTACGACCTGGCCGCCGCGCAGGAGGACCTGGAGAACCGCCTCCGCGCCGCCGAGCCGGCCGCCGAACGCCCGCACCGCGCGCACACCGCCGTGCCACCGAGGGCCGAGCCCGCCGAGGTGGTGGCGCACGCGGAGGCGAGGGACCTCCTGGTGGCCGTGGCGGTCGACCTGACCGAGGACCCGTTGGCACAGGCACGGGGTTGGGGCCCGCTCCTGCCCACCACGGCCGCCGACCCGCCGCCGACCCAGGACTGGTGGGTACTCGCGTCCTGCCGCGACGAGGACGAGGAGCGGCTGTTCGTCCGCGGCGCGGAGCAGCGCAGGGCGAAGCTCGTCTGCCTCGGCTGCCCGGTGCGCACCGAGTGCCTGGCCGAGGCACTGGACAACCGGATCGAGTACGGCGTGTGGGGCGGCATGACCGAGCGGGAGCGACGCGCACTGCGCCGCCGCAGGCCGGACGTCCGGTCCTGGCGGGAACTCCTCGAACGCGCCCGACGCGAACACGGCACCGACGACGCGGCGGCGGGGTGAGCACGATGCCCACCACACCCGCCCGCCGCCCGGAACCACCGGGCCTGCTCGGCTACGTCCTGTCCGACGACCGCCGCACCCGCAACGCGCTGCTGCTCCTGCGCTGGACCCTCGCCGGTGCCGTGTCGGCACTGGCCGTCCTCGCCGCCGCGGTCGTGCTCCTCGCCACCCACACCCCGGACGGGGCGTGGCTGTACGGCGGGATGTCCGGCCTGACCGCGGGCGGCACAGCCTGGTACACCCACCGCCGGCGCACCCGACGTCCTCGCCGGGACTCCCCGCCCCAGCGGAGCTCGACCCGGTGACACGGTCGTTCTCCGCGGCGGACAGCGGCCGTGTCCGGTGCTTCGAGGAGGCGGGCGGGGTACGGGACGCCGGGCCGCCTCAACCACGACCGCTCCGATCACCAGTCGGTTCTCCCGGTATGACGAACGTGGCGACAAGTCGTGCGCCGCGGTGGGCGGGGTGCCGGGTGGCGTGGAGGGTTCCGCCGTGGGAGAGGGCGATGCGGCGGGCGATGGGCAGGCCGAGACCGGTGCCGCCGGTGTCACGGGTTCGGGAGTGGTCGAGCCGGGTGAAGCGGTCGAAGACGCGGTCGCGGTCATCCGGTGGGATGCCGGGGCCGTCGTCGAGGACTTCCAGGACCGCCTGGTCCTCGGTGGTGGTCAGCCGGACCTCGACGGTGGTGGTGGCGTGGCGGTCGGCGTTGTCCAGCAGGTTGGCCAGGAGGCGTTCGAGCAGGACGTGACTTCCGGGTACCGGTACGGCGTGGTCGGGCAACGCGGTGGTCAGGAGGTGCCCGCCGCGGCGGCGGGCCACGTGCTCGGCCACCAGCGCGGTCAGGTCGACGGTGTCGGTGTGGCCCGCAGGGGCCGTGGCGTGGTCGAGGCGGGCGAGCAGCAGCAGGTCGGTGGCCAGGTGTTGCAGGCGTTCGGTGTCCGCGAGCGCGGCGTCGACCACGACGGGCCAGTCGGTGAGGCCCGGGTGGGCGGTGGCGATCTCCAGTTCGGCGCGCAGCGCGGTGATCGGGCTGCGCAGTTCGTGGGAGGCGTCGGCGACGAAGCGGCGGTTGTCCTCGACCGCGGTCTCCAGTCGGTCCAGGGTGCTGTTCACCGTGGTGACCAGCGCGGCGATCTCGTTGCGCGCGCGAGGCACTGGGACTCGGCGGGCGAGGTCGTGGGCGGTGATGTCGGCCATCTCGCGTCGAATCGACTCCACGGGCCGCAGCACCCGTCCCACCGCGACCCACACCACGACGCCGATCAGGAGCAGCAGACCCGTGGCACCGCCGGCCAGCAGCAACACCTGGTGGTTCAGCGTGCGCTGCACCTGCATGAGCCGATCGCGGCGCATCGCCGCGTCCGCCGCCACCTCGGCCTCCGTGGGGACGACGTACGGGGCGACCGGAGGATTGCCTTGCAGGCTCGACAGGGGAAACAGGTGGGATGGAGACCCGGTGTCGGGGACCATTCGGAACTCGATGTCCTCGGATCTGGTGAAGGGCCACGGCGACAGTTCCGGGACGAAGGCGAGCGAGAGGTACGAGGCGCGCACCTCGGTCAACCTGTCCGCCGGCGTCACCCGCCCACCGCTCGTTTCCTCGATCCCGGCCTGATCCAGGCGCACTTCGCTGCCTTGGGGACTGCACTCGTCCACCCGGATCTTCTCCGGGCTTTCCTCGGTGGCCCAAGCCGGCACGAAGTACTCCTCCACGCACACGCCGGTGTCGACCAACGGTGCCTTGTCGAACCGCATCGCCTGGTTCCTGAGGAACTCCACCGCCAGCGCCGCCCCGGCCACGACCGGCACGGCGACCAGCAGGACGGCGATCACGGTCACGCGACCTCGAAGCCCGCGTGACCGACGTGTCCGCGTCATCCTCGGCCCCGGTTCCTCGTGTCGACCCGGTACCCGTGGCCGCGCACGGTGGTGATGGTGCTTCGCCGGAACGGGAGGTCGACCTTGCGGCGCAACGCGCTGATGTAGACCTCGACCAGGTTCGCGTCGAGCTCACGGGCCTCGTCCCAGACACCGGCGATGATCTCCGCCTTGGTCACCACCCGGTCGCCGTGGCGAAGGAGGAATTGCAGCACGGCGAACTCCTTGGTGGTCAACGTGATCGGCACGTCGCCGCGCCGGCAGGTCCGCTCGGCCGGGTCCAACTCCAGGTCGTCGACGCGCAGCACCACCGGCCGAGGGGACCAGCCCCGGCGCGCCAGCGCCCGCAACCTCGCCACCAGCACCAGGTAGGAGAACGGTTTGGTCAGGTAGTCGTCCGCACCCGTGTCCAACCCCTCCGCCTCGTCGTGTTCGCCGTCCTTGGCCGTGAGCATCAGGATCGGCGTCCACACCTCGGCGGCGCGCAACTCCGCGCACACCCGATAACCGTTCAATCCCGGCAACATCACGTCCAACACGATCACGTCATAAGAGTGCCCACTCGCCCGCCACAGGCCGTCCCGGCCGTTGTATTCCACCTCGACCACAAAATTCTCCGCGACGAGTCCACGGGTGAGCAGTCCGGCCAGCCGACGATCGTCCTCCACCACCAGAACGCGCATGGGCCCACTATGCACGGTTCCGGCAGGTGCCCTGAAGACCCCTTCAGGCTGACTCAGGCGGACTTCAGGATTGGCGCGGTGAAATAGCTCCGGCGATTTCGCACAGAGTCATCCGGGGCGGCGCCGAGGATCGCGTACCCGATCGCATCGGACCTCACCGGGCTCGGGGCGGACGAGGTCGGACGATCCGACTCGGAGTCCTCGACGGCACGCTCCCGCGGAGTCACGAGCACAGGGGGGAAGCTCTGTTGCACGCCTTGTTGCGCCATGAGGTCGCACCCGCCCGGGAGCGGTTCGACCACTGGCGGGAACCGACCGCCGGGACGTTCACCCGGATCGACGAAACCGACGCCGAGCACTTCGAGATCGCGGTGCGGACGTGGGAACTCGGCGCCCTCTCGCTGTCCTCCATGACCTTCAGACCACGCCGGGTCCTGGCGCGTCCGGTACCGCTCCGCCTGTGCCAGGGGGAATTGCCCCCGATGGGCGGACGGCAGCCGACGCGCACCGGGCGGACCACCGAACTCCCGGCGGGAGGCCTCGTCCTCTCCGACGGCGCCCGGCCTCTGCACGCGGTCGTCACCTCGGTCCACCGCGCGGTGGACCTCGTCCGGTTGCAGTTCCCGGAAGGGCTGCTACCCCTGGCCGCGGACAGCGCGCACCGACTCGCCGGCAGGACGTTGTCCTGTCGCACGGGGATCGGCACGCACCTGGCGGACTTCCTCGTGCACCTCGCGGACGGCACCGGCCGACCCTGTCCCGCCGACGCCGTGCGCCTGGGGAAGGTCGTCCTGGAACTGCTGGCCGGCGTGGTGGACCACGCACTGCGCGAGGGAGGACCACCGTCGACCCGGTCACCTCGGCACGCGCTGATGGTGCGCGTCCAGGACTTCATCGAGCGACACCTGGGCGACGCCGGCCTGTCACCCGGAACCGTCGCGGCGGCCCACCACATCTCCGTGAGCCACCTCTACCGACTTTTCCGGGACCAGGACCTGACGGTGGCCGAGTGGATCAGGAAGCGCCGGTTGGAGAACTGCCGCCGTGAACTGGCGGATCGGGGATCGGGCGGGCACCCGATCCACGTGATCGCGGCCCGCTGGGGTTTCGCGGACAACGCTCATTTCAGCCGCACATTTCGCGCCGCGTACGGCCTGCCGCCCAGTGACTATCGGAGGCTCGTCACGAGTATTCCACCGGGCCGGCAAACAACGGCTGACAAGGACCGACAACAGGCTGACAAGAACGGTCAACGACTTCCCACGATCCGACTGCCAAGCTGAAACAGGAAGACAGCCCAACAGAACGGAGTAGATGATGCGAGTCGACCGTGTGGTCAAAAGCGCGCTGGCGGCCGGGGCACTAGTCCTCGGCATCGCAACCCCGGCACTGGCGACGGTCGTCAACGTCGGTGGCGGCACCTGGGACTACGGCGTGGACTCCGCCCGCGTGTGGTCGAACTACTACCACGGCAGCAAGTGCCACGGTTCCTCCGTGGTCGGGGCGTACTACGACTCGAGCGGCGACACCCGGGCCGGCATCACCGCCCGCGCGAGCGCGCCCGCGAAGGGGTCCGGCAACAAGTCCTACTACCGGGCGAGCTGCTGAGCGGACACCGACTCCCAACGCCCGGATGATCACGGCAGCCGGGGAAGCAGCTGTGCCGCGACCCCGGCTGCCCGTCGTGGATCCACCATCACATTCCGGTACATCTCCCCGATCGATCGGTGATCACATGCCGTACCGAGGTGCCAGGTTCGCCCACGTCGTCGTCCTCGTCTTCTCGGCGGTGCTGGCTTTCGCACTCGTGCGCGGACTGGACGAAGACGTGGTGCTCGGCCACTCCGCCCTTGTCCGGATATCGGATTCCGACCGCTCGGCGAGCGGTGCCCAGGTCGCGCGCGCGATCGAGTCGTTCGCCGCCGAGCAGCACATCGCGGTGGCTCGCGAACTGCCCGATCTGAACGATCCGTACCACCGCAGACACCTCTACCTCGCCGTCGGCGATCCGGCTTCGGTCGCCGCGTCGTGGCTGACGGAGGGCTATCCGTCGTTCGACCGGAGCCGCCACACGGAAGTCCACCCGATCGCCGAGGTCGGCCAACGCGACCCTCGCGGTTACTACTACGTGTTCGGTCCCGGTCAAGCCGGTGGCGCACTGCTTTCCAGGTTCGCCGAGCTCGGCCTGACCGGGGAGGTCAGCCGCCCTCTCTCCGTCGCCGGAGTGATCGGGTCCCACCAGGGTGGTGCGCTGTGGTGGTCTCTCGTGCTGATCGCCGTCGCCCTGATCGCCTCGACGGGCGCCGGGGTGCTCCTGAACACCAAGGCCCACGGAGTAGCGCGCCTTCACGGCAGGTCGTCCACCTGGATGCCGACGCGCGAACTCCGCCGGCTCGCACCGTTCCGGGTGATCGCGGTGGTCACGGTGGCCGCGACCGCCGGAACACTCCTCTACGCGCTCAACGGCCTGGCCTGGTGGGGTCTCTACGCCGCGGCGGCCGGGATGATCTCCGGCGCGCTGACCTTGGTGGTGGTGACGACCCACGCGGTCTCGACCGCGGTGACCTCGATCCGCGGTCTGCTGCCCGCACTCGCGGGCGAGCTGCCGATCCGACCGGCGATCACGGGCGCCTACCTGGTGCGCGGCCCCGCGCTGGTGCTCGCCCTCGGCATCGCCACGAACGTCGCGTCGACGGGCCAGGACGTGTCGAGCCGCCGGGAAAGCCTCGCCGCCTACGCCGCGGTCGGCGACAGCACCGCCATCCTGCTCAACGGCAGCCTGGGTCGCGATCCGGTGGACATGGAGGCGCGGGTCGGGCAATGGCTGCGCAGAGCCGACGCCGACGGGAGGGTCATCGTCGCCGGCCGCCGTGAACTCCAGTGGCTCACGGCCGGCTCGGACCTCCCCCGAGGTGCCGTGCTCGTCGTCAACGACGCCTTTCTCGCCGCACAACCGGTCGTGGACCCCACCGGCCACCGCCACAACCCCGTGTCGAGGCAAGGCGAGTTGCGGGTCATCGTCCCCGAGGGGTTGAGCCGCCACGCGTCGACCATCGCCGCCGCGGTGCCCGCGTTGCTGAGCCCGCGCGACCCGGGGCGAATCCGGCCCGAGGAGGTGACGACGCTCGGGTCCCGGAGCGGGCAGACCGTGTTCAGCTACAACCCGGGTAGTCAAACCCCCGGCGCCGGTGCCCGTCCGGGCCAGGACCGATCGTCGGTGCGCGATCCGGTGTTGGTCGTCGTGCCGAGCGGGTCGACCTATCTGACCGACAACGCCTACACCGCGTTCGCCACCTCGGGAGGGATCGTCTTCCCGGACCCCGACGACGTGCGGGAAGGCATCAGGACGAACGGGTTGCAGGACTACGTGGCCGCGCTGCGACCGGTGGGGCAGAACGCGGCTGTGGAGTTGCGCGACGCGGTCGCCGGCTTCCGAAACCAGGTGGTCAACCTCGCGATGGCCCTGGCGGTGCTGCTGATGACCGGTGTCGGCGTGTGCGTCGTCCACACCCGCACGAACGCCCAGGCGATCTTCGTCAAGCATCTCGCCGGGTGGAGGTTCCTCGCCGTGCACCGGTCGTTGGTCGCCGTCGAGGCACTGTTCGTCGGCACGCTCGCGGTGGTCGGCCTATCGGGCACGGACGAAGGAACCCGAGGCAGCGCGCTGGAACTCGGTCCCGCGGTGGCCCTTGTGGCAGCCGAGGTGGGCACGGTGCTCGTGGCGCTCGCGATCCTCCACCGCCGCGTCGTCGCGACTCGGGCAGCCGCCGGGTGAGTGGCACGACCGCTTCCTCCCACAGACAGGAGAATTGTCGTGATCGTCGTCGACGGGTTGTCGAAGTCGTTCGACACCCGAACCCTGTGGTCTGCTCTCTCCTTCTCCGTCCGGGGCGGCGAGATGCTCGCCCTGGTCGGCCCCAGCGGATCAGGGAAGTCCACCCTGCTGCACTGCCTCGGCCTCCTCGACAAGCCCGACTCCGGGAGCATCCGCCACCTGGGCGCGGACATCACCCGGTTCGGCCGGCGCCGAGCCCGACTGTTCCGTCGTGATGTCCTCGGGTACCTGTTCCAGAACTACGCGCTCATCGACAACGCCACGGTCGCGGCCAACCTGGAGATCGTCGTCGGACCTCGGCGCACGTCCGGCGGTGTCAAGGGCACCGCTGTCACCGAAGCCCTCGACCGCGTGGGTCTGACCGGGCGGGAGAAGGAAGTGGTGCACCGGCTCAGCGGCGGTGAGCAACAGCGCGTCGCACTCGCCCGACTTCTGGTCAAGCAGCCCGCGGTGGTGCTGGCCGACGAGCCGACCGGCGCGTTGGACCTCGCCAACACCACGCTGGTGCTCGACGTCCTGCGCGGGATGAGCGACTCGGGCAGCGCGGTGGTCGTCGCGACGCACGACGACCACGTCCGCGACCGCTGTGACTCCGTGCTCGTGCTGGGCGGATCCGCCGACCGGGGCCACCCGATCGCGGTGCAGGCTCACAGGTGAGCGTCCGCGCCGTCCTCCCGACCGGAATCGACCGGGGTGAGCAGGACGATCGGGATCTCGCGGTCGGTTTTCTGCGCGAATTCGGCGTACAGCGGGAAGATTCCCACCATCAGGGGCCAGAGGGCGTCGCGTTCGGTCGGGGACGCGGTGCGGGCGTGGGCGGTGAAGCGGTGGGGGCCTGCCTGTACTCCCGCGGTCGGGGTCGACTCGAGGTTCTTGAACCACGCCGGGTTCTCGTCGGCGCCGCCGTTCGAGGCGGCGACGACGAAGTCGTCCCCCGACGTGGCGTAGATCAGGCAGGTGCGGCGGGGGTCGCCGGTCCTGCGGCCGGTCGTGGCGAGCACGAGGGTGTGCACGCCGTCCGACTCGTGTCCCTCGAGGCCGCCCGAGGCCAGGTAGGTCCGGGTCTGCTCGGCGACCCAGTCCCACTTCGAGTCGGTGGCGCGGTCGAGGTCTTCTGCGGTCGCCATGACGGCGGTCCTTTCCGGTGCGGGTGGTCGGTGCGCGGGGCGTCGGTCAGCGGAGTTCCTCGACCAGGCCGACGATGACGCCGGCGGGGCCGCGGACGTAGCAGTACCGGCAGTAGTCCTCGTACTGCGCCAGTTCGCCCACCAGCTCGGCGCCGTGCCCGCGCAACCGGTCGAGGACGTCCTCGACCGCGTCGACCACGAACGTGAGCCGGGGGATGCCCGGCGTGTTCACCGGCTCCCACGGCGCGCGGCCGGTCGCCGCCGGCCGGTGGAACGTCGACAGCTCGACCCGGCTCCGCCCGTCCGGCGTCCGCACGAACGCGATGTCCGACCGCACACCCTCGAGCCCCACGAGCTGGTCCACCCACGCGCCCTCGACCGTGGCCTCACCCTCGACCTCCAGGCCGAGTTCCACGAAGAACGCGACCGCCGCCGCGAGGTCCTCCACCACGAAACCGACGTGGTCCATCCGGCGCACCGCCATGACTGCCTCCTGTGTCGCACGGCCTCTCGTGGCCGTTCCTACCCGGGGACGGAGCCGGCGGCACGTTCTCGACATCCGCGGCACCCGCGAATCCACCGAATCGGCCACGGCGACCGGGTGGCGCTCAGTCCAGGCAGAACTCGTTGCCCTCGACGTCCCGCATCGCGAGGCACGACTCGTTGTAGCCGTCGGCGCGCAGCAGTTCCACCCGCGACGCGCCGAGGGCGATCAGGCGGGCGCACTCGGCCTCCAGGGCGGCCACGCGTTCGTCGGCCACCAGGCCCGTGCCGACTCGGACGTCGAGGTGTACGCGGTTCTTGACGACCTTGCCCTCCGGGACGCGCTGGAAGAACAACCGCGGCCCCACGCCCGTGGGGTCCGCGCAGGCGAACGCGGCGCCCTGGCGCTCGGGGGGCAGCGAGCGGTCGAACTCGCTCCACGAGTCGAAGCCCTTCGGTGCCGGCGGCACGACGTACCCGAGCACCGCGCACCAGAAACGGGCGACGCGCTCGGGTTCCGCGCAGTCGAACGTGACCTGGACCTGCCTGACCGACGCCATGGGCCCACCGTAGGGCACCCGCCGACGGCCACGACACCGGAATACCCGGCGGGCACCGTGCCGCGTGGACGGTTCACGCCGCGGGTGGCGTGGTGGTCAGGGGGTGCACGCGGGCGAGGAGTTCGGCGAGGAACGGGTCAGGTCGGGTGAGGAGTGACAGGTGGCCCACGTCGGGCAGGCGCACGAATTCCTTCGTGGGCGCGTCGACGGCGGCGAGGTACTCCTCGGCGAGCGACGGCGGGGTGTACAGGTCCGTGTCGCCGTGCAGGAGGAAGACGGGCACCTCGAAGCGGGTGCCGAGGGTTTCCGGGGTGCAGGACATCGTCCCGGCGAACAGGAGTGGCGGGAGGAAGAGGGCGCCCAGGGCGCTGCGGCGGACGTCGGCGAGGGTGTACGCGGGCCAGGACAGGACGGCGGCGAAGGCCTCGCGCCGCCAGGACCGGTGTTCCGGATCGGTCGCCATGCTCCACCGGATCTTGGTGATCCAGGTTCGGGCGTCGGGGTACGGCGGCACGAGCTTTTCCAGTGCCCTCAACGCTTTCCGGTTCCCCGCCGCGCGCGCCCGGTCGACGGCCATCCGGTGCGTGAGGGGTTCGTTGCGGGCCATGTCGGTGATCTGCCCGGTGCCGACGTAGGCGTGCAGCAGGTCGGGGCGGCGGCGGGCCATGGTGACGCCGACGATGCTGCCCTGGGAGTGGCCGACGAGGACGACCTTGTCCTGGCCCAGGTGCCGGCAGGCGAACTCGGCGACCTCGACGCCGTCGTCGGCGAGCCGGTCGAACGTCCACGTCCCGTACCCCGCCTTGCCGTTGCGGCCGCGGGTTCGGCCGACGTCGCGGCGGTCCCACAGGACGACGGTGAAGTGCTGTTCCCAGGCTCGCAGGGACGGGGTGAACGGCTCCGTCGTCAGGCCCGAGCCGGCGAGGACCAGCAGGATCGGGTTGGTCCGGTCCACGCCGCGGATCTGGATCCACTGGTCGACGCCGCCGATCCGGACGTAGCGGGACTCGGCGATGCCGGTGGACGTGTCGAGGGTCAGGGTGCGGGCGACGCGGTGTTGGCGTAATCGGCGGTAGGCCAGGGCGGCGAGCGCGACGAGCACGGCCGCGCCTCCGAGGACGACTGCGATCATGATCTTCTCCTCTGCGGGATCGACCACTCGGTATCGACAGGTAGAAAGTGACATGTCGAGATCTACCTGTCAACATCGACCTGTAGGCTGACGGGGACCGCAACCGGGAAGGCTGCCGATGTCGTTGCGCCACGCGCTGCTGGGACTGCTCGCGGAGGAGCCGGCCAGCGGCTACGACCTGACCGGGAAGTTCGCGCGCGCGTTGCAGCGCTACGCGTGGCACGCCAAGCACAACCAGATCTACCCGGAGCTCACCCGGCTCGCCGGCGAAGGACTGGTCGCGGTGGTCGCCGAGGGCGCGCGGGGCAGACGCACCTACGCGATCACCGACACCGGCCGCGCCGAGCTGCGGAACTGGATGCTCCACCCGCCGGACGTGTTCGTCGTGCGCAACGAGTTCGTGCTGCGGATGTTCCTGCTGTCCACATTGGACCCCGACGAGGCGCGGGCCCTGCTGCGCCCGGTCGCCGAGGAGAGCGCGCGGGAACTGGCGACCCTGCGCGAGTCGATCGACCGGGCCGACGCCACCGCCCCGCCCACCGCAGCGCCCGAGCTGAGCCGGCTGGTCGCCGAGTACGGTCTGCGCTCCTTCCAGACCATGCACGACTGGGCGCTGTGGGCGTTGGACCGCATCGACCAGGCCGACGGCCGCCGGGAGCCCTGAGCCTCAGTCGACCCGGTGGGCGGCGGCGCCGTTGTGCAGGTAGCGGGCGCGGCCGCGGGGGTCGGAGCCGACCAGGGACAGGACCTGGTGACCGTCGGACTTCCGCGGTTCGGTGGTGATGATCGAGTTCTCGCCGAGGCGCACGACCTCGACCCGGTCCTCCGTGCCGCCGAGGAAGGACTCGGCGAGGGCGTTGCGGGCGCGGCGGACGAGGAAGGCCCGACCGCCCTCGGTGCCGAGAGTGGTGTCGTACAAGGTGGAGCGGTAGGTGCCGCACACGCGGTCGGCGTCGATCGCGGTCGGGTTCGGCGGTGGCACGGGCAGCGGGGCCGTGTCCACGCCGGCCAGGTCGGCCAGGGCGGCGCTGAAGATCTCGTGGGCCAGCGGCTCGCCGCCCGCGCTGTTGGTCAGCACGGTCACCGCCACGCCCGCCGCCGGCGCCACGCGCAGGAAGGCCTTCTGCCCCTTGGAAACGCCGGTGTGGCCGACGACGCCGTCCTGGTGCAGCATCCACCCCAGTCCCCACCCCGTGACGCCGCCGCCGAAGTCCGGGACGTGGTCGACCTGGGGTTCGCGCAGCGCGGCCAGGGTGTGGTCGGTGAGGTGCAGGCGGACGAACTCCAGCAGCTCGCGGGCGCTGATCGACAGGTGCGAGCCGGTGGGCGCGGCGTAGTACGACACCGCCCACTCCCCCACCGGCACGACCTCCGCGCCGCCGCGGACGTGGCCGACCGCGGCGCGGTGCAGGATCGCCTCGTTGGCGTCGGTGGCGACGGTGCGCAGGCCGAGGGGTGCCGCCAGGCGTTCGCGCAGCACGTCGTGGAACGGCTTGGCGCGCAACACCTCCACCAGCCTGCCCAGCACCACGTACCCGCTGTTGGAGTAGGAGAGGACGGCGCCGGGTGGGAAGGGGTGGTGCGCGTCGGCGAGGGTGGCGACGAACTTCGCGATCGCGTCGGCGTTGCGGCCGGTGTCGGTGAAGTGGTTGCCGTCGATCCCGCCGGTGTGGGTGAGCAGGTGCCGGGTGGTCAGGGACTCGGTGGCGGCCGGGTCGCCGAGTCGGAAACCGGGCAGGTGGTCGCGCACCGGGCGGTCGAGGTCGAGCAGTCCGTCCTCGACCAGTTGCGCGATCAGGGTGGCCGTCCAGATCTTGGTGATCGAACCGATCCTGAACACCGAATCGGTCGTCGCCTCGACCCGGGTGTGCAGGCTCAGCACACCCGCGGCCTCGTCCCGGATCTCCCCGTCGGCCAGCACCGCGACCTGCGCCCCCGGCACCTCGTACTTCGCGAGCAGCTCGCCCAGATCCCACCCCATGCCGCCAGGCTAGCGGCGGGCGCGGATCGGCCTACCCTGGCGGGGGTGATCGACATCGGTTCACGGGCGCGCGGACTGCCGGCGCCTCCGCACGTCGTCTGGCGGTCGCTCGTGGAGCCGCGTCGACCGGGAACCCGACCGTGGCTGACCCTGCTGCCCGACGAGGTCGACCCCGCGGTCGTGGCGGCGGAGGAGCACCACCACGTGGTGTGGTCGTCGTTGTGGCCGAACCGGCCCGACGTCCGGGTGCACTTCGCGCTGACGGCCACCGAGGACGGCGGGACCTCGTTGAGGTTCACCCTGCTGTCACCGGTCGAGCCGGACGCGAGCGCGACCGGACACCTCCGGCGGCGGCTCAACCGGCTGCTGTTCGCCGACCTCCGCTTCTCCTACGGCCAGTGAACGCCTCGCGCTCGAGGTCCGGGCGCGAGGCGTCGGTTCAGCGGGTGGCGGCGGTCACGGCGGTGCGGATCAGGTCGGCGACGGCCTCCGGCCGGGAGAGCGCGATCGAGTGCGAGGCGTCGACCTCGATGGTCTCGGCGCCCGCTCGTCGCGCCATGTGGCGTTCCGCGTCCGGCGGGATGGCCTTGTCCGCCGTCGCCACGACCGCCCACGAGGGCAGCGTCTTCCAGGCCGCGGCCTCGGCCCGGTGGTCGAAGATCGCGGCGAAGGGGCGTTGGCTCAGCGCGGCCACGTCGGTGATCTCCACCGGGACGTCGGCGGCGAACACCTCCCGGTAGCGCTCGGGCGCGATGGTCAACTCGACGCCCGGCTCACCGCCCGCGACCGGGTAGCGGCTCGGGCGCACCGCGCCGACCAGCGGCGTCTCCCCGAAACGGGCGAAGACGTCGCCGAAGGACTCGCCCACGTCCAGCGCGAACGCCGCCACGTAGACCAGGCCGACCGCGTTGGGCGTCGCGGCGCCCGCCACCGAGATCACGGCGCCGCCGTAGGAGTGGCCGACCAGCAGCACCGGGCCGTCGACCTGGTTGACGAAGGAGGCCAGGTACTCCGCGTCGTGCGCCAAGCCCCGCAACGGGTTCGGCGGCGCGAGCACCGGCAGGTCGTGCGCCCGCAGGTGGGTGATCACCGGACCCCAGAACGACGCGTCGGCGAACCCGCCGTGGACCAGGACGACCGTCGGGATGGCAACGGACTCGCTCACAGGCGCTCCTCGTGGTGTGTGGACGTGTCGACGCTAGACACGGCCCTCGTCGCCTACATCCGGCAACCGGCCGAACACCCCACGACGCGCGCGGTGCGGCCCGGGGGTGAAGTCCGACCGCCGCTGGTCGTTGTGGCTGAAGTTCTGGATGACGTGCGCGACCTGGCCCGGTGCGAGGCGGTCGTCACGCACGGCGAGTGCGGCCGGCAGGCCCGCCGCGGCTCCGGCGCAGGCGCCCAGCAGCAGGGTCACGGCGGCTCGCGTGGTGAGCGGGGTGTCGGGGGTGCGGGAGGCCACGGTCGCTCCATCGGTCGGCGGGAGGTCGTCAACGGCGTGCTCCTATGTCCGCCGGGCCGGGAGGGCGCACGGATCCGGGGCCGGCTCGTGAGGTTCGCGGATTCGTCGGCGGGGGCGCGTGCCGATCGGCGTTCCGGCGACATAGGAGGGGCGTCCAGCCCTTCGGGCACCGCGGTACCGACGAGGTGGAGAGCGAGCCGATGGATCACCGGGAGGAGCGTGTCGACGGCGGGCAGCCCGCCGCCGGGTCCACGCACCGCGGTGAGGCCGACCCGGCTCGTACAACCGACGACGTTATTCGCCGGGTGGAGGCCGAGCCGGAATTCCGCGACCGGAGGGCGAAGTGGGCGGCGGAGGCGTTGCAGCGCCGGGAGGGTGACGTGGCGTTGCGGGACGAGTTGGCGGCGCAGGGGTTCGAGGGGACGCTGTGGTGGCTGTTCACCCACGAGTTGGCGCGGTACGGCTACGCGGTGGTGGTGGCGTGGTTGAGGACCGACGAGATGTTCGCCCAGTGCAAGAAGCGGGGCTGCTACCCGGGTCCGCCGCCGCTGGACTGGGAGTGGGACGACGTGCACAGCCTGGCGAACGACACGGTCGGCCAGGCGATCCTGGACTTCCGCGAGCGGGCGCTGATCGGGGGCGGGTGGCGGTCCGACGGCGGCGCCAGCCTCAAGACCTACTTCGTCGGCCGCTGCGTGTTCGCCTTCCCCAACTTCTACCGCAAGTGGCGCACCGAGCAGTGGCACCGACGTCGGCTCGGGTCGGCCGCGGCGGGTGTCGAGGACATCGCCGGGTTGTCGTCCTCCGAGCAGGACCCGGCCGATCTGGCGGTCGCGCGATTACACCTGTGGCGCAGCTTCGCGGACATCCCCGACGAGCGGACCAAGCGGGCCCTGCTGCTCCAGGAATCGGGTTACCGCGTCGAGGAGATCGCCGAACTGCTCGGCGAGGCGAGCAAGGACGTCGTCCGGGGGCTCCTCCAGCGGCAGCGCAAGCGGGGACGGGACGCGAGAGGAGCGGCGGATGCGTGACCACGGCGGGCTTCCGGACGACGTCGCCGAAAGCCTCATCGACAACTCCTCGTTCGGCACGAGCGGTGCGCGCAGCCTGGGCGCGCGGACTCCCGTCGAGGTCGCCAGTGGGATCGTGAGCAACGTCCGGGAGCACCAGCGGGAACCGGTCGGCGCCCGACGCGCGGACGGCGGTTCCCAGCCGGTGGCGGTCGCGGACGGGGACGATCCCGCGGCGGTCGGGGCCTCCTGGTCCCACCTGGCGCGGGAGGAGCTCTCGCGCGGGCTGCGGCGGTTGCGGACCGAGGCGCGGATGACCGGCACGGCGGCGGCGCGGGCGACCGGGATGAGCCAGTCGAAGCTGTCGAAGATCGAGAACGGCCTGCTCCTGCCGTCGGTGCGCGACGTGGAGAAACTGCTCGCCGAGTTGTCCGCGGCGCGCGGGACCCGGGTGGAGCTGCTGGAGTTGGCCCGTCGGCTGCACGACGAGGCGGAGGAGCGGCGCGTGGTGCTGCACCGCGGGGCGCACCGCCACGAGCAGACCGTGGCCCGGATCGAGGCCCTTGCCACCACCGGTCGGTTCTTCCGGAACGCAGGCGTGCCCGCGTTGGCCCACAGCGAGGGCTACCTGCGCGCGGTGCTGGGCGCCGCCTCGTCGGCCGAGCAGGTCGCCGCGTCGCGCTCCCGCCGGGCGCAGCTGGACGACCTGGGCAAGCGGTTCGTGTTCCTCCTGACGGAGGGCGCCCTGCGGTGGCGGGTGGGTGGGGCGGAGGTCATGTGCGAGCAGCTGGCCCACCTGCGGGACGTGGCCCGGAGGCCGAACGTGGAACTCGGCGTCATCCCGTGGGCCGCGGACGCGCGGTTCCCCGCGCCGCACGGTTTCCAGGTCTACGACGAGCGCGTGGTGGTGCTGAGCGTGCTGACCGGGAGCGCCACGATCACCGATCCTCGGGACGTGCGCGAGTACCTGGGGTTGTTCGCCCGGTTGGAGCGGCTCGCGGTTCGGGGGGAGGCGGCGGAGGACCTGCTGGAGGCCATCTCCGACGATCACCGCGAACTCGGCTGAGCTACACCGGTTCCGGAAGCCCGTCAGTCCACTGTGGACTCCGGGAACCGGTCCCTCGTGGCGTCCCGGGAGCGGCGGACCAGGTCGCGCCGGCGGCGGGCGAGCGGGAGGACGACGAACAGCAGCACCAACCCGAGCACCAGCAGGGGCCCGCCGCCCAGCAGGCCGGCCACGCCCCTGTCGAGGAACACCGGCACGCCGACCAGCAGACCGAGCAACGCCGTCGACCCGAACACCACGCGGAGCGCCGTCACCGGGAACGGCAGGCTCAGCACCGCGTCCGCCTGGTCCACCAGCGGTCCGGCGAGCCGCGGGTCCTCGACCGGCACACCCCTCCGCAAGGCACGCACGACGTCCCGCCGCCGACCCGAGTCCAACCCGCGCAACGCCGTGCGCCCCCACGACCGCCGCATCACCACGGCCATCACCAGCCCGAACGCCACCCCCGACGCCAGCCCGACCCATACGCTTCCGCGCAGCACACCCTGACTGCCGCCGACCAGCACCCCGGAGAGCACCCCGCCCAGCACCACCCTCGCGCGCGACACCCGCCGCCCCACCGAAGCCCTCCCCCGAGTCGCCTCCCACCCACCTACCCCGTCGGCGGTCCGGCGAATCGCCGGCGATCTTCGTTTCCCGGTCGGGTTTCCGGGCGGCGGCTCGCGGCGCGGCGCATACTTCGGCGACGGATCGGGTTCGGACGTGAGGAGCAGCGGATGGTGATCGTGGCGGGGTACCTCGTCGTGGACGCCCGGGAGCGGTCGTCCTACCTCGCGGGGTGCGCGGCGGTGGTGGAGGAGGCTCGGCGCACGCCGGGGTGCCTCGACTTCTCCCTCAGCGCGGACCTGGTGGAGCCCGGCCGGATCGTGGTCTTCGAGCGCTGGGAGTCGCGGGCGGCGGTCGAGGCGTTCCGGGGCGGTGGTCCGAGCGACGACCAGGCCGCGGCCATCCTCGACGCCTCGGTCGCCGAGTACGACGTGGCGGACGTGCGCTCGTTGACGTGACCGGCGCACGAGGTGGCAGGGTGGACGGCGTGACCTCCGCTCCGGAGCAGTTCGTGACCGTCGTCCGCGACCGCGTCGTGCGCGCGGTCGGCCTGCGCCGCGACGGCGTGATCGCCTACGACTGGGGCTTCGACCGGCACGGCGTCCACCACGTGCAGCGCAGCTTCGTCCTGCTGGACGACGGGGTGCAGATCGACCAGCCCGTCGCGTTCCCGCCGCAGCAGCGGGGCTGGTGGTACTGCGACCTGGTCACCGTCACCGACGACGGACACGTGGTCCACGTCCAGGACATGTGGATCGACGTCGTCGTCGGCCCGCCCGACCACCCCTACCGCCTCCTCGACCTGGACGACTACGCCGACGCCCTCGCCGACGGCCGGCTGACCCCGCTCGCCGCCGCCGACGGACTCCGCCGAGCCCAGCGCTTCCTCGACCGGCGACTGAACCGCCGTCACGACCCCACCCGCGCCTGGCCCGACTTCCCACCCGCCGAGGTGACGGCCCTGCTCACCGCGGACCTGCCCCAGGACTGGGAATCGTCGACCGGCTGAGAACGGCCCACCGCGGACCGGATGTGGCCGCGTGCCGTCGAACGGACCACCCGGCCGAATGCCCCCGGGTGACCGCCGGTACGCCGTTCGACTGACGGAAGGTGTTGCGGGGTAACGGAAGACGACCGCGGTGCGACCGACCAGGTGAGCCGGTTCCGGCCTGGCGTCGTGGAGGTAGGCACGAGGTGATGGAACTGCTCGCGTGGTTGCGGTCGTCCGTGCGGCGGACCGGGAGCAGGCTGGTCGTCTGCGCCGTGGCGTCGGTCGGGCTCGCGGTCGTGGTGGGGGTGCTCGGGTGGGCGGCGGCCGACCACCGGCAGGACCGGTTGGACGACGCGCTCGACCGGCAGGGGCAGTTGACCACCGCCGCGCTGGCCGTGTACCAGGCGATGGCCGACGCCGACACCAGTTCGCTCAACGCCGTCATCGTGGATCCCCAGCGCGCGGTGGAGTTGCGGCAGCGGTTCCGGGCGGACGTGTTCGCCGCGGCGGAGGCGTTGCGGGTCGCGGCGACGCGGAGTCAGGACCCGGATTCCCTTCCCACGAAGCAGATCCGGGAGTTGACCGGGATGCTGCCCGAGTACTCCCGGTTGGCCGAGGCCGGGTGGACCAACAGCGATGTCCGCAACCCGGTCGGCACCTCCTACCTCTCCGCGGCCTCCTCGTTCGTGCGGATCAGGATCCTGCCGCTGGCGGGCGACCTGCACGCCAGGCAGACCGAGGCGCTGATCCAGGCGCAGCGGGACGCGGGCAGTCCGCCCTGGGCCACGTTCGTCGTGGGCGCCGTGCTGGTCGTGGTCCTGGTGCTGGTGCAGCGATTCCTCACCAGGCGCACCCGGCGCCGGGTCAACTTCGGGCTCGCCGCGGCCACCGCGTTGACGCTGGTCGCCGTGGTCAGCCTCGGCGTGGTGGTGCAGGTCGTGCACGGTCTGTGCGCCACCGGGGAACGCGAGTGGGACGACCTGGTCGCGCCGCTGGTCAAGGCGCGCAACCTCGCGCGGGAGGCGGACGCCGCGGAGGCCCGGATCCTGATCTTCCCCAAGGTCGGCGACATCGGCGCGCTCGGGCACACGCTCGACGAGATCGAGCACGAGATCGACGCGGCGGGCGCCGACCCCACCGCGACGCGCCGGGCGTTGGACGCCGTGCGGTCGTGGCGCGAGCAGGACCGGCGACTGCTCGCCCAGGCCGACCCGGCCACCCAGGGCGCGCCACCGGTGTTCACCGAGGTGGCCGGGATGATCGCCCAGGTGCCCCAGGGGCAACCGAGCACCTACCCCCAGCAGCTCGACGCGGTGCTCAACGACCTGATCGAGGCGCACTCCGCCGCCGCGGGCACCGCCGTGCGCGACGCGAGGGCGACCCTGGCGCACTGGGACGGCGCCGTCCTGCTGCTGATGGTCGCCGCCGCGGCCGCCGCGATGCTGGGCATGCGCCCGCGGATGAGGGAGTACCGCCAGTGACGAAACTGCTCGCCCTCGTCGCCGTGCTCGTCTGCCTGGTCGGGTGCTCCGGCGGAGCACCGGAGGGGTCCGACCCGCCGGACAGCCCCATTGCCCTGCCCGAGGGCTACACGGACAAGCCCGAGCACTCCGCCCGCACCGAGTGCCGGGACAAGTCCACCGCCAGCGTCGACCCGGCGCTGGGCGAGCAGTCCGACGGGCGTCCCGACGGTCCCACGATCGCCCGGATCCGGAAGGAGGGCCTGGTGATCGGCGTGAGCCAAACCGCGTCCCTCTTCAGCAAGCGGGACCTGGTCACCGGCGAGCTGGCGGGTTTCGAGATCGACCTCGCCGACCGGATCGCGGCGGCCCTGTTCCCCCACCCCGAACCCGGGAAGCCGGGCCTGCGGCTGCTCGGCCTGCCCACCGGCGGGCGCCTCGGTTCGCTGGACACCGAGCAGAACGCGGCGGAGAAGGCCCGGAACACCAGCCTGAAGGAGGTGCCGCGGACGGACCTGGTGATCGCCGACGTCAGCGTCACCTGCGGCCGGGTCGAGACCTACGGGCTGCGCTACTCCACGCCCTACCTGACGACGAACAGCGGTTTGCTGGTGCGCAAGGGCATGGGCACCGTGAGCGGCCCGGACGACCTCGGCGGGCGCAAGGTGTGCTCGGCGACCAGGACGACCAACAGCGACGAGATGATCGACGCGCGGGACCGGCAGCGGCAGTCCGGGCTGCGCGAGCTCGTCCCGGTCGCGGTGGCCGACAACAGCGACTGCCTGATGCTGCTCCAGCGCGGCCTGGTCGACGCCATCTACACCGATGTGCTGATCCTCCAAGGGTTCCACGACCAGGACCCGGGCACCGTGCTGCTGGACTACCACAACGCGGCCCCGGGCGAGGTGGCCATCGCGATGAGCGGGAAGCAGGACGACCTCGTCCGGTTCGTCAACAGCGTGCTGCGCGACATGCGCCGCGACGGCTCGCTCCAGCGGTCCTACGACACGTGGTTCCGGGGTGTGCCGCAGAACCACCGCGCCCCGCTGCCCGCCGAACCCTTCCCGGGCTAGGACTCCTCGACCGTCTCCTCCTCCACCGGCACGTCCTCGCGCCGCCACTTGAGCTTGACCTCGAACTGGCCCTGCACGCCCGTGCGGGCGACCACGGCGCCCGCCTCGACGTCCAGCTTCAGCCCGAACTTCAGCTCCACCTCGTCGGGCGCGCGGGTCATCGAGGTGAACTGCGCCAGGGCGGCCGAGGCCGCGTCGCGGACCTGGCCGACGGCGTCCTCGAACGCCGTGCGGGCCTCGGCGAGCACCCGGCCCGGCCGGCCCGCCCGCGCCACACCCGGCGGCTCGTCCACCTCGACGAGCACCGAACCCCCGTCCGCCAGTGGAAACCGGGCGATTTCGACGGCCATGACTCCCTCTTCTCCTCTCAGCGCGCGGTCGCGCACGGCAGGTCGAGCCCGGTCCCGGTGACGCCGGCGGCGATCCGGTCCAGCCGGTCGAGCACGTCCGGCAGCCGGGACGGATCGGCCAGCACGGCCAGCACCGCCTGCTCGAACGCGGTCCGCCGGGTCACCGGCATCAGGTCGGACGCGTCGAAGCACAGCGCGTCGGACCGGGCCAGGGTCGACTCGATCAACGCCGCCGCGCCCGTGCCGCCGTCGCGACGCACCGCCGGGTCGACCGGGAAACCCGAGCCGGAGGTCAGCCAGCGCAGCTGGGTGTCCCGACTCGCGAGCTTGGTCAGCACCGAGGTGGCCGCGGCGCCCTCAGTCACCAGCGCGGCGAAGTCGGCGGACACCACCACGCCGCCGCCCCGGTCGAAGCGCCGCGCGGTGAACGCGCCGTAGTCGCCCAGCACGTAGGAGGAGCGCCGGTCCTGCCGGCACGTCCCGCGCGGGTCGAGCAGCGGCGGTCCGGTGGCCGGATCGGCGAACCTGTTCAGCAGCACCGCTTCCGCCCCGCCGCGGACCTTCGCCACGTAGTCGCCCAACCACGTCGACCAGGCCGCGCGGACCCGGTCGTCGGTCCACGCCACCTTGCCCGACGCCCAGTCGCGGTAGGTCTCGGGGCCCGCGTCCCGCAGCAGCACGTCCTCGACCCAGTCGGTGCCGGGCCAGCCGGGCGCGGACGCGTCGCCGACGCCCATGCACCACTCGTCGCCCGGGCCCTTGGCCCACGTGATGCTCTTCAGCTGGGCCTTCACCGCGACACCGTACTGCTTGCCGTCGGCGACACCCAGCCGCTCCCAGGTGCGCCACGGGTACGGGTGGTCGGTGGCGGTGATCGGCTGCACGAGCCCCTGCCGGACGTACTCGGCCAGCTCGCCGAGGCTCGGCATGACCACGATGTCGACCGGTTCTCCTTGCGCACGGCCGAGTTCGAGCACCTGGCGGTAGGAGGACGTGCCCACGGCCCGGATCCGGTAGGGCGCGTCGTCGTCCAGCGCGTCGAGGATCTTCTCGAACGCCTCGGCCTCGGCGCCGCTCCACGGGTGCAGGATCGTCACGACGGGCAGCGCGCCGAGGCTCGTGCACGCGGGCAGCCCCGCGACCAGCACGAGGGCGGCGAGCAGGGCTCCGAGGCGCCTCATCGGCCCTCGTAGCGGTACTCGGCCAGGCGCGGCTGGAAACCCAGCAGCACCAACGCGAACACGCCGGCCGCCGCGAGGGGCAGCACCGGTTCCCAGCCGCCGACCCCCGCGTTCGCGATGGCCGCCGTCGCGGTCGCGGACGACCTGGCCGCACCGGGGCCGTCCGGCTCCGGCCCGGCGTCCGGTGTGGTCGCGCGGAAGCGGTCGACGCTGGTGCCGCACGAGGTGGCCGCGCACCGCCGGTCGAGGAAGTCGCGCAGGGTCGCGTCACCGTGGGCCCCGACGCCCGCGACCACCGCGTCGTGGTCGGCGACGGCGCTCTCGAGCGTGCCCGCCGCGACGCGCAGGTCGCGGCGCGCGTCCAGGCTCAGCAGGCCGATCCCCGCGACCACCAGGGTGAGCAGGGTGGCGGCGACCAGCGCCGGGTTGACCTGCCGCCGGAACCGCCTGCGCAGTCGTCCCTGGGTGAGCACCAGCAGCACGGCCAGCGCGGCCGACAGCACGAGCGGCGCGACGTCGAGGACCGGTTCGGGACCGGTCTGCTCCTCCAGCACGTCCCGCTGCGACCGGCCGAGCGCGGCGAGCCTCGTCTGCACGTCGTCCAGCAACCCCGAGGCGTACCAGAGGTTCGCGGTCGTCAGCGGGGTGACGGTGTCGGTCGCGCGGTCCTGCCGGGCGTCGGCCTGCCCGATCAGGCCGATGTAGTCGATGACCAGACCCTCCACGGTGCGCAGCCGGGCGCGCCCCTCGTCCCCCGCGACGGTGTCGGTCGCGACCTGGGTCAGCGCCTGGTTGGCGAGCGCGATCTGGTTGCGGTAGCGCTCGCCCGGCCCGGTCATCGGACCGCGCCCGCTCGCGAACGCCTCGGTGGCCGACCGCTCCGCCTCGGCCAGCGCGGTGCGCGCGTTGGCGATGCCCAGCAACGCGGGCGCGGTCGCCCCGAGGGCGGTGTCCACCTCGCCCCGCACGGACCGGAACGCCCACCACGTCACCGCGAGCGTGAGCACCACGAGCCCGAGGACCACGTTGCGCAGCACGAGCAGCGACCGTCCGGTGGACGGCTTCGCGCGGCGGGTCACGCGCCGATCCTCGCCCGGCACCCGCCGCAGAACAGCGAGCCTGCGGGCCACTCGCGCCCGCAGGCCGGGCAGACGACGCCGGGACCGGTCGCCGCCGGCGGTGGTTCGCTCCCGGTGTGCCGCGACGAGCTGTCCGGGCTCACGCTCGACAGCGTCGACCCGACCGCCATCGACAGCAGGTCCACCACGGCGACGTCGTCCTTGATCGTCACCACGCCGTCCGCCGGGTCGCCGACCACGTCCACGAGCCGGAGCAACCGCTCCAGCACCCGCTCGTTGCCCGACGCGGTGGCCAGCCGCACCGCCGTGCCCCACCGCGCCGCCGCGGTGGCCAGGTCGTCGACCTCGTACGCCGCGCTGCCCGCCAGCACCGCCTCGCGCAACTCGGTCTGCCCGGTGAAGTGGGCGATCCTGGGATCGATCCGGCTGGACAGGGCCAGGTCGTCGGTCCAGTGCGCCAGCACGGCCTGCGGAGCGCACGCCGCGCGGAACTCGCCGGAACCCGCCGCCCGCGCCTGGAGGTCGACCCGGGCGATGCGGGTGTCGGTGTCCATGGGCCTGCCGGTCGAGTCGACCGTGATCCGCAGGTGGTACTCCCGGCTCTCCGCGCCCCAGGACCCGGTGTCGAACGACGTCGTCCGCGCGTCGAGCTGCTCGCCGTGCAGCTCCGCCACGGCGGGGTGGCGCTGGTGCAGGAAGTCCACCCGCGCGCCCGGCACGGTCTTGACCACGATCCGCAGCTCCGGCACCAGTTTCGCCATCGCCGCGCCGGTCATCGCGGTGAAGTCGGCGGCGAGGTCGGCGTCCCGGCGGATGGCGTCGGCGGTGCCGTGCAACACCTCCGCGATGCGCAGCAGCTCGGTGGGCTGCCAGTCGGTGCCGACGCCCCGCGCGTCGCAGGTGAACCGCGACCGGCAGTCCGCCAGTGCCGACTCCAGGTCGTCGTGGGGGTCGTTCTGCCCGTCGGTCAGCAGGATGACGTGGCGCACCGCGGACGGGTGGCCCGCCAGCACCTGCCCGGCGAGCCGCAGCCAGGTGCTCATGGCGGTGCCGCCGAACGCGTACAGCTTCTGCACGGCGGCCTTCGCCTCGCGCCTGGTGGTCGGGTCGGCCCGGACCAGACCGCTGGGCGGGTACACCTGCCGCGCGCCGTGCGTGCCCTCGATGACGGCGAACCACGCGTTCTCGCGCAACGCGTCGACGGCCGCCTTGGTGCCGCGCACGGCGGCGGCGATCTTCGTTGCCGGGTGGGACATCGAGCCGGAGCAGTCGACCGCGATCACCTGGGCCACCTCGGCGGTGGCGGCGGCGGACCCGGCCGGTCCCGTCGCGGTGACCGCGATCGCGGCGTGCATCCGGTCGTCCTCTGTGGACAGATGACGGCTCTGGCTCAGTCGGAGGTCGAAACCGGGTTCCACGTCCATGTCGTCTCCCGACGCCGGTCAGCTGAAGGTGAGCGGGCGGTGCTCGTTGGCCAGGTCGACCAGGTCGGAGTGGTGGTCGGGGTGGGTGGCCTGCTGGGCGAGCACCCGGTAGGACCGCTCCAGCGCGAAGCGCAGCGCGTCCTCCGACGCGCCGCCGGCACCGGTCGTCGCGAGCCGCCTGCCCAGCCGCGCCTCCAGCACGACCGTCTCCAGCCGGGCGCGGGACTGGCCGGTCGGCGCGCCGCCGTCGAGGTAGAGCGCGGCGAGCCGGGTGTCGGCGAGGTCCAACTCCTCCTCGGTCGGCCGCACGCCGTTCGGCAGGGTGCCGCCGAGCACCCGGACGGCGGCGATCCGCGCCGCGTCGAAGTGCCGGGACACCGCGGGGATCTCGTCCAGCCGGGCCACCGCGCCCGCCCGGTCGCCGCGCGCCAGGTGCACCCTGGCCAGTCCGAACGCGGCGTTCACCACCGTGTGGTCACGACGCCACACCGCCTCGTAGTGCGACTCGGCCCGGTCCAGTTCGCCGCGGATCTCCGCGCAGTAGGCCAGCGCCAGCTTGGGCGTGTCCTCACCGGGCAGCGCGCGGTAGACCTCGTCGAAGCTCGCCCGCGCGGGCCCCGCGTCACCCGCCGCGAGCCGCATCAGGCCGTCGTGCCACCACAACCGCCAGTCCGCGGGCCCGGTCGACTGCGCCTGGGCCTGCCCCAGGCACGACTCGGCGGTCCGCGCGTCGTCCACCTCCAGCGCCGCGCGCAGCCGGGCGAGCACGGCCTCGACGCTGTGCAGCTTCGCGTCGTCCAGCTTCGCGAGCAGCCGGGCGGTGTCCCCGTCGTCGGTCGACGTGATCACCTCGGCCGCCGGGTCGTCCGGGTGCACCCGGGGCGCGGGCAGCCCGACGGCCACCGCCCGCGGCGACGGCGTGCCCACGTCCAGCGGCAGGTCGGTCAACGGGGCGGTCGGCGCGCGCTCGATCCAGCGCTCGAGCCGCGGCACCCGGCCCAATCCGTCCTCGAGCAGCTTCGCGGTGGTCTCGAAGATCCCCGACGGCTCGGGCCGCGGTCGGCCGTCGCGCAACGAGGCGATTTCCCGTTGCACGCCGCGGAGTTGCTCGGCCATCTCGGCGGCCGAGGCGAACCGCTTGTCCGGGTCGACGTCCCTGGCCCGGGCGCACACCCGCTTGAACGACTCGACGCCGACCGCGATCCGGCTCTGCACCGCCGCGTGCTCGGCGGGCGGCAGGTGCTGACCGGTCCGGTCGGAGGTCGAGAGGTAGAGCTGGTACAGGGTTTCGCCGACGGTGTGGATCTCCGACCGCACGGTCAGCCCGCGTTCCGCGATCTCGGACCTGGCCACCTCGAACCCGCGGGTGCCCACGACCGGGCTGGTCCGGTCGTCGGCCCGCCGCACCGCGCCGAGGTCGATCAGCTTGATCCGCGGCCCCTGCCTGCCCTGCGCGCCCGGCCGCATGATGATGTTGTCCGGCTTGAGGTCGCAGTACAGCAGGCCGCGCTCGTGCAGGTGCTCCAGCGCGGCCAGGACCTGGAGCACGCAGGTGATCACGTGCTCGGTGAGCAGCGGTTCGCTCAGCTTCGGGTCGCCGTGCCGGGAGTCGCGGGCCACGGTGGACAGCGGCAGGCCGCCCACGTACTCCATGACGATGTAGTCGCGCTCGGCCTCGGTGTGCGCGTCGGTGTGCTTGACGAAGTTGTACACCCCGACGATGTTCGGGTGGTCGATCTCGGTCAGCGCCCACAGCTCGGCGTCGGCCAGCGCGCTGTCGGCGGTGTCGATCAGTCCTTTGAGGACGGCCAGCCGGTCCTTGAGCCGCTTGTCCTTGGCGAGGTAGATCCACCCCTGCCCGCCGCGGTCGATGCAGCCGAGCACCTCGTACCGGTTGTCCACCAGGTCGCCCGGCGTGAGGCTGGGGAGGAACGAGAACGGCGTGCCGCACCGGAGGCAGAACCCGGATCCCTCGTCCGGCAACGAGTCCGGCTCCGGGCAGACCTCGTTCGAGCACCGCCGCCGGCGCTTGGGCACCTTGAAGTCGGTCATGATCCGGCTCGACGGGTCGGGGAACTCGAAGACCGGCAGGGAGAACGGGTCGTCGTCGCGCGAGCGCCTGCTCCCGGTCGACGTCGAGACCACCGAGCTGGTCGTGGAGTGCGCCGTCGGCGCGGCGGGTGGCAGCCCGCACTCGTCGCAGTACCCCGTCTCGTCCACCGTGCCCGCGCACCCGGCGCGTTCGCAGCTGGTCATCGGCTCCCCTTCCCCGCGATCGCCGCCCGCACCGCGGCCTCGAAGGCGAGCACCGCCTCCCGCGCGAACGCCGGGTCGAACGGCGTGGCGTCCAGCGCGCCCTCGACCCGTCTTCGCTCGTCGGCCAAGGCGAGGTCCTCGCTCAGGCCGTGCTCGCACACCGCGGCCCACCGGGCCGCCACCAGACGTCGGTCGTCCGACGCGGTCTCCTGCTCGGACCGCGCGCGCCGCAGCCGCCGCTCGTCCCGCCGCAACCGCTTCTCCAGCGTGGCCACCGCGTTCGCGGTCGCGTCCGGGTCCTCGGCGGCGGCCTTGCGCAACGCGGTCACCCGCATCCGCCACGTGGCGACGTCGTCCAGCACGGCGATCCGCTCGGCGATCGCGTCGATCCGGGCCGACAGGAGTCGACCGCGCAGCGCGCGGGCCGAGGCCAGGCTCGGCGAGTCGTCGTGCCGGAAACCCAGCACCAGCCGCGCGCCGCCCTCGACCATCGGCTCCAGGACATCGTGCACCAGGGCCACCGGCTGCTCGGCCTCGTCCACCCCGTCCAGCACGACGGCCATCGGCGGGGTGCCCGCCCGCAGCCGGTCGCTCGAGGAACTCGTGCCGTCCGCGGCCAACCCGGCCCGTTCCACGATCCGCCGGGACACCTCCTCGACCGTGCGGCCGCCCACGTCGAGCGCGAGGTCCACCCCGCCGACCGCGCGCCCGTCGCCGGAGTCGGACAGCCCGCCGGACAAGGCCACCGCCTGCCGCGCCGCGGCCAGGTCGGGTCCCAGCACGATCAGCACCGCCGCGCCGTCGCGCCGCCGGTCGAGCCACTCCACGATCCGACCGGCCTCGACCAGCGCCTCCGGCGGCCCGTCCGACCGCGCGAACCCCGCGTCGATGCCGGTGTCGCCCACCACCCACTCGGACACCAGCGGCAGGTGCCGGACGACCGCCTCGACGGGCAGCATCCAGGACAACCCCACGGCGTCGTCTGTGTACTCGCCGACCACGATGCCCAGCACGTCGCCGGTCGCGTCGTCGGCGACGCCCGCGCCGCTGAACCCCCGCTGCACCCGCAGGTCGTTCGGCGAGTTCCGGTTCATCTGCAACCACTCGGCGCCGGTGTGCCGGGCGAGCGTCATCTTGGTCCACACGCCCATGTCCAGGCCGTCGCCCGCCGGGTAGCCCAGCGCGTGCACCCGCCGGTCCCAGGTCAGCGCGACCCGGCCCAACCTGGCCGCGCACGAGGCGGGTTGCGGGGTGGCCAGCTCCAGCAGGGCCACGTCACCGCGCTCGTCGTCCATCGGCGGCACGCAGAGCTCCTCGACCACCCTCGCCCGCGACGAGGGCGTGCCGGGTAACTCCACCAGGTCCACCGCGAGGTCCTCGACGCCGATGACCACGTGCGCGCAGGTGAGCACGTGCGTGCCGGTGACGAGCACCCCGGCGCCCAGGACACGCGAACCACCGCGCACCCGGACCCGCCATGTCTCCCGGCCTTCGTGCTCGACCGGCCCTCGGCTCGCGGTCATCCCGGCACGATAGGCGACCCGACGCGCACGCCGATCATGCTTGCGCGCACTCGCCCCGTTCGGACCAGTCCGCGCCGGCCGCTGTCCGCAGAACTGGGGAATCGGGCGTGGCGCGGGCGGACCTGCGGGGTTGTCCCCCGACCCCGGCGCGGTCGGTCCGGTGCGCCGGGGTCGAGGTCAGTTGCCGCCGGTGGTGGTTTGTTCGGAGACGCGCACGGCGGTCGTGGTGGTGTCCGTCGTGGTGGCGATGATGTTCACCGTGTCGCCCTTCGCGATGTCGGCGATGGTGACCGCGTCGGACGCGGTGCCCGGGCCACCGCCCATCGCGGCGAAGACGGTCGCGCTGTCGATGACGTAGGTCTGCACGTAGCCGTCCGTGCTCGTGGCGGTGAGGGAGGTTTCGCTCACCTCGGTGACGGTGCCCGTTTGGACGGTGCCGTGGGTCACGTCGGTCGGCAGGCCGCCCATCGCGCCGCCACCCGTGCCGCCGCCGGGTGCCTGACCCATGCCGCCGGGACCCGCGACCGCGCTGGAGTCCGTCGACGTGTTGCTGGTCGCGTACACGACCGCGCCACCACCGCCGGCGATCGCGAGGGCCAGGGCGCCCGCGATCACGCCCTTGCGCAGGCGCGACGGCTTCGGGGCGGGCGCGGGAGCCGGGGTGGGGGCGGTGAACTGCTCGGTCGTCGTCATCGTGGGCTCCGTGGTCGTCGGGTTGGTGAGGTCGAGAGTCGACGGCGGTGCTGTGGCGGGGCTGTGCGCGACTCCTGAGGACTCTGTGCGTCCGAATCCGGCTGGACCCGCGGCGGGCGGCGCACGAGCATGGGCGGGTGACGACCTACTCCGCGGTGCGGACGACCGGGATCTACTGCCGGCCGGGGTGCGGCGCGACGCCGTCGGCCGAGAACGTGCGCACGTTCGAGCTCGCGGCGGCGGCCGAGGCGGCGGGGTACCGGGCGTGCCTGCGGTGTCGGCCCTACCGGGTGGCGGGACCGGTCGGCGAGGCGCCGGAACTCGTGTGCCAGGCCGTGCGGCTGATCATCGAGGGCGCGTTGGACGACGGCACGGAGGCGGCGGTCGCGGCCAGGCTCGGGCTCTCGGCACGGCACCTGCGGCGGCTGTTCCACGAGCACCTCGGCGCGACGCCGGACCAGTTCGCCCGGTCCCGGCGCGCGCACTTCGCCCGCCGGCTGCTGGACGACACCGACCTGTCGATCACCGACGTGGCGTTCGCCTCGGGCTACGGCAGCCTGCGCCAGTTCAACCGGGCCATGCGCGAGATCTTCCGCTTCCCGCCGCGCGAACTCCGCGACCGACGACGCCGCGCGGACCGGCTCGCCACCGACGGCGGTCTGGTGCTGCGGCTGCCCGTCGACCCCTCCTACGACTGGCCGCGGGTGCTGGAGGTGCTGCGGGGCAGGGCCATCCCGGGCGTGGAGTCGGTCGTGGACGGCGTCTACCGGCGCACGATCGTGCTCGACGGCGCGCCCGGCGTGCTGGAGATCGGCCCCGGCGGCCCGGACCACCTGCTGCTGCGCGCCCACCTGCCGTTCTGGGAGGGCGTGATCCACGTGGTGGAGCGGGCGAACCGGCTGGTGGGCGTGGACACCGGCGTGCCGGGCGGGTGGGCGCCGTTCGAGGACGCCACCCGCGTCGCGTCGTCGCCGGCCGAACTCGACCGGCTGGTCCGCGCGCACGGCACACCGGTGCCGGGACTGCCGCACGGGTTGACCCACCTGTTCCCCTCACCCGAGGCGGTGGGCCGGCCCGACTACGCCAGCGCGTCGTTCAACTCCCCGTAGCCGAGCCCGCCCTCCAGCCTGCTGTAGGTGCCGGAGCCGAGCAGTTCCCGGGTCGCCGCCGCGGCCAGCCCGTACGCGGCCTGAGCGATCGCCGAGCCGACGCTGATCCGGGTCACGCCCAGCGCGGCCAACTCCGCCACGGTCGGCGCGCCGGGGTGCGCCATCACGTTGAGCGGCAACGGGCCCGCGACCAGTGCGCGGATCGTCGCCGGGTCCACCACCCCCGGCACGAACAGCACGTCCGCGCCCGCCTCCGCGTACCGCTCGGCCCGCTTCAGCGTCTCCGCCAGGCCTTCCGCGCCGCTGAGGAACGTGTCGGTGCGCGCGTTCAGCACGAACTCGCCCGCCGACCGGGCCGCCGCCAACCGCTCGGCCTGCTCGGCCGCGTCCAGCAGCACGCCGTCGACCCGGTCCTCCAGGTTGACCCCGACCGCGCCCGCCGCCAGCACCTCGACCACGGTCCGCCGCACGTCGTCGGGCCCGCGCCCGTACCCGTCCTCGACGTCCGCGGTCACCGGCACGTCCACCACCGCCGCGATCAGCCGCACCACCCGCACCACGTCCGCCCGCCGCAACCCGCCCGCGTCGGGCACACCGGCCGCCCACGCCACACCCGCGCTCGTCGTCGCCACCGCCTGGGCTCCCGCGCCCACCACCGCCACCGCCGACGCCGGGTCCCACGCGTTGGGCAGCACCAGGGGCGGCCGGCGGTGCAGGTCCCGGAACCGGGCGGTCGAGTCCGTCGAATTCGTCACCCGACGATCGTGCCGCGCGCGGGCGCCCGGCACCGGCCACATCCGGACAACCTCAGGAGTCCACAGTGGACAACGACTCGAACGGGACCTTCAACGCCGGGTAGTAGTCGTCGAACACCGGCCGCGCGCCGCCGACCCGCGAGGCCACCAGCATGTCCAGGTAGTACTCCCAGCCCGGACCGACCTCGCCCAGGCCGTCGGCCGACGGCAGGTGGTGCACCAGCGTCAACGTCGTCTCACCGTCCACTTCGGACAGTCGGAGCGCGAGCCGCCAGGTGCCGAAGTCGTCCACCACCTTCAGCACCAGCCGCAACGGCTCCTCGCACGCCACCACGCGCACGTCGGTCCACGGCTGCTGCTCCTCGAACGCCATCCGCACCCTGATGTCCGGGCACCGCCCCTCCCACGGCCCGAACCACAGCGCGGTCCGCTCGGGGTCGGTCACGCTCGCCCACACGTCCTCGGCGTGCGCCCGGAACGTCCGGCTGAGCACCAGGTCGACACCCTTCGGGGTGCGGACCAGACGACGGGTCATGACGCCCTCTCCTCACAGTCGCGACAGGAACCCGGTCAGCGCCCGGTGGTAGGGCACGACCGTGGTCAGGTCCGCGTGCTCGTCGGGGCCGTGCTGGCCGTCGCCGCCCACCCCGAAGATCACCGCGTCGATGCCGCGACCGTAGTAGAACCGGGAGTCCGCCGCGCCGTGCTTGCGGAGCAACTCCCCGGAGAAACCCTGTGCCCGCGCCGCCTCCTGGAGGGCCACCACGTCGGGGTTGGCCGGGTCCGCGCGGTGCGGCGGCTCGACCCGGGCCACCTCGACCTCGACACCGCTCACCGCGGCCAGGTGGGCCGCCACCTGCTCGGGGCTCCGCCCGTCGAAATCGGTGTCACCGGCGGGAAAGCGCACGTCCAGCCAGGCCTCGGCGTCGGCGGGCACCTGGTTGAGCGCCTCGTTCGCGGTGCCGATCCGGGCCACGTTCACCGTGGTGCGCCACGCTTCCTCGGCCGGCACCGGGTACCGCCGCACGACCGCGTCCACCGCGCGGGTCACCTTCAGCAGCGCGTTGTCGCCCAACCACGGGTACGCGCTGTGCGCGGCCAGGCCCGTCGCGTGCAACCGCGCCGTCACCATGCCCCGGGACTCGTGCACCACCCGCAACGCGCTGTGCTCGCCGATGACCACGAAGTCCGCCGTCACGCCGCGGTCGAGCTGGTGGCCGGTGCCGTGGTACCCGCCGACCTCCTCGTCGGTCACCAGCTGGAGCGCGATCGGCAGGTCCCGACCCAGTTCGCGGAACACCCGGGCCAGCACCAGCGCCGACAGCTTCATGTCCTGCGCGCCGCGGGCGTAGAGCCGGTCGCCCTCCCGGCGCGGCGTGAACTGCGCGTCCGCGCCCGGCACCACGTCGAGGTGCGCGTTCAGCAGCACCCGGAACGGCCGCCGCTCCCCGGCGTGCAGCAGGGCGCTCGGCTTGCCGCCGGAGTCGAAGCGCTCCACGGTGAAACCCGGCCCGACCAGGTCCAGCACCAGGTCGAGCGCGCGGTGCAGGTCGGCCGGTCGGTCCGCGGTGGAGCGGATCGCGAGCAGGTCGAGCGCCGGCGGCAGGAACTCCTCGAGGTTCACGCCTCCGAAGTTAGCGGCTCGAACCGGCACCAGCCGTCGATCATCCCGGCGAAACCGGGGAACTCGGCGCGGGCCGCCGCGATCACGTCCTCGGCACGCCGGTGCGGCGACGCGGATGCGTGCGCCTGCGCGACCGCGCGCAATTCGGCGTTCGGCCGGGACTCCTGGGAGGGGTACTCCACGGCCTCCATCGGGCCGGAACCGTCGGCCAGCAGCCAGAGGAACGCGCCCAGGTCGGCGGCGACCACGCCCTTCTCGCCCTCGGAACCGAGGAACACCACGGGTTGCGCGGTCAGCTCGGCGTCCGGTCGGACCAGCCAGAACGCGGCGTACCCGCCGGTGCCGTCCTGGCCGAACACCCGGAACTCCGCGCCGGTCAGCGCGGTGTTGCCGGTCCAGGCGCGGATCCAGTCGGCGGTGTCCTCGGCGGTCGCGAACTCGTCGTAGGGCTCGTAGTCGACCCCGTTGCCCTCGTCGTAGTCGAACTCGACGGCGTGGGCGGCGGCCAGGGCTTCGGGAAGGGCGCGGTCGTTCACCCGTGCAGGCTAACCAATCACGTCCCGTGCACGCGGATCACGGCGGCCATGTCGTCCTCGCCGGCGATCGCGGCCGCGTCCCGGAACTGGCCGTGCAGCGCGGCGATCAGCCGGTCGTCGGCGCCCACCGCCCGCACCGCGTCCAGGATCAGCCCGCTGTCCTTGACCGCGCCGTCGACGCCGAACGACGTGGCGAAGTCGCCGTCGATCATGGCCTTGCCCTTGAGGTGGGCGTAGGCCGAGTCGACCGCACCGCCGCGGATCGCGTCCAGGAACGACTCCGGCGGCACGCCGAGCCCCTTGGCCAGCGCGATCGCCTGCGCGGTCGCGGCGGTGATCGACAGCACCCACGAGTTCGCGACCAGTTTGAGCCGCTGCCCGTCGCCGGGCCGCTCCCCCACCCACACGGTGCGCGACCCGATCGCGTCGAACACCGGCGCGACGGCGTCCCCCAGCGCCGGGTCACCGCCGGCGAGCAGCACGAGCGTGCCGTCCTCGGCCGGTTTCCGGGTGCCCAGCACGGGCGCGTCGACCATCCGGACCCCGTGCTCCCGCGCCGCCGCCGCGAGCCGCTCCGCGCCCTCGACACCGACCGTCGCGCACTGCGCCCACACCCCGGTCACCGCGGGCAGCACCTCCGCCGCGACCTCCTCGGTGGAGGCGGCGTCGAACAGCATGGTCACCACGACGTCCGCGCCCACCACCGCGTCGACGGCCCGGTCCACCACCGTCGCGCCCGACTCGGCCAGCGGCCGCGCCTTGGCGCGCGAGCGGTTCCACACCGCCACGTCGACACCCGCCCGCAGCAGGCTGCGCGCCATGCCCGCGCCCATCAACCCCGTGCCCAGCACCGCGACCCTCGTCACCGCTGTCCCCTTTCCCGGTCCGTGTGGGCTCCAACCTCCCACCCGGACCGGGACGCCGCGGCACGAGGGGTCAGCAGACGCTGTCGGCGGGCCGGGGGTTGGCGAGGCCGAACACCGGTCGCAGCCGCAGGCCGAGCCACGTGCCACCGAGGGCGAACACGCCCCACAGCCACCCGCTGACGCTGCCCTGCGCGATGCCGCCCAGGTACGCGCCGATGTTGCAGCCGCCGGCCAGCCGCGAGCCGACGCCCATCAGCACCCCGCCGAGCACCGCGGCCAGCGCCGTGCGCCACGGGATCGAGCTGTGGATCTTCCACGCGCCCGCCGCCGCGGCCGCGACCGCCGCGCCGAGGACGATGCCGATGTCGGTCAGGCTGGTCCTGTCCACCCAGATCGGCGCGCCGAGCGCCTTGGCGTTGGCCTGGGTCTGCCAGAACTCCCAGGTCTCCGGGTGCAGGCCGACGAGCTGGAGGATCTTCGCGCCCCACAGCGCGAACGCGAACGTGACGCCCCAGATGCCGCCGGACACCAGGAACACCGCGCCCGCCAGCACCCCGAGCACGACCGCGCCGACCAGCAGCGGCCACGAGCCGCGCAGCACGCGGGCGTACCCCCTGGCCGTCGGCACGACGTCGGTGGGCGGCGGGTTGCGCCGCCGCTGCACGACCTTCGTGCCCAGCACGATCGCGGCCAGCACGACGAGGGTGATCAACCACGAGCCGAACCAGCCGACGTGGTCGGCCAGCAGCACGCCGGGCAGCGCGGGCCAGCCGTCGAACAGCGGGAACGCCCACGTGTAGAGCACCGAGCCGGCGATGAAACCGCCCAGCGTCAGCACGACCGCGGACTGACCGGCGCCGACCGCGAACAGGGTGCCGGACGCACACGCGCCGCCCAGCTGCATGCCGACCGCGAACAGCGTCGCGCCGACCAGCAGCGCGAGGCCGATCGGGCCGGCGGTGGCCTTGGGCACCGAGCCGAACAGGCCGGACCCGGTGGACACGACCAGCGCGATCAGCGTGGCGGCGGTGCCCAGCAGCACGGTGTGCGCGCGCAGGCCCTCGCCGTTGCCGACCGCGATCAGCTGCCGCCACGCGGAGGTGAACCCGAAGCGGGAGTGGAACAGCGCGAGGCCCAACAGCAGGCCGAGCGCGAGCAGCACGCCCGACTTCGGGCCGTACGAGGCCCAGACGTAGGCGGTCAGGCCGACGCCGAGCACCGAGGCGACGACCAGCGGCACCCGGCGCACGGGTTCTTCCGGTTGCGGCGTCGGCGCGGCGCACGACGTGGGGAAGGTCAGGAATCCGTCGGAGGTGGTGGTCACCAGGTGCTCCCGGGGGGGTGAGGGGTCCCGGCCGCCCTGGGGGAGCGACCGGGACCGGGGACGGCGCCGACTAGTTCGGGATGATCCCGTTCGGCGCCTTGACGAGGACCTGGACCAGGCCGATGACCGGGATGCCCAGGACGGGGGTGAACGTCCAGACGTTGTTCAGGCCCGAGGTGTCGGGGTTGTCCACGACGACCGGGTCGGCCAGCGCGGTGCCGGCCGCGCCGGTGAACGCCAAACCCGTGAGCGCCGCCGCGACGACCGCGCGGGCGAGGGACTTCTTCATGGTCACTCCTACTTTCGTTGTCAGCCGCCGATGAGCTTGAGCAGGTCGAACACCGGTGCCAGGCCGCCGGGCACACCGGTCGTCGGGCCGAGCACGCCGCCGAGGTCGACGCCCGGCAGCACCCAGATCGGGGTGTCGGCGAGCGCGACGCCGCCGGTGGCCAGGCCCAGCACGCCGACGACCGCGCCGACGGCGAGCACCCGGGTGATCTTGTTCATCCGTTCTCCTTCGGTAGCACCGTGTTCACAGCAGTGGTGCGCTCACCGGCACCACCGTGGTCTTCGGGATCCACTGCCCGGGCAGCTCCTCGGTCATCGGCATGCCGGGCGCGTGCACCTCGTTCGGTCCCATCGGCATCGCGGTCACCTGGGCCACCGCGTAGACCTGCACGCGGTCGCCCGCGGACTGCCCGCCGAGCCAGCCGCGGAACCCGGCAGGGGTGGGGTTCTCGCCGCCGAAGGCGTTGCCGACCGCGACCGCGTAGCCGATGGGCAGTTGTTCCCTGGGGTCGAAGGCCAGCGGCACCGACACCGTGGTGACCGACGTGGCCAGCGGGGTGGTCAGCAGCCACGGCGCGAGGAACACCCCGTGGCCGTACACCGGCGCTTCGGCCTGCCGGGCGGCGGCGGTGTGCAGCACGTCCGCGGCCTTCGCCCAGCCGGACACCGCGATCAGCGCGTTGTCCGGCCGCTCGCCCGGGTCCAGCCGCAGGTTCGCCGCGCCGGCCGCCTCCGCGACCACGTCCGCCGCCCGCTTCCCGCGCGCCGAGCCGTCGGCCGCCAGCGTCACGCCGGGCGTGCCGCGGGAAGCCAGGAAGGACACCAGTTTGCGCAGCGCCGCTTCGTCCTCTGTGGACAGTGTGTCGGCCGGGCACGTGGTGAGCACGTCCCGCCGGCCCGCGATCAGCCCGCCCAGGGCGGCACTGGCGCACTCCGGCGCGTCGGCGTCCACCACCGGCCCCGTGCCGGCACCGGTGTCGACCTCGACGGTGGTGTCGTCACCCGCCGCGCGCAGCGTGATCTCGCCGCGCCCGGCGGGCAGGTCCACCTCCGCCCACGTGCCGTCGGCGCCCGCCCTGGGCACCGCCGGCGTCACCACGCCGCCCACCTCGACCCGGACGTCCGCGCCCGCGCTCGCGGGCAGGTGCACCAGGTTGCGCCCCGGCCGGTGCGGGCTGACCAGCACCGGCGCGGACCGGCCCGCCAACGCGGTGTCCACCAGCACCGGTACACCCGGTGTCGGCAGCACGGGCGGTTGCGGCAGGGCGGCGAGCGCGCTCCACGCCACGAACGACAGCGCGACGCCCGCCGTGCCGAACCGGTACACCCGCTCGGACCTCAGCACCGCCAGGACGGTGACCGCCGACGGCAGCACGACCGCCGCCAGCAGCACCAGCCCGAGCGCGCTCTCGTGGAGCCGCCGGTCGACCGCGAGCCCGGACGCGACCAGCCGCACCGCGCCCGCGACCGCCAACCCCGCGCCCAGCGCGACCGCCACCGGGCCGAACCGGCGCGACGCGGTGGGTTCGGCGCGCACCAGCACGGCCGCGCCGAACCACGTGACGACCGCCGCGACGTGCACGGTGTCCACCACGAACAGCACCCCGGAGCCACCCGCGACGGTTTCCAGCACGACCAGCAGCGCCAGGGCCGCCGCGACCCAGCGCGCCGCCGCGGGCCTGCCGAGCAGCGCCGGCACCGCGACCACCAGGGCCACGTGCGCCGCCGCGCCGACCGGGTTCGCGCCCAGCGCCGCCGCCGAGACGACCGCGAGCACCGCGGACACCGCCGCGAGCAGCGCCGTGCCGAGGACGACCCGCCGGGGCGGCGTCGTCAGCAGCGGCCGGGCCACGCCCACGCCGGCGACCAGCGCCGTCGCGAGCAGCAGCACGAGCCGCAGTCCCAGCGCCCAGGGCGACACCTGGGCGACCGCGTCGAGACCACCGTGGGTGTGCTCCACCTACTTCACGTCCGCGTCCGCGACGACGAACAGCTCGGAGTGCGGCTTGGCGTTGCCGAACGACCCGTGCGGCCAGTCCTTCCGGTTGAAGTCGATGCCCACCTGACCGGAGAACTCATCCTTGAAGTGGGTGTCCACGGCCAACTTCCCGTCCGGCGCGACCTTGAGCAGGTTCACCCTGTGGTCGCCGTCGAGGCCGGAGCGGGCGACGAAGTAGTTCGACACCGCGATCCGCGTCGGCGAGTCGGTCTCGTGGTAGAAGCCGTCCGCGCCCAGGTCGAAGTTGTCGTACGCGCCCCAGTGCGGACCGGCCGCCGGGGTGCCCGCGTTGATCGGGACCGCGCCCGCGAGCGTCGGGCAGTCCGCCTCGGCGCCACCGTTCTGCGCCTCGGCCAGGGTGTCGATCCGGCACTGGAACCCGGTGCCGGCCGCGAGCAGCTTCCGGATGTCCAGCACGTACACGCCGCCCGTGGTGCCCGGGTCGTTCGGACCCAGCGCGCCCTTGCCGCGCCCGGAGATCGCCCGGTACAGGTACCTGTCGTCCGGGCTGGTCTGGATCCAGCCGCCGTTGGAGCCGCCGCCGTTCGCGTCGTTGCCCGCGAAGATCGCCCGGTTGGCCGCGCCGTCGTCGAACACCTCGTACCAGTGCGGCTCGGCCGCGGTGATGTCCGGCGTGTAGTGCACGGCGCCGCCCTGCATGGTCTGGGCGAACGCGCCCTTGTGACCGGGCAGGTTGGTCACCGTGGTCTCCATGACCGCCCGGCTCTCCGCGTGCAGCGGGTCCGCCGGGTCGGCGCGGGGACCGTCCTGGAGGTAGGACACCGCGCGCAGCCTCGGGTTGTTCCGGTCGGTGATGTCCCACGTGCGGACGGTCGGCCGGCGCAGGTACACCGACGGGTTCTTGACCGGGTCGAGGATGATGTTGCGCGGCTCGGCGTAATCGCTGGTGACCAACGTGTTCAGGTCCTCGCGGGCCTGGATGCCGTGCGGGTTGGCACAGGTCGGCTCGGCCAACTGCGGCAGGTTCGCGCACAGCTTGGCGTTGTCGCCCTGCGGTGTCGCCGCCGAGGTCTGCGACAGCACCTTGCCGTCCCGGTCGAACCGCACCAGCGAGCCGGGGCTGCCCGCGAACCCGTTGCCGATCACGGTTTGCCCGTTGGCGTAGACGTACGGGCCGGGCACGACCGGACCGCCCATGTACGTGCCGTAGGCCGTGCCGTCCTCGAGCGTCCAGTAGGCGTCGGGCACCGAGCCGCCGAGCGTGTTGGTGGGCAGGCTGATGCCCTTGATCTTCAACTGCGGCAACGCGGTCACGTCGAACGCGTAGGTCGCCGCGCCGAACAGCGCGCCCGCGTAGACGGTGTCGCCCTTGTGCCACACGTACTGCATGTGGTGGGGCTCGTTCTCCACCAGCGGCCCGACGGTCGCGGTGTTGACGACCTTGCCGAACGTGGGCGAGCCCTCGGTGGCGTCGATGACGGCCAGGAAGTCCGGGCCGGGCAACGCGTTCACGACCTTGCCGAGCCCGCCGGTGAGCGAACCCGGCAGGTTCTTCAGGTCCTTGACCAGGGTGTCGGCGACGTTCTCGTCACCGGCCCAGACCAGCAGCCACTCCTTGCGCCCTGCGGAGGGTGCGGCGGCGGTGCCGACCAGGTGGTTCTCCACCCAGTACTGCTTGCCGTCCGACGCGGTCCTCGAGTCGGTGATCTTGGTGATGTCGGCGTAGGCCGCCGCGCTCTCGCCGGTGTAGGTGACCGCGCCGGCGGCGAGCACCGCCGCCACCGCCCCGATCAGTGTTCTGCGCCTTCTCGGCGACTTCGACAACATGGACGCTCCCGTGGTCCGTGCGCCTTTCACCGCGGAAAGGCGCGCCAAACACCCGTCGACGCCTCGGGGCGCGACGAGTCACCCGGCATTGCCGGGAGTTTGTAGGGGGTGTTTCTCCGCTATTCGGTGCAGAGCGGCGCGGCCTGCTCGCACAGGTCCACGTGGCGGTGCCCGACCAGGGCGACACCGAAGCTCATGGCATGGATCGTGGCGACGGCGCGACCGGGGTGTCAATCGGCAGACCAACGGGTGGGACGCCTCCGGGTCGAGCGTCACCACCCCCGAACGGAGCAGCGCATTGCACCGTCCCACTTGGCCTGACCTGCGGTTTCACCGCGTTTTCGCTGGTCTTTCGCAGTATGCGAGGAATCGTCAACCGCGCGGTGACGAACACCCCGGGTAGCCCGCGCCGAATGAAGCCGAACGTTCTCGAACGGGGGTCTTCCGCTCGGCGCGCGAGTGCCGGTCCGGCCGAATCCTTTGCGCACCCGGTGCGTTGTACGCGCCGGACACCGCGACCCGGGGGAAAGGACACCGACGTGCGAGCCGGACCGGTTCAGGATTTCGCCACCGAACTGCGCGAGTTCCACCTCGCGTGCGGCAAACCGAGTTACCCGCGGTTGCGCGACCTGGCGTCCCGGTGCGGTGCCCCGCTCTCGCCCGCGTCGATCAGCGAGGTGCTGAACGCGAAGAGGTTGCCGAAGCTCGAGTTCGTGCTGGCGTTCGTGGACGCCGCGCTGCGGCACGTGGGCGCGGACGAAGGCCGCCGCGAGACCGAGGCCAGACGCTGGCGGGCCCGCTGGCGACAGGCCCACCACGTGCCGGCGCCCCGCGACTTCGACACCCAGCTGGACCGCGTCACCTCGGCCCGCGACGCGCGCGGCAGGAGGTGGGTCTCCGCCCGGCACGGCTGTTTCGCGCTGTACGACCAGGACGGCGAGGTCGTGCACATCGGCCAGGCGGACGACACGCTCGCGGCGGCGCTGCGCGACCACCTCCTGGGCGCCCGCGCCGACGTGGCCGAGGTGGAGCTGTGGCCCGCGTGGTGGCTCGCCGACACCGACCCGGCCCGCGCCGCGGCCGCGCTCGACCGGCTGGAACGCGCCGTGTACCAGCGCATCATGGGCGTGCCGGACGTCGACCTGCCGCCGTCGACCCGGGTCCGCGTCGACCACGCCGACGTGGACGTCCGCATCGCCCGGTACGCGGAGGCGGTGGCCCGGCTCGCCTTCGAGGTCACCGAGAACCCCGCCGACCCCGCGCTGCGCCGCGCCCTGGCCGCCCGCGCCGCGCACCTGTCCGGCCTGGCGTCCGCGCGCGCCCTGGACGACCGGTGAGGCGCGCGGTGCAGAATGTCCGGGTGCCGCCGACCCCGCGTTCCTGTGTTCCCGCAAGCACCTTCGCCGCCGACGTGACCCTGGAGGGCCCACCCGAGTCCGAGTTCGAACCCGGCATCGCGGGAAGGCTGCCGCGCAAACCCGTGGCGGCCGGCGTCCTGGTCCGCGACGAGGCGGGTCAGGTGCTGTTCGTGGTGCCGCGCTACAAGCCGGTGCTCGACATCCCGGGCGGCATCGTGGAGGCCGACGAGTCGCCGAAGGCCGCGTGCGCCCGCGAGGTGCTGGAGGAACTGGGCCTCGAGCTGCCGGTGGGCCGCCTGCTGGTGGTGGACTGGTTGCCGCGCAAGGGAGTCTGGTCCGACAGCCACCAGTTCGTGTTCGACGGCGGCGTGCTGACCGCCGACCGGGTCGCCGCCCTGGGTCCGCACGACGCCGAGCTGGACGGGCTGAAGTTCCTCGCCCTGCCGGCGGCGACCGGCCACGTCTACCCGTCCCTGCACCGCAGGTTGGAGCTGGCTTTCCAAGCCCTGGAGTCGAACCGCACGATCTACGCCGAGTTCGGCCGCGAGGTCTAGCAATCCCCGGTGGTGCGGACCGGTCGGCCCGCACCACCCGGCGTCACTCCGCGAACGCGTGGGTTTCCCGCACGTACGGCACGCCCAGGTACGCCAACCGTTGCGGCGGCAGGAGTTCGTGGTCCTCGTTCGCCGTCACCGAGCCCGCGCGGCGCAGGAGCCAGATCGACTCCAGCTCGCGGTGCAGCACGGCGTCACCCGGCAGCGCCACCAGCACCGCCGAGGCCAGCCGGACGACCGAGTCCTGCTGTGCCGGCACGTCCTCCGACTTGTCCAACCGCAGCGCCACCGACGCGGTCGGCGTGAAGCCCAGGTCGGTGATCACCGGGTGCCACGGCTTCGGCGTCGGCTCCACGACGCGGACCCACGGGCCGTCGGTGGTCGCGGCGCCCGCCGTCAGCAGGGTTTCCGCGGTCACCTCGGGCGCGAACGAACCCGCCGCGCGCAGCACCCGCGCGACGTCCGCCGCGGGTGCCGCGATCTCCAGACTGTAGGAAATGGCCATGTCCGCCCTCGTTGTGCCGGATTACGGGTAGAAGTGAACCACGTTGCCCGCCTTGTCGATCACGATGACCTCCTTGAGGCCGGTGATCGGCGAGTCGGTCAGGTGCTGCCGCAACGCGCCCAGGTCGACCGGGCTGTCGGAGGTGTTCAGCACGATGCGGTCGGCCTGACCCGACGACACCTTGCCCTCGATCACGTCGGCGATGTTCTCGACCCGCCCGGTGGACGGGGCGTAGTTGTCGAAGACCTCGCCCTCGATCTTGTAGTCCGGGTTCTTGTCACCGGGCACCTTGGGGTTCTGCTCGACGTCGTAACCCTTCTGCGCCAACAGGTCCGCCGAGTCGTTCTCGCGCTGGAGGGACCGCTTGGTCGCCTCGTCGTTCTTCTTGCCGATCTGCGTGCGCTTGCCGCCCGGCTTGGCCTCCGGGTTCGGCTGCCCGGACGGCTGGGTGCGCCGGGGCTCGCCCGCGCCGCCGGCCGGCTGCTTGGGCTCCTCCGGCGGCTTGCCGCCACCGCCCTCGCCGTTGCCCGACGGCGGCGTCTCGCCGCCGGAGCCGGACCCGGACTCGGACGGCTTGGTCGTGCCGCCCTCGCCCGAACCCGAGGAGCCCGAGGTGTTCGTGGTGCCCTCGGGCGGCGTGGTGCCGGACGTGGTCGTGGTGCCGTCGACGGGTTCGCCGCCCTTGGGCGTCTCGCCGCCGGTCGTCGGCTCGGCCGGTTTGGGCGCCTCCGGCGGCTTCGGCGTGGACGGCGGCGGGTCGCCCGGCTTCGGCGTGGACGGCGGGGTGTCGCCGCCGTGCGGACCGCCACCACCACCGCCTTCGTGCGGGGCCTTGCCGCCCTTGCCGTGCAACGTGGACAGCGCCTTCTGGATGGCCTTCCAGATGTCGTCCAGCTTGGTCATCAACGGCCGCAGCTTCGAGGCCGAGCTGACCAGCTTCTTGATCACGCCGCCGATCCGCGCGGACCACGCCGCGACCTGCTCGCTCACCTGCGCCGCCACGAACGGCGTCGCGAGGCCCAGCGAGAAGATCTCCTCCAGCGCCACCTGCACGAACTGGCCGATCGCCTGGGTGACCAGGTCGCGGACCATGGCCCGGACCGCGGCGGTGATCGCGCCGACGATGGTGACCGCCGCGCCGAGGGTGTGCGCGCAGGTGGCCGCGGTGGACAGCGCGCCCGCCTTGGCGCCCGCGTGGGTCCGGTAGGCGTCCGCCGCCGGGCCGGTCCAGTTCGCGGTGTCCCGGCCGACCGCGGTGGTGAAGTCGGTGCCCGCCTGGCCGACCGCGCGCCCGACGTTGTGCCACGTCGCGGAGTACGCGGCGATCTGGTCGGCGTCGCCCGCGAGCTTGTTCAGCACGTCCTGGAGCGGTTGCACGTGCTCGATCAGGAAGTTGAGGCCGTAGGAGACCAGCGTGCTGACCGGGTTCATCGCCATGGTCAGCAGGTCGAGCCCGCCGCCGACCACGCCCAGGCCTGCCTCGACCCAACTGCCCGACCGCACGGCCTCGTAGAGCCCGACGCCGTCGTCGATCAGGTTGAGCCCGGTGTGCCAGGTGGTGCTGTCCTGTCTCGCGGCGACCAGCGGGTTGGTCACGACGCACCGCCGTTGATCGAGCCGAAGCCCTTGACCGCGGACTTCTCCACGGCGTCGTAGTGCGCGGCGGTGTCGGTGATCTCCTTGGCCACGTCGTTCATCGCCTGCTGCGCGAGTTCCAGCGTGGCCTGGCCGATCAGCCCGCCCGGCGTCACGATCGGCACGAACAGCGGTCCGCTGATCAGCCCGTAGGCCTGCACGCCGAGCGTCACCTGCCGCGCGGCGTCGAGCGCCTGGCCCAGGGTGTCCGACACGCGGCGCACGGACGCCGCGTGTGTCTCCAACTCGCTGGTGGTGACGCGGTACCCGGTCATCGTCCGCCTCCGGTTCACTCGTCCAGGACGGACTGGTCGACCCAGCCGTCGTCCTCTTCGTCGGGACCTCGCACGCGCTTTCGCGGCGGTGGCGCACCGGCGCCGTCGGCGGGCCGCCACGCGCGGTAGGCGTCGGCCGGCTCCTCGGGCGGCGGCTCGGGGAACCGCTCGGTGAACGCGCCCACCACCGTCGCGATCGTCGCCGGGTCGTCCGCGATCGTCGCGTCCATGACCTGGCGCACCTTCTCCGGCAGCTTCGCCTGCGCCCGCCGCACCTGCGCGAGCACCGCGGCCGCGACCTCCGCGCCGGACAGCTCGCGCACCCGGTCGGTGATCCGCAGGTCCGTCAGGTTCCCGGTGGAGTCCACGGTCACCGTCACCAACCCGTCCCGCGACGCCTCGGTGACCACGACCTCACCGGTCCTCGCCTTGAGCGCCTGGTAGCGCTCGGCCTTGGCCCGCGCCCGCGCGACCCAGCGGTCGACACCCTCGACGCTGTCGAACCCCGGATCCACCATCCGCACGACACCTCCGACCCCAGCGGCAGCGCGAGCAGTCTGATGCAGCGCGCCCGACCGGGGTTCCGGAACGCGCGCACCACGCGGCAAGTTCGACCGAATGGACGCAGGCCGGTGGCACCGCGTCCCGACCGCGCCCGCACCGGTCCACGAATGCGCATTCCGGTTCTCCGCGCCGACCTCGGACCTGCCGGAACGGTCGGACCCCATTATTACGGATAACCAGGGGTCACCGTCCGGGCACGCAATCGGTCCCTAACGGATGACGTGATCTCGAATATGACAGCCGTTGGCGTGGTACCCGGCCCGATTGATTGACACCCCACGGCCATGCCGAGTAATTGTCGTATTGTCCCCGCATTCACGCCCCAAAGGGAGGCTCTTGTGGACAGGACGTGGAATGCCGACAGGTCGGCCTCTTTTGCCCGCCGCTGGGGCAAGTCGTCGCACGAGCTGGGCCAGACGTCCGGCAACGGCTCGTGTCCGGACATCTGGGAACTGGACAACGGCGACGTCGCGGTCATCGGCCAGGACCTCACCAGCCTCTACACCAGGCGGTTGCCCGAGGGCGTGTCCATAGACCCCGGCGAGAGCCTGGTGGTCATCCCCCGGTCCACCATCCTCGCGGCGAAGGCGGACATCCCCGATGCGTGAACTGCTGCGGTCCACCCGGTCCGAACTCCTGCCGCTGGACGTGTACTGGCCCGAGTTCGAGGAGAACTTCCGACGCACCGACGCGTCCGGCTTCTGGAAGCTGGAACGCCGGCAGGAGTTCCGCGAGCCCGGTCAGGACAGCTGGGAGGAGTTCTCCCGCGGGAACTGGCGGGAGGCACTCGAGCTGTTGGAGCGGGGCCGCGCGGCGTTGATCGCCGAACATCGGAAAATGACGGCTTCCGGATTCTCCGCCCGCCGGGTGAGGGTGGTCGAGGAACCGATCACCGCCTATCTCCAGTGGGAGCTCCACGCGTTGCGGGTGCGCGACGAGTGCGGCGGTCCGGTGCGCGTCCTGGCCGCCGACCGGGTGGCCCGGCTCGAGCGGGCGGAGCTCCTGCCGGAGCTCTACACGCTGGGCGGCGAGGTGATGTACGAGGCGGTGTACGACGAGCACGGCGTCCTGGAGGCCGCGCGGCGCTACACCGACCGGGCCGTGATCGCGCGGTGCCGGCAGGTGATCGTGGACCTGTACGCGGCGGCCCAGCCGATCGCGGCCTACTTCGCGCGGCACGTCGCCGGTCTGCCGGCGCCCGAAGGGCAGTTCACGCCCTGACGACGAGGAGAAGGCGCTGATGGCGGTCGAACGGCCGGAGGGCTCCGGCGACGCCGGGTCGACCGAGAACCGGCTGGACGTGGCAGGCGGTGTCGGCGACCTGGTGCAGGCGCGCGACGTGCACGGCGACGTGCACATCCACCGCGGGCCGGGCGTGTTCGCCGTCGTGCCGCGCCAACTGCCCGGCTACAACCGGGGTTTCGTGAACCGCGCGAGCGAACTGGCGGAGCTCACCGCGTCGCTGGCCCGCCAGGACGACCCGGGCGTCGTGGTGATCACCGGTACGGCGGGTGTCGGCAAGACGTCGTTGGCGCTGCGCTGGGCGCACGCGCTGCGCGAGCGGTTTCCCGACGGCCAGCTCTACGTCAACCTGCGCGGCCACGACCCGGACCCGCCGGTGTCGGCGGCGGACGTGCTGGGTCGGTTCCTGCGCGATTTCGGCGTGCCGGCGCGGGCGGTGCCGCGCGACGTCGAGGACCGGGCGTCGCTGTTCCGCTCGATCCTGGCGGACAAGCAGGTGCTGGTGCTGCTGGACAACGCGGCCACGGTGCGCCAGGTCCGGCCGCTGCTGCCGGGCTCGCGACGCGGGCTGGTCGTGGTCACCAGCCGCAGCAGGCTGTCCGGCCTGATCGCCCGGGAGGGCGCGACCCGGCTCCAGGTGGACCTGCTCGGCGACGAGGACTCGGTCACGCTGCTCCGCGAGGTCACCGCCGCGCACCGCCGGGACGACGACCCGCGCGAGCTGCGCGAACTGGCCGGGTTGTGCGCGCGGCTGCCGCTGGCGCTGCGGATCGCCGCCGAACGGGCCGCCGGCAGGCCGTGGGAGCCGCTGTCCGAGCTGATCGCGGACCTGCGCGACGAGTCGGGCCTGTGGGAGGCGCTGACCCCGGACGGCGGCGACGAGGCCGACGCGGTGCGCGGCGTGTTCGCGTGGTCCTACCGGGCGCTGCCGGCGCGGTCGGCGGTGATGTTCCGGCTGCTCGGCCTGCACCCGGGCGACGAGTTCGGGGTGCCCGCCGCGGCGGCGCTCGCGGGCGTCGGGCAGGCGTTGGCCCGCCAGGACCTCGAATCCCTGGTGGGCGCCCAGCTCCTGGAGCACAGCGCGCCGCGCCGGTACCGGTTCCACGACCTGCTGCGGGCCTACGCGGTGGACGAGCTGCGCGCGTTCGAACCGGAGGTCGAGCGGGAGCGCGCGGTGCGCCGCATGGTGTCCTGGTACCTGCACACGGCCGACGAGGCGCAGAGGCTGATCGCGCCGCACGACCGGTACGTCCTCACCCTGCCCGTGCCGGCGGACACGACGCCGCTGCGCTTCGCCGACCACGACGCCGCGGTGCTGTGGCAGCGCACGGAGGCGACGAACCTGGTGTCCGCGGTCCGGATCGCGGCCCGGTACGGCCTGCACGCGCACGCGTGGCGGTTCGCGGCCGTGCTGCGCGCGGTGTACATGCACCAGAACGCCTTCGACGACTGGCTGGCGGTCGCCACGATCGGCGCCGCCTCGGCCGCCGCGCTGGGCGACGCGGACGCCGAGTCGCAGGCGCACGACACGTTGGGGAAGCTGCACTTCCAAACCCGCCGGCTCGCCGACGCCGAACACCACCACCGCGCCGCGCTCGCCCTGCGCCGCGCCTCGGGTGATCGGCTGGGCGAGGCGATCACGGTCAACGCGCTCGGCCTGCTCTGGTTGCGGCACCGGGACCTCGACCGGGCGCGCGCCGACTTCACCGCGGCGGCGGTGCTCGCGGCGGAGCTGGGCGAGGCCCGGTGGGAGGCGCTCATCCGGTGCAACCTCGCCGAGGCGCTCACCGACGCGGGCGAGCACGACGCCGCGATCGCCCTGCTGGAGCGGCTCCTGGTGGAGTTCCGGGAGCAGGGTGACCGGGTCAGCGAGAGCAACGCGCTGTACAACCTGGCGCGGGCCTCGCGCGGCGCGGGCCGGCTGACGCGGGCGCGCACGGCGATCAACGGCGCGCTCGCGATCGCGGTGGCCGACGACAACGAGATGTGGCGGGCGCACTGGCTCGCCGAGCTCGCGCTGCTGGAGCTGGCCGACGACCGCCCGGCGGACGCGCTGCTGTCCTCCCAGCAGTCCGCCGTGATCCAGCGCGGGCTCGGCGACCGCAGCCGGGAGGCCCTCGCGCTGGACGCCTCGGGCCTGGCCTACCAGGCTTTGCACCGGCACGGCGGCGCGGTCGGCTTCCACCGGCTCGCGGCCGCGACCCACCGGACCCTGGGCGACCGCTGGCACCTGGCCGTGGCGCTGGACCACCTGACCGACGCGCTGACCGCGCTGGGTCTGGTCGAGGAGGCGGCGACCGCCCGCGCCGAAGCCTTGGGAGCACTGGAGGATTTCCCGGACCGGGTCGCGGAGTCGTTGCGCGCCAAGCTCACCGCGCGCTGACCGCCTCCACTATCCACAGTGGACCATCGGCGCACTCGACCCGGACACCGGACCCGGGCGTGAGCCTGGTCCGCACCAACCGGACCTCCCGCCCGCCGATCACGGCGACCGGCGCGGTCGTGCTGCCCATGAACCGGAACACCCGCACCTGGTCGTGCACCTCGCGGGCGGGCCTCCCCCAGTCCACCCGCGCGAACCCCGGCTCCAGGAACCCGGCCCGGCTGGCCCCTTCCACCCCTTGGGGCTCACCCGGATCACCCGCCACCGCCCGGTCCAGCGCGACCCGCACCAGCCGCGCGATCACCGGTTCCAGCCTGGCGCGCAACGACTCCGGCGAGACGTCGTCGTCCAGCGGCACCCCCGTCTCCCGCGCCAGCACGGGCCCGGTGTCCACCCCGTCGTCCACTCGGTGCACCGTGACGCCGAGGGTCGGATCACCGCGGCGGATCGCCCACAGCACCGGCGCGGGCCCGCGGTAGGCGGGCAGCGCGGACGTGTGCACGTTCAGCACTCCCAGGCGGGGCAAGGAGAACACGGCCCGCGGCAGGATCCAGTCGAACCCGTGCATCACCACCAGGTCGGCGTCGAGCCCCCGCAGCGCGCGCCCCACCCCGGCCGCGTCGGCGGGCAGCACGAGGTCCACCGACCCGGGCACCGACCGCACCACCTGCTCGACCGCGCTCGCCGCGTGCCCGTCGGCCGCCCGCCGAGCCCGCAACGAGCGCGACATCAGGTACCCGACGGGCGTCAGACCCGCGTCCACGACGACCCGGTGCAGCAGCGCGAACTCCCGCACCCCGGTGGAGATCAGGACAACGCCCACCACGACCCGAACCTAACACCGCCACCGCGCCCGGGATGAGGGGCCGTTCCGGTCAGACCTTCCGCAACCGCACCGAGGTGATCGCGTGGTGGGCCACGGACAGCACCCGGATCGTCCAGCCGGACACCTCGATCTCGTCGCCCGGCGCCTCCGGGATGCGACCCAGCTCCACCAGCACGAGCCCGGCGACGGTCGTGTACTGGCCGTCCGGCGCCTCCGGCAGTTCCACGCCCAGGTCGACCAGGTCGTGCACCGGGAACGTGCCGGGCAGCACCATCGAGCCGTCCGGGTCGGTGCGGACGTTCATGATGTCCCGGTCGGTCTCGTCGTAGATCTCGCCGACGACCTCCTCCAGCAGGTCCTCCAGCGTGACGATGCCCTCGACCGCGCCGTGCTCGTCCACCACCAGGCCGAACTGCTCGTGCTCGGCCTTGAACCGCTTGAGCGCGTCGGCCACCCGCACCGAGTCCGGCAGCACCAGCGCGTCCCGGGCCGCCGCGACCAGCGTCCGCGAGTCGTCCAGCAGGTCGCGCAGGTGCACCACGCCGATCACGTCGTCCAGGTGCCCGGACCGCACCACCGGCGCCCGCGAGTGCCCCGACGCCGCCAGCGCGGACCTGGCCAGCGGCACGGAGTCGGTCTCGTCCAGGGTGAACACCGCGCGGCGGGGCACCAGGACCTCGCGCAGCCGGCGCTCGTGGATCTCCAGCGCGCCGGTGATGATCGTCCGCTGCTCCGGGTTGAGCTGCCGCTGGCCCTCCACCAGGTCGCGCAACTCCTCCGGGCTCAACTGCTCCTCGTCGGCCTCCGGGTTGCCGCCGAACACCCGCACCACGAGGTTGGTCGACGCGCTCAGCGCCCACACCACCGGCCGCGACACCGCCGACAGCACGTCCAGCGGCCGGGCCACCAGCAACGCCCAGCGCAGCGCGTACTGCATCGCCAACCGCTTGGGCGCCAGTTCGCCGAACACCAGCGTGACGAACGTCAGCACGATCGTCACCAGGGCCACCGCGACCGCGTCCGCCGCGCCGTCGAGGAACGACAGCAGCGGCACCAGCGGCGCGGCCAGCGAGACGGCCGCGGTCGCGGAGGCGAGGAAACCCGCCAGGGTGATGCCGATCTGGATGGTGGCGAGGAACCGGTTCGGGTCGCGGGCGAGTTTCACCAGCGTCGCCGCGCCGCGCCCCTCTTCGCGCTCCAGCGCCCGCAACTGCCCTTCGCGCAGGCTGATCAACGCCATCTCGCTGCCCGCGAACAACGCGTTGAACAGCACCAGCACCGCGACGAGCGCCAGATCGAACCCGTAGCCGTCCACGCCACCCCATCCACTCCGGTGTCAGCCGATCATGCCGGCCGGGCGGCGTACCGGCCGGTCAGCGCGACGGGTCGCGGCGGAACCGGGCCCGTGCCCACAGGTACCCGGCCAGGGCGATGCCGACGCACCAGAGCAGGGAGATCCACCAGGCGTTGCCGATCGGGGTGCCGGTGAGCAGTCCGCGCAGCGTCTCGATCACCGGCGTGAACGGCTGGTGGTCGGCGAACACCCGCACCCCGGCGGGCATCGTCTCGGCCGGGGCGAACGCGCTGGAGATGAACGGCGCGAAGGTCAGCGGGAACGCCGCGAAGCTCGCGCCGTCGACGGACTTCGACACCAGGCCCAGCGCCACGGTCAGCCAGGTCACCGCGAACACCAGCAGGGCGAGCAACCCGGTGGCGGCGAGCCACTCGACGGGCGTCGCGGTCGGCCGGAAACCCATCAGCAGCGTCAGCCCGAGCACCAGCACCGAGCACACCATGGTGCGCAGGAAGCTGCCGACCACGTGCCCGGTCAGCACCGACACCCGGGCGATCGCCATGGTGCGGAACCGGTTCACGATGCCCTGGTTGAGGTCGTTGGCCACGTTGACCGCGGTCGCGCCGACGCCGTTGCACACCCCGAGCACGAGGATGCCGGGCACCGCGTAGGTGAGGTAGTCGGTGCCGACCGCGAACGCGCCGCCCAGCACGTAGACGAACAGCAGCAGCATGATGATCGGGAACGCGAGCGCGGTGAACAGCGTGACCGGGTTGCGCACCGAGTGCAGCAGGTCGCGCCGGAGCATGGTGGACGAGTCGCGGAACGCGAGGGCGAGGGCGCTCATCGCCGGGCCTCCTGGTCGGTCAGGGCGAGGAACACGTCGTCGAGGTCGGGCGTGCGGACGGCCAGGCTCGCGACCGGCACGGCCGCCGCCTCCAGCCGGTCGAGCAGGGACTTGAGCGACTGCACGCCGCCGTCGGCGGGCACCCGCAGGGTCAGCGACTCCTCGTCGCGGCCGGTGTCGCCGAGGGTTTTCGCGGCCAGGTCGAGGGTGTGGCCGTCGGCGAACCGCAGTTCCACGTGCCCGCCGGGCACCAGCCGCTTCAACTCCTCGGCGGTGCCCTCGGCGACCAGCCTGCCGCCGTCGAGGACCGCGATCCGGTCGGCCAGTTCGTCGGCCTCCTCCAGGTACTGGGTGGTGAGGAAGATCGTCACGCCGCCCGCGACCAGGTCGCGGATGATCTGCCACAGCCCGCGCCTGCTGCGCGGGTCCAACCCGGTGGTCGGCTCGTCCAGGAAGATCACCTCGGGGTCGCCGACCAGGCTCATCGCGAGGTCGAGCCGGCGGCGCAGGCCGCCCGAGTAGGTGGCGGCGGTCTTCTCCGCCACCGCGCCGAGGTCGAACCGCTCGACCAGCTCGGCCGCCCGGCGTCTGCCCGCGGCCCGGTCGAGGTGCCGCAGGTCGGCCATCAGGCGCAGGTTCTCGGTGCCGGTGAGCAGGTCGTCCACCGCCGAGAACTGGCCGGTGACGCCGATCGCGGCGCGCACCGCCTGCGGGTCGGTCACCGGGTCGTGGCCCGCGACCCGCAGCGCGCCGCCGTTCGCCCCGATGAGCGTGGACAGGATCTGCACGGTGGTGGTCTTGCCGGCGCCGTTCGGGCCGAGCAGCGAGAAGACGGTGCCGCGCGGCACGGACAGGTCGATCCCGTCGAGCACCACGTGGTCGCCGTAGGACTTGGTGAGCCCGCGGGCGGTGATCGCGTAGTCGGTCATCGGGTCTCCTCGAGCCAGGACCGGCGCACGACGACGTCGCCGGAGACGGTGCGGGCGCGGACCTCGACGGTCTCGTCGTTCGCGGCGGGACCGGACGCGTCGCCGAGCCCGTTGCGCACCCGGCCCGTGACGGACGTGGCGTCCAGGTAGGCGGCCGAGCCGCGGCGGATGCCGACCTCCAGGTCGCCGACGGCGGTCTGGAGCTGCACCGAGCCTCGGGCCACCTCCGCCACCCGCACATCGCCGTTGGCGGTTTTGGCCGTCACGTCGGTGTGCGCGCGGTCCACCGCGATGTCGCCGTTGGCCGTGCTGACCCGCAGCACCCCGGAGATCTCGCGGACGAGCGTGTCCCCGTTGCCGTTCTTGATCACCGCGTCGCCCGCGATCCGGCCGACGGTGATGTCGCCCGAGCCGGTGTCGATCGAGGTGTCGCCCTCGGCGAAGTCGACCTTGACGTGGCCGTTGGCCGTGCCGACGGTCAGCGCGCCGGTGTGGTCGAGGTCGAGGTGGCCGGACGCGGTCTTGAACCGGCACTCGCCGAGCCTGCCCTCGGTGCGGATGTCGCCGAGCGACGACGAGCCGCGCACCGCGGAGCCGGCGGGCAGTGCCACGACGACGTCCACGGTGCCGGGGCGGGTGAAGAAGCTCAGCTGCTTCGGGGTGCGGACGAGCAGCGCGCCGTGCGCGAACTCGACGCGGGTCTGCTCGGCGGCGGTCACGTCGGCCTGCCGGGCGGGGTTGGCCGGTCGGACGTCCACCTCGGTGTCGACGCGGTCGGTGGCGATGATCCGGACGTCGCCGACCACCAGTTCCAGCGTGGCGGAGATCGGTTCGGGTGTGTCGAAAATGGGCATGGGTGTCCCCCTGTGATGAGGTGCTTCAGGCGTTTGTGCTGGTCAGCGAACCCAGCCGGTGAACCGCTTGCCGCCCGTGCGTTGGCCCGCGGGCCGTTCCGCACGGGCCAGCGCGGCGGCCGTGGCGCGCACGATCCAGGCGTTGGCGGACAGGCGTTCGCCCGCGGCGGCCTCCTCGACGCGCGCCTTGAGCGCGTCGGACAGCCGCAGGTTGATCCGCGCGGTGGCGGCGCCGTCCTCCACGTCGACGGGCTCGGGTTCGGGCTCGGCGGGTGCTTCGGGCTGAGCCGGGGTGTCCACGACGAAGGCCAGGTCGCGGCCGCGCAGTCGCACGTCCACCGAACCGGGCGCCAGGTCGCGGGTGATCTCGTCGGCGGCGGCGGACAGCGCCTCGAACAGCGTCAGCCGCACCGAGGACTCCAACGTGGCGGTGAGCCGCTCGGCCAACGCCCTCGCCTCCTCCCCGCCCGCTTCGGCGGCGAGCGCCAGCTCGTGGCGGAGGTTGTCGACGTAGGGCGTCAGGTCCATGGCATCACTATGGCACCTCGCTGGTGCCAGGGCAAGACGTTGTGGCACCAAGTTGTGCCACGTGGTGCCAGCCTGGCACCGGGGCGGTGCCTCGGTAGGCGATGTTCACCCGAAGTTCGCGTTCGCCCACCGCCGGACGCGAGCCGATTTCACGACACTTCGTGCCGACGCCGCCGCCTCGGAACGGGAGTTCCCATGCCCCTCCTCCCCCACCACCTCCCGGACGCCGCCTGATGTGGTGGCTGGGCGTGGCGCCCGGCGCACCGGGCTCGACCGACCAGGACTTCCTCACCGCGCTGGACGAATCGGGCTTCGCCGCCGACCTCGTGACCGCACACGTGGACGACACAGGCCCGCTCCCGATCACCACTTGGTCCGCGCGCGTGGCGACCGTGGACGCCCACCGCGTGGCCACGCTCTCGGTACGCCTGGGCGCCCGGGCGGCAATCCTGGACGCCGACGGAAACCTGGTCTTCGGCTCCCACCCCCAAGCCGTCACGGCCGCCACCGCCGGCCGCGACCACCACGGCCGAGTCCTCCGCACCCCGGACCACCCCACCCACCGCCGCTGATCTCCACGCCGCCGATCGCCGCGCCGCTGCCGGCGGCTGTTCACCTTGCGGCGGAACGATTCGACCGACCGACGCCCCGCCGGGGCGAACGCGGGCGAGACGCGAACAGCGGGCACGCGGTCGCGGCGAGGCGGGCGCGGCGGGGCGGGGCGGGGCGGCCATTCGGCGCAGTCGGCTTCGGGGTCCGCGGGTGGTGGATTTCGCTGTACGTAACGAATCCTCACCTTGTGGGACCGCGAATTCCCTTCCGTGCCAAGGAAACCCCAACCCGCTCCCGTGCGTCCCACCACCGTGCAGCGATCCCCAGCCCTGGCCGGCGTGCTCTGCGCGCTGGTGGCTCCCTTCCTGTCCGGCGGGGTCAGTCGCCCCGACGAGCTCGACCTCCCGGTCATCGGGCTCGCGCTCGCCGTCCTCGTCGCGGGCGCCCTGGTGCGGGTGCGGCCGCGGGCGGTGCCGGTCGTCGTCACCCTCCTCGTCGTCGGCGGGGTCGGGGCGTTCGTCGCCTACGACCTGTCCAGCGGGGTCTCCGGGCCGCGCACCGTGCTGCTCGGCGTCGGGCTCGTCGGCCTCCTCGTCGGCACGTTCGCGCCGGCCAGGATCAGCGAGTGGCCGGCAGGCGTCGCCGCCGGCGTCGTGGTGCTGGCACTGGGCGTCCTCGCCGTCACCGAACCGAACCTGGTCCAGGTCCGGTCCGACGTCGGCGCGCCCTACACCGAACCCGCCGAACCCACGCCCGACCTGCCGAAGAACGTCAAGTGGACCTGGACGCCGCCCGACGACGGGGTCGCCGAGATCGTGCCGACCGCGCACGGGGTCGCCGTCGCCACCTGGGACGGCGCGGTGGTCGGGCTCGACGGGAAGAACGGCACCCAGAGATGGCGGTACGCGCGGCCCGGCGCGTCCGTCGGCGTGGTCAAGTCCTCGCCCGACGGCCGCGTGGTGCTGGTGTCCTTCGGCTGGCGGCACGACACCCGCATGAAGCTCGTCGTCGCGCTCGACGGCGACACCGGCCGCCCCCGGTTCGAGAAGATCATCCGCGACACCCTGGCCGACTCCGGTGAGATCGAACCCGGCTTCACCACGTGGGCCTTCCGCGAAGGCCGGGAGGACTACACCTTCGTCGGCTACGACCTGGAGACCGGCGACGAGCGGTGGCGGTGGCACGCGCCGGAGGGCTGCGAGTCGCCCTACACGCTGCGCGCTCCGGCCCGCGAGGTGGTGCTGGTCCCGATCGTCTGCGACGACCGCACGGCCCTGGCCGGCCTGGACGAGAAGACCGGCCGGGAGCGCTGGCGGCACGAGGTGGCGAGCGGGTCGAAGAACCACGGGTCGCCCATCCTCGTCTCCGACCGGGTCGACGGTCGCACGGTCCGGCTGCACTTCCAGGTCGACAACCCGGCCGGCAAGGTGACCTCCGGCGAGTTCGACACCGCCACCGGGCGCCTGCTGCACGCCGACACCGACGCCGAGTCGGACCGGCCGACCTCCGCGTGCCCGCAGAGCCGCCTGGTCATCGCCACCGCGACCGGCACCGGCGAGGCCTGCTACGAGGACGTCTCCCCCGCCGTCACCATCGTGTCGGACAAGGGGAAGGCCACCGTGGAGGCGCCGCGCACGCAATCCGCCAAGGGCGACCTGCTGGTGGCCGCCGCGCCGGGCGCGTTCGTCATCACGCACCAGGACTACGAGGACAACCGCTCACCGGTGACCGGGTTCGGCGGCTAGCACCTCGTCCAACTCCGAGTCACCGTGGTTGAACGGCGCGTCGGCCGAGAGCAGCACCTCGGCCGACGCCGCGTAGTCGCCGTCGTCGGTGCGGTTGTTCCGGAACCCCCACACCACGCAGTCCAACGGCGTCGCACCGTCCTCCCAGGCCTCGCGCTCCCAGTCCGCGCCGTGGTCCATCAGCAGCCGCACGGTGTCCGCGCGCCCGTTCATCGCGGCCTGGTGCAACGGCGTGAACCCGCTCCACCCCGGCGTGTCCACGGCCAGGCCCGCGCCCAACAGCGTGTGCACGACGTCGGTGCGCCCGAGTCCGGCGAACTGACCGAGGATCCAGCCGTAGTCGTCGCCCTCGGGCAGACCGAGCAGCGGCGGCGGCGCGGTGGGCAGAACGGACGACGTGCCGCGCGCGACCGCCAGCACCGCCTCGTCCACCGGGTCCAGCTCGGCCTGCGCCCCGTGCCGCAGCAGGAGTTCGTACGCTGCCAGATGGCCGCAGCGCGCGGCCAGGGCCAGCGGACGCCGGCCGACGTCCCACCGGTCCCACGGCCGGTTCACGTCCGCGCCCGCCTCGATCAGCATCGTGAGCACCCGGGTGCTCCGGCCGCGCCCGACGGCGTGGTGCAGGCAGTGGCATTCGTCCACGTCCACGCCCTTGTCGAGGAACCACCGCAACCCGGCCGCGTCCTCGAAGTCCAGCTTGTGGTTCACCATCGTCTCGAAACCCGGCCGGTACAACTGCTCCAAACGGTCGAGGTTCGACGACTCGCACTGGTGGTAGAACTCGTCCGCCGCGTCGGACACCGGGTGCTCCTTCCGCCGATCGTCGGGTTGTCCCGACGTTGACGCACTGCTTACATGGGAAACCGATGGATCACATCCTGGCGGGCGCAGCCGGCGGTATGACCGTTGGGGGCCAGCGTGCAAGGACCCACGGGGTTCGGGCGCTGCCCTGAAACGCAGTTCCCGAGCCCTCCCTGTGTTATCGACGAGGGAGTCGATGTGAAGGGTGTGCTGGCACGGCTGCTCGCCGTGTGTCTGACGGTCGTGTTCGTCGCTCCGGTCTCGCAGGCGAACGCGGCCGACGAGACGTGCGCGACGAAACCCCGCCCCGCGGGCAAGGTCACGCAGGGCTACTGGGAGAACTGGGACGGCGCCAAGAACGGCGTCCACCCGCCGCTCGGCTGGATCCCGATCACGGACAGCCGGATCAAGCAGCACGGCTACAACGTGATCAACGCGGCGTTCCCGGTCATCCGCTCCGACGGCACGGTGCTGTGGGAGGACGGCATGGACGTCGACGTCAAGGTCGCCAAGCCGGCCGAGATGTGCCAGGCCAAGGCGGACGGCGCGACGATCCTGATGTCGATCGGCGGCGCGGCGGCGGGTGTCGACCTGAACTCGGCGTCGGTGGCGGACAAGTTCGTCTCCACCATCGTGCCGATCCTGAAGAAGTACAACTTCGACGGTATCGACATCGACGTGGAGACCGGTCTGGTCGGCAGCAACAGCATCACCTCGCTGTCGCCGTCGCAGACCAACCTGATCAAGATCATCGACGGCGTGCTGGCCCAGATGCCGGCGGGCTTCGGCCTGACGATGGCACCGGAGACCGCGTACGTGACCGGCGGAAGCGTGGTGTACGGCTCGATCTGGGGCGCGTACCTGCCGATCATCAAGAAGTACGCGGACAACGGCCGCCTGTGGTGGCTGAACATGCAGTACTACAACGGTTCCATGTACGGCTGTTCGGGCGACTCGTACCAGGCGGGCACCGTGCAGGGCTTCACCAAGCAGACCGACTGCCTCAACAAGGGCCTGGTCATCCAGGGCACCACCATCAAGGTGCCCTACGACAAGCAGGTCCCCGGTCTGCCCGCCCAGCCGGGCGCGGGTGGCGGCTACATGTCGCCGTCGCTGGTCTCCCAGGCGGTGCGCCCGTACAACGGCCAGCTCAAGGGCCTGATGACGTGGTCCATCAACTGGGACGGCTCGAAGGGCTGGACCTTCGGCGACAACGTGAAGTCGTTGCAGGGTAGGTAGCGCACGACCGGTGGCGGGGAGGGCCTGACCCCTCCCCGCCACCGGGTCGTCACCTCCGCAGATCCGCCAGGAACGCGCGGAACGCGTCGGCGGAGAACGACAACGTCCCACCACCCGGCCACTTGCTGTCCCGCACCGCGCGAAGGTCCTTCACGCAGGCCAGTTCGACGCACTGCGGGTCACCGGCGCTGGTGTAACTGCTCTTCCGCCACCGCGGGCCGTTCGAGGTGGTGTCCGCGATCGACATGGGTACCACTCCTAGTTGTCGGTGAGGTCGGCGATCCTTTCCTCGAGTATCGTCGCCGATTTCCTCTCCGTCGCGGCGCGTTCCCAGGCGTCCAGGAACGTGTTCATGAAGGGCGAGGTCGCCCGGACGTAGTCGCTGCGCGTGGCGGTGGCCAGGAAGGCGATGGGCTTGCCCTCCGCCGTGTGCAGCAAGGTGAACGGCACAGCCAGGCCCGCGACGTTGCCCGCCGACTGCTCGATCACCCGGAAGGACACGTTCGGCATCGCGGCGACGTGGCCCAGGTGTTCGAGTTGGCGCCGCAGCGTGCCCCGCCCGCCGTTGGACCTGCGGAGCCCGTCCTCACCGACCGCCACCCACACCTCCGCGCCACCCGGATGGATGACGCGTCGGCCGCGCTCGGCGCGTTCCTCGGCGAGCGCGTACACCCTCGACGCCACGACCCCCGGTGAGGTCGACAGCAGGGCCTGGGCGTACTCGTGGGTTTGCAGCAGGCCGGGAATCTCGTTGTACACCATGCGGATCTCGACGGCGTGGCGTTCGAGCGAGAGGTACTGCCTCGCCCGCGCGCTCGGCGTCGGCCCGGGCAGCGCGCGGCGTCTGGCGTCGGAGGCCAACTCCCTGAACTGCTCGGCGGCCTCGGCCGTCGGTCGGTAGAGGGCGATCATCGCGTCGACGTCCGAGACCTTCGGCCCCAGGTGGCCGTTCTCCAGTTTGGACAGTTTGGTCTCGTAGAAACCCTTCTCCCGAAGGAGATCGTCGGCTTCACCGAACTCGATGCCGGCCGCTTCCCGGAACTGCCTCGCCTGCTCGCCCCACTGCAACCGCGCGATCCACGGATCGAAGTCGTCTTCGGTCATGACGCGCGGCCCGTCCCGTCACACATAGCTATCTACACCCACCCTGAGTATCAGTGACTCGATGAAAAGTTCACTCTTTAGGGACGCGACGCACTTCATTGAAGTGCCTACACTCCCCTGTAGCGCTCTCCCAACATCCGTTGGGACTGCACACCATACAGGCCAGCGAAAGGCAGTCAGCGATGGAGACCTACGTGCACGGGATCTCGGCGTCGTCGTACTACAAGATCAGCGGGGACACCCCGATCAAGATCACCGGTTCCGCCGAGGAGGTGGAGGTGAACCTCGGCTCGGGGCAGCTGGACCTCGTCTTCACCTTCGCGGCGATCGAGCGGTTCCTGGGCAAGCTGACCGCGGCGCGCGACCTGGTGCGGCAGAACGGGATCGGGGCGGAGGACGTCGTCCTGCGGGGCTGAGGGCGGGCCGGAAACGCGGCGACGGGCACGGTGCGAGGCGTGCGCACCCGTGCCCGTCGAATCCCGCGTGGGGGGACTGGTCAGTCGGTGAGGCAGATCGCGTAGGCGATGGCGCGGCCGCGCTTCATCTTGACCTCCCAGGCCGTGCCGTTCTGCACGGGGCGGTTGACCACGACGATGTCCTGCGCGCCGTTGGGGTCGTGCGTCGCGGTGACGGAGTAGCCGCCGTTGACCACGGAGGTGCCGGCGGGACACTTCGCGATGGAGCTCTTGCCGGCGTCGGAGGTCGGGCCGGTCACGTACTTGAGCAGTCCGGCGCGCGGCGCGGCTTCGGCCGCTCCGGTACAGGCCAGCGCGAGTCCGGCGGCGAGGGCCGAGCCCACCAGGACGCGTCCGGTGAGCTGGAGGTAGCGGTGCACGGAGTTCTCCCGTCGTCGTGACGGTGGCCGGGAGGTCCGACCACCGACGCCGGTGTACTCCGGAATCCGTGCCGACACGCGATGTTCACCCGACGGTCGCGTCGGCCGACTCGATCGGTCGTCCACAGTGGACGAAGAGTGACCCGGGGACGGTCAGACCCGGCCGTCCAGCGCGGCCTTCGGCATGCCCAGCAGGTCGGCCAACGACTTCAGCTCGGCCTCGAACAGCTCGCCCGCGTGGTCGCCCAGGAACCGCAGCTGGCCCATGACCTCCATGCAGATCACCCCGTACAGGCGCACCCAGCAACGCAGGAACAGGGCGATGGTGGAGTCCGGCACCGGCAGCTCGATGCGGCGGCGGAACTCGGCGATGGTCTCCGGGAGCAGGGCCGCCGAGTCCTCCGGGAGCGGCTCCTCGCCGCGTTCGCCGAGGAAGCGCACGAACAGGGCGGCGAAGACCTTGCCGAAGGCATAGCGGGCGTCGCTCAGCCGCGGTTTGCCGACCTCGGCGGTCGGCGGGGTCACCATGGTCAGCTGGAACTCGAAGGTGTGGTCCAGCGCCCACGTGCGCAGCGCGCGGCTCGCCAGCACGATCTGCCGGGAGGTGTCCTCGCCGGAGGCCCGGTCGACCTCGGCGCCGAGCACCGTCGTCATCTCGTCCAGCACGTCGAGCACGATCGCGTCGGTGAGGTCCTCCAGGCTCCGGAAGTACCGGTACATCGCCGGGCTGCTCATGCCGAGATCCCGTGACACGGCCCGGATGGTCAAGCCCTCGATGCCGTCCAGCGCGACCCGGCGGCGCGCGGCGAGCACGATGTCCCTCGTGACCGTCAGCCGGACGCGTTCGCGCCACGGCACCTGACCGATTGCGGCCCCGCTCCCGACCATGATCTTCCTCCCGGTTCCCGACCCCACCCAGCCACCGCAATTGCGACGCATTGTCGCATCCGCGGTTCGGAACACCGTACTGCGACACACTGTAACAAGAAGGAACGTCTGTAGCTCGCGTGACACGGAGCCTGCTAGGGTTTCGCCCAAATCAGAGGTGGCGGAGGTGGTCTTGTCCAGTTCTGCGAACTCCTACGAGTTACCCGAGGCGGGTGGCCCGTGCTCTGTGGTGTTGCACCCGACGGCCAGGACGGACGCGGCCTCGATCGTCTCCTGCTGCCGTGCGGGCAGCGCGAGCGCGTGGCAGCAGCTGATCAGGATGTTCAACCCGCTCGTGTGGACGGTCGCACGCAGCTTCGGGTTGTCGCCGGCCGACGTCGAGGACGTCTGCCAGCTCACCTGGCTGCGGGTGGTCGAGCACATCGACACGTTGCGCGAGCCGGACCGGGTCAGCGCCTGGATCGTCACCGCGGCGCGCCGTGAAGCCTTGCGGCACCTGATGAAGTCCTCGAAGCACGTCCCGGTCGGCGAGCCGATCTCGGTGGACGTGCGCAGCGACGAGACCCCCGAGCGGGCCCTGCTCGCCGACGCCGAGCGCGACCGGATCCTCACCGCGATCCGGATGCTGCCCGACGAGCACCAGGCGCTGCTCGGAATGCTGATGACCGATCCGCCGGCGAGTTACGACGCGATCAGCGGCGCATTGGGCATCGCGCGCGGATCGATCGGTCCGACCAGACGGCGGATAATCAACCGGCTGCGGGAGTTGCTGGGCGAAGAGGGGTAGGAGGAACGGCAATTCCCGGCGCAGCGGATTGCCGACCGCAGTGGACTCAGCCGCTGCGGCTCTTTTTTGCCGGTCGAATACTCAACGGTAGCCTCGGCCTCGCGACCCGGGGCGGCCGACCGCGGCCGGCGTGGGGTCGGCGTGGGGTCGGTGCGGTGTGCCGAGGCGGCATGTCGAGGCGTCGTACCAGGGCTTCGCACCAGGGCGTCGCTCGACCGGCCTCAACCGGCGGAGCCGTCGCTGCGGTCCGGACCCACCGGGTCGTCGGACGTGCTCAACTGGTCGCGAACAGCACGGAACGTGACCGCGTCCAGGTCTTCGGCTGGCGTTCCGATCACTCGCCGCAATCGCTCCAGGAATTCACGATCCGCTTTGTCGCGAGAACTGTCCATTCGGGGCAGGCCGCCCTCCCGAGTCAGGACGGGTAATACCCGTCCTCACCACAATCCCAACCGTCGGCAGTGCGGTCGTACCCTACAGGATACTTCCGCTTACCCCTTCGTACGACCGGCCGCAACGTTCGACGCCCTCCGGTGGACGGGTGGAGCGGGTCGCCCGGCCGGCCGAGGGGTGTGCCGCCCGGGGGCCCGCGGCCGGGCCGGGGGGGGCGGGGGTGGGCCCGCCCGGGCGCGTGGGCAAAAACGGGG